>NZ_CP095554.1:2690000-2990000 GCF_023078375.1 Roseomonas gilardii subsp. gilardii | reverse complement strand
TCCTGGTCGCAGGGCCAGCCGGACAGGCCGCCGTCACAGGGGCTGGCGAGGTAGAAGTTGGACAGCGGGTCGCCCGCGTCGAAGGCATTGGCGACCGTGACGAAAAGGTTCCAGCCCTCCTTCTTGTTGCGCCTCTGGCCGAGTGTGCCCCAGTCCATGGAGGGCACGTCCACATCCATCCCGGCCTGCTTGAGGGCCTCCGCCATCACCAGCGTCGCCGCGTTGTTCAGCGGCTGGTCCGTGGAATTCAGGAAGACCACCGGCCGGCCGTCATAGCCGCCCTGGCGCAGGTATTCCCGCGCCCGGGGCAGGTCCTGCTCCTTCAGCCCCCGCGCCCCGGCGGCGGTTTCCAGTGGCGTGCCGCACATGAAATAGGCGGGGCAGTAGGGCACCTGCTCGGTGGGGCGGATGCCCATGCCGTCCAGCACGTCCTTCTGGCTGATGGCATGGAGCAGGGCCTGCCGCGCGCGTTCGTTGTCGAAAGGCGGCTGCGTGTGGTTGGGACGCAGCCAGACCATGTAGCCGACCGGGTTGATCGGCTTCACGGTGAGCTGCCGGTTGCGCTCCAGTTGCGGGATCAGGTCCGGCGGCGGCTGCTCGATGAAATCGATCTCGCCATTGCTCAGCGCGTTGGCGGCGACGGCGGCATCGGGCATGGCCAGCCATTCGATGCGGTCGACCTTGGGCTCCTTGCCCCCGGCCAGCCCGTCCGCCGGCTCCGGGCGCGGCTTGTAGGCGGGGTTGCGGACATAGACGGTGCGGTCGCCGACGCGCCAGTCCTCCTTGCGGAAGATGAAGGGGCCGGAGCCGGTGGCGTCGGTGATCTGGGTGTTCGCCGGGGTCTGGGCGATGCGTTCCGGCATCACGAAAAGGGCGGAGCCGGTCGGGCGGGCCAGCGCCTCCAGCACCAGGGCGAAGGGCCGGCTGAGCTTCAGCTCGAAGCTCTTCTCGTCCACCGCGTCGAGCGAGGCGGTGGCGGCGGCCATGGCCTTGCCCACCACGTCACGCTGCGCCCAGCGCCTGATCGAGGCCACGGCATCGGCCGCCCGCACTGGCTGCCCGTCATGGAAGGCCAGGCCGTCGCGCAGGGTGAAGCTCCAGGTCAGGCGGTCGTCGGAGACGGTGTAGCGGTCCACCATCTGCGGCTTCGGCACGCCCTTGCTGTCCAGGGCGAAGAGCTGGTCGTAGACGAAGAAGCCGTGGTTCCGCACCACCGCCGCCTGGGAGAAGACCGGGTCGAGGCTGGTGAGATCGTTGATCAGCACCACGCGCAGGGTCGTGTCGGCCTGGGCGGCGGGGGCGGAGGCGAGCATGGCCGCGCCGGTCAGGCTGGCGGCGGCGAGGCGCAGGGTCAGGGCGAGGGCCCCGCGGCGAGAGGACATGGCGGCATCTCCGCTGGCAAAAAGGTGGCCGCCGCCCCGGTTTCCCGGGGCGGCGCGCCCGATCCCCGGCATGTCAGCACGGGCCGTGCCAGCGGGCGAGAGCCCCGGGCGCCTGGAGGCCGGTCGGGTTCAGCGCCGGTCGGGCTGGCCCAGGGGTTCCATGCCGCTGTCGCGGATGGCGCCGGCGGCGGCGGGCGAAGCGAGATAGGCGATCAGCGCCTCCGCCTCCCTGGGATGCTGCGAACTCCGCACCATGCCGGCGGAGAAGACCGTCATCTTCTGCAGCTCTGGCGGCAGCGGCCCCAGGATGTCGATCCCGGCGATGGGCTTCAACTCGCTGAGCTGCTGGAAGCCGATCTCGGCCTCGCCACGCGCCACGATCTCGCCGACGGGGGTGGCCGGGATCATGCGGGCCTTGCCCTTTATCGCATCGGCGATGCCCATCTTCGCGAACATCTCGTTCTGGATGTACACGCCGCTGGCGCTGTCGGAATAGGCAATGGATTTCGCGTTCAGCAGGGCCTGCTTCAGTGCCTCCACGCTGTCGATCGCGGGATGCGGCGCGCCGGCCTTCACCGCCACGCCGATGCCAGACTGGGCGAGATCGACGCGGCTGCCGGGGATCACCTTGCCCTCCTTCGCCAGCTGGTCGAGCGCGTAGCCCACCATGATCAGCACATCGAGCGGCTCGCCGCGCTTCAGGCGGGCCGGCACGGCGTCATGCGTGTCCCCCATCGAGGGGCCCCAGCCGATCACCAGGCGATCGCCGCTGCGCTTCTCGAAGCCCGGCGCCAGTGCGCGATAGGCGGCGGCGAAACCGCCGGAGCTGACCACATGCAGCGTGGCGCCACGCGCCAGGGCGGGGCGTGCGCCCAGGAGGGCGAGCGAGCCCCCGGCCAGGGCCAGGACGTCGCGGCGCGAAAGGTTCGGGGCGGACATGTGCTTTCTCCCTGCTCGCCCGGATGGCCCCCGGGCGGGTTGTCGTGCCGGTCCCGGGGGGCCGGGGTGTTCGGGAACAGCAAAAGCACTCCTGCCGGGCATCCGGGAGCGCCCGGCAGGAGCAGGTGCCATGGCCGGAGCGGGACACCCGGGGTGCGGATGTCATGAATCCTCCACCCCGGCGAAAGCCGGAGGTCCGAGCGTCGCCCGTTTCCAGGGGATCAGTCCCCGAGCGCCACGCCCTCGCGGCGCGGATCGGCGCCGCCGATCATGCCCTCCGGGGTCACGCGGATCGCCTGGGTGCCCGAATTCATCGGGCGGATATCCACCGTGTGCCCCATGGCCTGGAGCGCCGGGGCGAGGCCGGCGGCGGCGGTGCCGCTTTCCAGTTCCACCGCGCCGCCCAGCGTGCCGACATGCGGCAGGGCCAGCGCCGCCTGCGGGTCGAGCTTCCAGTCCAGCATGCCCAGCAGGGCCTGGGTGACATAGCCGATGATCCGCGCCCCGCCGGCGGAGCCCACGGCAGCGACCAGCCGGCCCTGGCGGTCGAAGACCAGGGTGGGGGACATGGAGGAGCGGGGGCGCTTGCCGCCCTGGACGCGGTTCGCCACCGGCCGGCCATCCACCTCCGGCCGGAAGGAGAAGTCGGTCAGCTCGTTGTTCAGGACGAAGCCGCGGACCATGAGCCGCGCGCCGAAGGCATCCTCCACCGTGGTGGTCATGGCCAGGGCGTTCCCGGCATCGTCCACCACGATCACCTGGCTGGTACCATGCTCCGGCTGCGGCGGCATGGGGGAGAGGGGCACCTCGTTCGGGTCGCGCCAGCTCGGGTTGCCGGGGGCGGGCTGGGCCATGGCGCGCCCGGGCGCCACCGCCTGCGCGCGCAGGGTCAGGTAGGCCGGGTCCAGCAGCCCGCGCAGCGGCACGGGCAGGAAGTCGCTGTCGCCCAGGTACTGGTTGCGATCGGCGAAGGCGAGGCGCCCGGCCTCCGCGATGAGATGCGCCGCCTCGGCGCCGCGCGGATCGAGGGAGGGGAGGTCGAAATGCTCCAGCACGCCCAGGATCTGCGCCACCGCCACGCCGCCGGAGGAGGGCGGCGGGAAGCCGCAGACGATATAGAGGCGATAGGGCCCGCAAACGGGCTGCCGGCGCTTCGGCGCATAGCCGGCGAGGTCGTCGGTGGTCATCAGCCCGCCCTCGCCATAATTGCGCACCGCTGCGGCGATGTCGGAGGCGATGGGGCCGCGCAGCAGCGCCGCCGCGCCGCCGTCAGCGATGGCCTGCAGCGTGTCGGCCAGGGCCGGGTTGCGCAGCACCGTCCCTTCCGGCAGCGGCACCGGGTCATTCGCCAGGGGTGCGGGGGAGAAGAAGTAGTCCCGTGTCGAGGGATTCCGCCGTAGCCGGTCGGCATCGTCTGCGATCGCTCCAGCCAGCCTTGCGGACACGCGGAAGCCTTCCCGCGCCGCCTTGATCGCGGGTTCGAAGAGCTTCGCCCAGGGCAGCCGCCCGCTTTCCTTGTGGGCGGCCTCCAGCATGGCGATGGCACCGGGCACGCCGATGCTGCGGCCGGAGAGCACGGCATCGTGGAAGGGCATCGGCTGGCCGTCGCGCAGGAAGAGGCCCGGCTGCGCGGCGGCGGGGGCGGTCTCCCGCCCGTCCCAGGCGGTGATCCGGCCATCGGCCGCGTTCCGGTACAGCATCAGCGCACCACCGCCGATGCCCGAGGATTGCGGCTCGACGAGGCTGAGCATGGCCTGCACCGCGACCGCCGCATCCACCGCGCTGCCGCCCTGCCGCAGCATGGCCAGGCCGGCCTCCGCCGCCAGGGGATGGGCCGCCGCCACGATGTGCTTCCTCGCGAGGGCGGCCTGTGGACGGGACGCGTTCAGGCTATCCTGTGCCACCGCCGGCAGTGAGACGAGAAGGGCGAGGCAGAGGACGAGGCGACGCATGAGGCGGACTCCGACAGGCTGTGTCCAGGACCGGGACGGATGCGGCCCAAATGGGACGGCGGCCGGATTGCGCCAGGATTGCGCCGATCCGAAGGCAGGACGGAGGCGGGCCGAGACCAGGGGCCGGGTGGCCGAGGCCCTGGCGGCGGAGGCGCTGCGGGCCGAGGGCTGGGCGGTGCTGGCCTTGCGGGCGCGCACGCCGGCGGGGGAGATCGACCTGATCGCCGAGCGGGAGGGTCTGCTCGCCTTCGTCGAGGTGAAGGCCAGGTCGGACCTCGCCGGCGCGGCGCTGGCCCTGGGGCCACGGCAGCGCGCGCGGCTCCTGGCCGCGGCGGAAGCCTGGCTCGCCGCCCATCCCGGCCATGGTGGCGCGGGCATCCGCTTCGACGTCATCCTGGTGGATGGCGCGGGCCGGATGCGGCGCATCGCCGATGCCTTCCGGCTGGGCGACTGAAATTCAGTCCACGATGAAGAGCTTCGCGCCCGTCTCCGTCGAGGAACGGTGCGGCGAGTCCCCGAAATCCGAGACGGTGTAGCCATGCCCGGCGGTGAGGATGACGCTGCGGCCATCCTTCAGCTCGCTCTTCAGCGTGCCTTCCAGCACGTAGATGATGTGGCCCCGGTCGCACCAATGGTCCGCCACATAGCCGGGCGAATACTCCACCACCCGCATGCGCACCTCGCCGTTGTTCAGCGTGCGCCACAGCGCGGTGCCGGCCTCCCCCTTGTGCTCGGTGGCCGGCAGGGCATCCCAGTGGACGGGGGTGAAGGGCAGGGTGGGCAGCTTCAAGGCCAGGGCTCCGTATCGGTCGCTGATGTTCTGCGCCCCCGGCCAGGCGGGTGCAACGGTCCGGCCCCGCCGCCTCAGCGGGCGCGGTAGGCCAGCGCCTCCGCCACATGGGGCCGGCCGACCGCCACGGAGCTGGCGAGGTCCGCCACGCTGCGCGCCACGCGCAGCATCCGGATAAAGCCCCGGTTGGACAGCCGGAGCCGCTCCACCGCCCGTTCGGCCAGGACCAGCGCCTCGGCGGAGAGGCTGGATTTGAGGTGATCGAGGCTGGCCTCCGCATTGGTGCGCGGCCCGTTCCGCCCCCAGCGTTCGGCCTGCATCGCCCGCGCCCGTGCCACCCGGCCGGCGACCACGGCGCTGGGCTCCCCGGCCGGGGCACGGGCCAGTTCCCCCGCCGGGATCGGCTGCAGGGCGATGGTCATGTCCAGCCGGTCCAGCACCGGGCCGGACAGCTTGCCGCGATAATCCTCGCCGCAGCGGGGCGCCCGGCCGCATTCGCGCCCGCCTTCGCCCAGATAGCCGCAGCGGCAGGGGTTCATCGCCGCCACGAGCTGCACCCGGGCGGGATAGGAGACATGGGCATTGGCGCGGCTGATGGAGACGGTACCGCTTTCCAGCGGCTGGCGCAGCGCCTCCAGCGCCGGGCGCGGGAATTCCGGCAGCTCGTCCAGGAACAGCACGCCGCGATGGGCCAGGCTGATCTCGCCCGGCCGTCCGCGCGGGCCGCCGCCGGTCAGCGCCGCCTGCGAGGCGGAGTGATGCGGGTCGCGATAGGGCGGGCGCAGGCTGAGGCGGCCGCCTTCCAGCAGCCCGGCCACGGAGCGGATCAGGCTGACCTCCAGCGCCTCCTGCGCCGAGAGGTCTGGCAGCAGGCCCGGCAGGCGGGCCGCGAGCATGGATTTCCCGGCCCCTGGGGGCCCGACGAAAAGCAGATTGTGGAAGCCGGCCGCGGCGATCTCCAGCGCCCGCTTGGCGCTTTCCTGGCCCCGCACCTCGGACAGGCAGGGGGCCGGGGCACCGGCGGTGACTGGGGCGGGTAGGGGTGGCTTCGGCGCGGGCAGGAGTTGCCGGCCGGTGAAATGCGCGATCAGGCGGTGCAGGTCCGGCGCGGCGACGATCTCGGCGGAGGAGACCCAGGCCGCTTCCGGCCCCTGGGAGGCGGGGCAGATCAGGCCCAGCTCGGCCTGCGCCGCCGCCAGCGCGGCGGGCAGGATGCCCGGAATCGGGGTGAGGGCGCCATCCAGCGCCAGTTCGCCGAGCGCCGCGAAGCCCTGGAGTTCGTCGGCCGGCACCACCTCCATCGCCGCCAGCAAGGCGAGGGCGATGGGCAGGTCGAAATGCGTGCCTTCCTTGAGCAGGTCGGCAGGGGCGAGGTTCACCAGCACGCGGCGGGGCGGCAGTGCCAGGCCCAGCGCCGCCAGCACGGCGCGCACCCGTTCCCGGCTCTCCGCCACGGCCTTGTTCGGCATGCCGACGAGATTGAAGGCGGGCAGGCCGGCGGCGATCTGGACCTGGACCTCGACGGGAATGGCGTCGATGCCGTTGAAAGCGAAGGTCACGACGCGGGCCATGGTCATACAATCTATGCTAGAACGACATTATTCTTCCCTCAACCCGCCTGCCGCGCATGGTGGTGTCTTGCCCTTCCTGGCATGGCGCGTGCAAACCTGATGGCATGACCTGGAGCATCCTGGCCCGCGATCCCGAGACCGGCGAGCTCGGCGCGGCGGTGGCCACCAAATTCTTCGCTGTCGGCGCGCTCTGCCTGCGGGTGGAAGGGCGCGTCGGCGCGGTCGCCAGCCAGGCGCTGGTGAATCCCATGCTGCGCGAAAAGGCGCTGGACGGGCTGCGGGCCGGCGGCGGCGCCGGGGAGGTGCTGGCCGCCGTGATCGCCGCCGATCCGGGACGCGAGGCGAGGCAGTTGCACATCCTGTCGGCGGCCCCGGGGGCGAACGATGGCGGCAGCGCCCGGCATACCGGAAGCGGCTGCGTGGGCTGGGCGGGGCATGTGGCGGGGCCGGATGTCTCGGTGGCCGGCAACATGCTGGCCGGCCCGCGCGTCGTGGAGGCGACGCGCGACACCTTCCTGGCCAGCGCCGGCCGGCCCATGGCGGAGCGTCTGCTGCTGGCGCTGGAGGCCGGGCAGGCGGAGGGCGGCGACAAGCGAGGGCGGCAATCCGCGGCGCTGGTCGTGGCCAGCCGCGATCCCTATCCCGACCTGGATATCCGCGTGGACGACCATCCCGACCCGCTGGCCGAGTTGCGGCGCCTGCATGCCGTCTCCGGCGAGCATTTCGCGCAGTTCCGCCGCTTCATGGCCGGGCGGGACGAACAGGGGCGGGACCACCCCGGCGTCTTCGACCGCGCCGTGCTGAACGCGGCCATCGCGAAGGCAAATCGGGCGTGAGCGGCGGCCCGGTCCCGGTTCCGGCCCTGGAGGTCATCGGCCTCTCCCTCAGCTTCGCCACCGAGCGCGGGCCGCTGGGCGTGCTGGACGGCATCTCCTTCTCCGTGCCGGCGGGGCGCACCGTGGCGCTGGTGGGGGAGAGCGGCTGCGGCAAGTCCGTCACCTCGCTGGCGGTGATGGGCCTGCTGCCGGAAACGGCGCGGCTGAGCGGGACGATCCGGCTGGAGGGGCGCGAGATCGCCGAGCTGCCGGCGGAGGAGAAGCGGCGCCTGCGCGGGGGTGCCATGGCGATGATCTTCCAGGAACCGATGACCAGCCTGAACCCCGCCTTCACCGTGGGCGACCAGGTGGCCGAGGCGCTGCGCCAGCATCGCGGCATGGGGCGGCGGGAGGCAGCGCAGGCGGCGGTGCGGGCGTTGCACGCCGTGCGCATCCCCGATGCGGCGCGGCGCGTGGCGCAGTATCCGCACCAGCTTTCGGGTGGGATGCGGCAGCGCGTGATGATCGCCATGGCGCTCGCCTGCCAGCCGCGCCTGCTGATCGCCGACGAGCCGACCACGGCGCTCGACGTCACGGTGCAGGCGCAGATCCTGGCGCTGCTGGACGAGATGCGCGCCGCGACCGGCACGGCGGTTCTGCTGGTGACGCATGACCTGGGCGTGGTCGCCGACCATGCCGATGAGGTGGTGGTGATGTATGCCGGCCGCATCGCCGAGCAGGGGCCGGCGGCGAAGGTGCTGGGCACGCCGCAACATCCCTACACGGTCGGCCTCCTCGGCGCCGCGCCGCGGCTGGACGGGCCGCGCGGTGGCCGGCTGGCGACGGTGGAGGGCACGGTGCCCGATCTGATGGCGCCGCCGCCCGGCTGCCGCTTCGCGCCGCGCTGCCCCTTCCGCATCGCCGCCTGCGACCTGACGCCGCCTCTCCTCGACCTTGGCGGCGGCCATCGGGCCGCCTGCCACCGCACGCCGCTGGATCAGTTCCTGGACGCCGCATGACCGAGACCCTGCTCGAACTCGACCGCGTGGTGCGGCATTTCCCCGTGCGCGGCGCATTGGGGCAGCGGCGTGGCGCCGTGCATGCGGTGGACGGCGTCTCGCTCTCGGTGGCGGCGGGCGAGGTGCTGGCCGTGGTGGGCGAGAGCGGCTGCGGCAAGTCCACGCTGGGGCGGCTGATGCTGGGGCTGGAGAAGCCGGATGCCGGCATCGTCCGCTTCGGCGGAGAGGATCTGACCCGCATGGGCCGGCGGCGCCTGCGGCAGCAGCGGCGCTGGATGCAGATGATCTTCCAGGACCCCTATGCCAGCCTCGACCCGCGCATGACGGTGGGGCAGGCGGTGGAGGAGCCGCTGCGCATCCATCGCCTCCTGCCGAAGGAGCGGCGCCGCGCGCGGATGGAGGAACTGCTCGCCCGCGTCGGGCTGCGGCCCGAGCATGCCGACCGCTGGCCGCACGAATTCTCCGGCGGGCAGCGCCAGCGCATCGCCATCGCCCGGGCGCTGGCCAGCGGGCCGAAGCTGATCGTGGGCGACGAGCCGGTGAGCGCGCTGGACGTTTCCGTGCAGGCGCAGGTGGTGAACCTGCTGCAGGCGCTGATCCGCGAGCTGGGGCTGAGCTTCGTGCTGATCAGCCACGACCTCGCCGTCGTGCGCCATGTCGCGGACCGGGTGGCGGTGATGTATCTCGGCCGCATCGTCGAGGAAGGGCCGGCCGAGGCGATCTTCGACGATCCGCGCCATCCCTATACGCGGGCGCTTCTGGCCTCCGTGCCCGGCACCGGCGGCGGCGCGCCGCTGCCGGGCGACCTGCCGAGCCCGCTCGCGCCGCCCTCCGGCTGCCGGCTGCACACCCGCTGCCCGCATGCCAAGGAGATCTGCGCGCTGGAGGACCCGGCGCTGATGGGGGCCACCGAAGCCTCCCTGCGCCGCACGGCCTGCCATTTCCAGAACGGGCTGCCGCCGGTCCTGCCCTTGCGCGAGCGCCGGGCCACGGGCGACCGGCAGGCCCGGCTGCAACGCTTCTTCGACCGCACCGACGTCACGGGAGACGCCGCATGAATCCTGTCATCACCCGGCGCGGCCTCGCGCCGCTGGCCCTCGGCGCCCTGGCCGCCGCCTCGCCGGCTGCGCGTCCCGCCGCGGCCCAGGGGGCGAGGCATTTCCGACTTGGCCTGCGCGAGGACCCGGATATCCTCGATCCGACTCTCGCGCGCTCCCTGATGGGGCGCATCGTCTTCGCCAGCCTCTTCGACAAGCTCTTCGACGTGGACGAGAAGCTGGAGATCGTGCCGCAGCTCGCCACCGGCCATCACTGGGAAGACCCGAGGACGCTGCTGATCCCGTTGCGGGAGGGGGTGAAGTTCCATGACGGCACGGCGATGGATGCGGAGGCGGTGCGCTACTCGCTGATGCGCCACCTGACCATGCAGGGCTCCTTCCGCCGCGGCGAGATCGGCACGATGGAGACCGCCGAGGTGGTGGACCCGAGGACCGTCCGCATCCGGCTGAAGGAGCCCTCCGCCGCCTTCCTGTCGCAACTCACCGACCGCGCCGGCATGGTCGTCTCGCCGAAGGCGGCCGAGGCGGCGGGCAAGGATTTCGGCGCGAAGCCCGTGGGCACCGGCCCCTTCCGCTTCGTCGAGCGCGTGGCGCAGGACCGCATCGTGGTCGAGCGTAACCCGGACTACTGGGACGCGAAGCGCATCCACCTGGACCGCATCACCTATCAGGTGATCGTGGACAGCACGGTGCGTGTCGCCAACCTGCGCTCCGGCACGCTCGACTTCGTGGAAAGCATCGCGCCGACCGATGTGAAGGAGGTGCAGGGGAACCGGAACCTCAGGGTCGCGGCCACGGACGGGCTCGGCTACTGGGGCATCACCTACAACATCGGCAATGGCGAACAGGGGAAGACGCCGATCGGCCAGGATGCCCGCGTGCGCCGGGCCTTCGATCTCGCGCTGGACCGCGAGGCCATCATCCAGGTGGTCTATGAGGGGATGTTCACCCCCGCCACCCAGGCCGTGGCGCCCAGCTCGCCCTACCACGTCGCCGCGCGCAAGGTGACAACGCGGGATGTCGCCCGCGCGAAGCAGTTGCTGAAGGAGGCCGGCGTGCAGACGCCGCTCGCCGTCGAGATCATGGTCGCCAACAACCCCGAGGCACGGCAGGTGGCCGAGGTGATGCAGTCCATGGCCGCCGAGGCGGGCTTCGACCTCAGGATCAAGGCGGTGGAATTCGCCTCCGGCCTCACCGCCGCGGTGCGGGGCGAGTTCCAGCTTTATCTCAGCGGCTGGTCGGGCCGCCCCGACCCGGACGGCAACAGTTGGGCCTTCCTGCACAGCCGGGGGCCGCAGAACGACGGCCGGTACAGCAATGCCGAGACCGACCGCATCCTCGATGCGCAGCGGCAGGAGCTGGACGAGGACAGGCGCAAGGACCTGTACCGCCAGCTCTGGGAACAGGCGGTGGACAAGGATCAGGCGCGTTCCTACCTCTGGTATATCAAGAACATCGCCGCTCATGCCAGCCGTGTCGGCGGCTTCAGGCCCCATCCGGACGGGCTGGTCCGGGTGCAGGACCTGACGCTCTCGTAAAGCCGGGCGATGTTCGGTTGGCTGCTGCGGCGCCTGGGGCAGGTCGTCCCCACGCTGCTGATCCTGAGTCTCCTCGTCTTCGGCCTGCAGCAGCTCATGCCCGGCGACCCCGCCCTGATCATGGCGGGGGAGGAGCGGGGCGATCCCGAGGTGCTGGCGCAGATCCGGGCGGAGCTGATGCTCGACCGCCCGGTCTGGGAGCAGTACCTCGCCTGGCTCTTCCGATTGCTGCACGGCGATCTCGGCTTCTCCTGGCGCATCCGGCAACCGGTCACGGAGCTGATCCTGCAGAAGCTGCCGGTGACGCTGCAACTCGGCGTCATGGCTTTCGTCATCGCGGTGGCCATCGGCGTGCCGCTCGGCGTGCTCTCCGCGGTGAAGCGCGACCGGCCGGCGGACTGGATCGCCAACGGGCTGGCCCTGGCCGGCATCTCCACGCCGAACTTCTGGCTGGGGATCATGATGATCCTGCTCTTCAGCGTGCAGCTCGGCTGGCTGCCGCCCTCCGGCTATGTGCCGCTGACCGAGGACTGGCGGCAGTCGCTCGCCACCACGATCATGCCGGCCTTCGTGCTGGGCAATTCCATCGCCGGCGTGCTGATGCGCCACACCCGCGCCGCCATGCTCGGCGCGCTGGGGCAGGACTATGTCCGCACCGCCCGCGCCAAGGGCCTGCCGGAACGGGTGGTGGTGGGCAAGCACGCGCTGCGCAACGCGCTGATCCCGGTGGTGACGCTGGGCACGATCGAGCTCGGCAAGCTGCTGGCGGGCGCGGTGCTGACCGAGCAGATCTTCACCATTCCCGGCTTCGGCAAGCTGATCGTGGATGCCGTCTTCAACCGCGACTACCCGGTGGTGCAGGGCGTCGTGGTGGTGACGGCGGTGATCTTCGTGCTGCTCTCCCTGCTCTCGGACCTGCTCTACATGCTCATCAATCCCCGGCTGCGCGCGGCATGAGCAGGGCTGCCACCCGAGGCCCGCGCGCCGCCGCGAACCCCGCCGCCGCGCGCCGCGACAGCCCGGGGCGGCGCGCGGTGCGCCGTTTCCTGCGGCACCGGCTGGCGGTCTTCGGCCTCGCCGTGATCGTGCTCTTCGTGCTGGTGGCGCTGCTGGCACCGCTGGTCGCGCCCTATGACCCGACCGCCACCTCCTGGTCGCTGATCCGCAAGCCGCCTTCGCTGGCGCACTGGTTCGGCACGGACGAGAACGGGCGCGACGTGCTGTCCCGGGTCCTCTGGGGCGCGCGGGCCTCGCTGATGGCCGGCGGGCTTTCCGTGGCGGCGGCGCTGCTGGCGGGCGTGCCGCTGGGGATGCTGGCCGGGCTCGCGGGCGGCTGGGTGGATGCGCTGATCTCCCGCATCACCGATGCGATGCTCTCGGTGCCCTTCCTGATCCTGGCCATCGCGCTCGCCGCCTTTCTCGGTCCGGCGCTGGAGAATGCGATGCTGGCCATCGCCATCTCCGCCGCGCCGATCTTCGTGCGTCTGGCCCGCGGCATGGCGATGGAGGCCAAGGCCACCGAATGGGTGGAGGCGGCGCGTGCCCTGGGCAACCCGCCCTGGCGGACGGCGGTGGTGCATGTCCTGCCCAACATCGTGCCGCCGCTGCTGGTGCAGGCGACGCTGGCCATCGCGGAGGCCATCATCGCCGAGGCTTCGCTCTCCTTCCTCGGCCTGGGGCAGCAGCCGCCGGCGCCCTCCTGGGGCTCCATGCTGAACGCGGCGCAGCGCTTCCTGAGCCAGGCGCCCTGGATGGCGATCTACCCCGGGCTGGCGATCTTCCTGGTGGTGCTGAGCTTCAACCTGCTCGGCGACGGGCTGCGCGACGCGTTGGACCCGCGGGCGCAGCGGCGCTGAGTGGCCGGAGGGCCGGGGCGGCCCTCCACCGCTTGAAGAGAGGGGCAGGGGGCCGCATCTTTTCCGCTGCAATGACTCCGAACCGCCCACTCCCGGCCGTCAGGCCCTTCCAGGTTCCCGCCCGCCGGATCGCCGGGGCGGCGCTGATGCTGGCCAGTCTGGGGCTCGTGTCCGTGCTGACCCTGGTCCAGGCCATCATCCGCATCTTCCATTGATGGCGCCCCGCTGATGCTCCCCGAGACCTATCGCAAGGCCCTGCGCGGCCTCGCCCTGCCGGTCATGGCGCTGCCCATGCTGCCGGCGCTGCTGCTGGCCCTGGCGAGCGGCCAGTCGCGGACCATCCTCGGCCTGCTCGCCGGTCTGGCGGGCACTGGGCTGACCGTGGCCCTGCTGCGCCGCGCGAAGCATGGCGACCGGCGGCGGGCCATGGCCGCGCTGGGTCTGGGTGTCGGCTTCGCGGCGGCGCTGGCGGGCGGCACCGGCACGGTGGGGGCCGTTCTGCTCGCTCTGGCGGCGGCCTATGGGCTGCGCCTCGCCTATGAGGGGCTGCGTGAGGAACCGCCTGAACCCTATCTGGGCGATGCCGGGCTGGAGCCCTTCGCCCGCCGCCTTTCGGTGCTGGAGGGCACGGATGCGCGGCTGGCCGGGGCGGTGGCGGCGCTGCGCGGGCTGCTGCGGGAGATGGCGCTGCGTCCCTCCATGGCCGGGCAGGCGCGCAACCTGCTGGTGCTGGGGCTGGACGGGCTGGAGCGCATCGCCCAGAGGCTATCCGCCGGCGCCGTCGCGCCGCGCGAACTGACGGCGGCGATGTCGGATGTGGAGCGCGCGGCCGCGCAGGCGGCGGAACGGCTGCGTGCCTCCGAGACCGAAGCGCTGGACGTGCAGGTGACGGTGCTGCGGCAGAGGCTTCGGGAAGAGGGGGTGGCATGAGCGAACCACTGGAAACGCAGCAGCGCATGGCGTCGGCGCGCGCGGCGGAGCTGGCGCGGCAGATCGACCTGGGCGACGCCTCCTCGATCCTCCGCTTCGGGCAGGAGGCGCAGCGCCAGGCCACGGCGGCGGCGGATGCCATGCTCGGTGCCTCCCGCAACGATGCGACCGGGCAGGCGGGGGATGCGCTGTCCGGCCTGCTCGCGCATCTGCGCGGTTTCGATCCCGGCGGCGGCGAGGAGAAGCCCGGTCTTCTGTCCCGGCTGATGGGCCGCGCCAGCAGCGGCACGGTCGGCATCCTGCAACGCTATGAGAGCGTGCGCGGGCAGGTCGAGGCGGCGGGCGACCTGTTGCAGGGCCACCGCACCCGGCTGATGGAGGATGTGGAGCGGCTGGAGCGGCTCTACGGCGCCACGCTGGAATGGTTCCACTCCCTGGCGGAGCACATCGAGGCCGGCGAGCAGGTGCTGCACCGCACGGATACCGAGACGGTGCCGAAGGCGGAATGGGAGGTGGAGGTCGCCAAGGACCCGCTGGCGCCACAGCGCCTCCGCGACCTGCGCGCGGCGCGGGACGAGCTGGACCGGCGCATCCACGACCTGCGGCTGACGCGGCAGATCGCCATGCAGGCCCTGCCGGGCATCCGCCTGATCCAGGAGAACGACAAGGCGCTGGCGGCCAAGATCCATTCGGTGCTCGCCAACACCGTGCCGCTGTGGCGGGCGCAGCTCGCCCAGGCGCTGGCGATCCAGCGGATGCGGGAGGCCGGCGGGGCGCTCCAGGCGGCGACCGACCTGACCAACAAGCTCCTCACCGCAAATGCCGAGGCGCTGCGCCAGGGCAATGCCCAGGTGCGGGGCGAGATCGAGCGCGGCGTGGTGGACATGGATGCGCTGAAGCAGGCGAACGCGGCGCTGATCGGCACGATCGAGGATTCGCTGCGGATCGCCGAGGAAGGGCGCAACCGGCGCCTTTCGGCAGCGGCCGAGCTGGAGAAGGCCGAGGCGGAGATCCGCCGCGCGCTGATCGCGGCCAAGGTCCCGCCCCGAAGCGGTGCGCCATCCGCTGCCGCATCCCCTGGCGCGCCGGAACCGCAGGGCAGTCCGCGCCAGGAGTGAAGGGCTCCGGCCGGAGAGCCTGCTTCGAGGCTCCACCGGCCGGAACGGTTCTCAGGCTCCGCGCTGGCCACCCAGGACGGAGCGCAGGAGGCCGCCCACGATATCCCCGGCCGAGGAGCCGCCCTGGCCGGAGGCACTTCCGCCGCCGAGGCCGCCCAGGGCACGGCCGAGAATGCCGCCCAGGCCGCCTTGCAGCCCGCCGGAGGGCATCTCGGCATCGTTGGCCGGCACCCGGCCCTTCGGGGTGAGGTGGTCGAGGACCAGCGGCAACGCCATGACCAGCAGGCTGACGAGCTGGTCGCGCGTCATCCCGAAGCGGGAGGCGACGTTGTCGATGGTGGAGCTGCCGAAGGCCCGCTCGATGGAGGTGCCGTCGGCGGGCTGATTCTCGCCCGTGCCGACCCAGGATTCGACCTGGCTTTCCATGCCGCCCTGGCGCAGCCGGCCCACCAGCTCCTGCACGCCAGCGCTGTCCGTTCGCCCGCCCATGAGGGAGGACAGGATCTCATGAATCTGGGTGATGCCCACGCCGCCAGCCGGGGTCTCGTCGGGCGCTGTTCCGCTCATGCCTGTCCTCCTGAAAGCCGATGGGCCGGCAACACCGGTGCCGGCACAAGAGTTTCCGAAGGATAACGCCCCGGCTGAGGGAAGACGAAGCTTAAAGGGACACGGATTGGCCGCGCGTCAGCGGCCCGTGTTGCGCACCGTGATGTCCAGCGGGCGGTTCGAGGCCGGTGCCTCGGCCACTTCCTCGAAGCCCTGGGAACGGGCGTAGTTGATGCGCGGCGAGGCGCCGATCGGGCGGTTGTGGATGAAGCCGTAGGTCGGATAGACGCGGCCGAAGCTCTCTTCGCTGCGGCCGATCTGCACCCGCACCGCGGTCCAGTCGTTGCGCGGGGAAACGTCGATCACCGAGACGTTGCGCATCACCGTGCCCTTGCGGATGCCGGGGCCTTCCCAGTTCGCGTGCTCGATCTCGATCTCGCGGCTGTTCACGATCCGCTGCACCACCGCCACATGGCCGAGGCGCATGCCGCCCGAGGAGCGGAAGGCCAGGACCGAGCCAGGCTCAGGGCGCTGGCCACGCTCATAGAGACCCGCCGCATTGCCCCACCACTGGTAGCCATTCCCGGTGACCTGGATGCCGGACACCATCCGGGCATAGGGGACGCAGGAGATGCTGCCGGTGAACATCGCGTTGCGGACCGTGCCGTCATAGCCGCGGGAGGACCGCGCCTTCAGCGACGCGCTGCGGAAGTTCGGTGTGGCGCTCAGGGTCTTGGAGACATGCGCCGTGGCGCCGTGGCGGGAGGCTTTCGCGCCCTTCTGCTGAGCCGCTTCCGCACCGCCCGGAAGGGCAAGGACCAGCGCCCCGCAGAGCGCCGTGACAGTGATCGCCGAAGACCTGAACCGCATGACCCCCCCACGGGCTGGTAAGCTAAGCCGGTAACCCATTGCTAATCCTGGCCCCACCCAGGAACCGGCATCGCAGATGCCGGTGCGGAGGCGGTACCGGAGGGTTTCGTCCTCGCCAATCCGTGACAGCAATGTGTGGGCGGAATTGGTGTGATTTGTCAGGGGCATAGCTCGCAGGTCATGCCGATAGAGAAGATAGTCCTATGTCATCCGTGGCAACGCTGCCAAAGTCACACTGTGGCGGCACTGCCGCCACAGCGATTCACGCGGCTGAATCGCCGCGCCACCACCTCAGCGACAGGCGGTGATCATGATTTCCACGAGGTGGCGCGGGTCGGCCATGTTGGCCTCCACACAGGCGCGGACCGGCGCACCGCCCTGCGGCAGCCACGACACCCACTCCTTGTTCAGGGCGTCGCGGTCGCGGATGTCCTTCAGCCAGACCTGAGCCTGGAGCAGGCGGGTCTTGTCGGTGCCGTACACTTCCAGCAGCTCATCGATCCGGGCCAGGACCTGCCTGGTCTGGCCGACCACGTCCTGGGAAAGGTCGTCGGCGGTGACGCCGGCCAGGAACACGAAGTTGTGGTACTCGACGGCGTTGGACAGCACCGGGTTGTTGCCGTGGCGGTTGATCTTGCTCATCGCGGAGCCTCTCCTCGTCTCGTGGTCGGGACGGAAGGTGTCCTAGAGCAGATCAGCGCCCAGGGAAATCATGGGAGAAATCATGGGAGAAATCATGGGAGAACTCATGGGGGGAAAGTGCGGGGCCCCCGCCCGGCCGGCTCAGCGCGCGGCGGGCGCTGCGCCTGGCTGAGCCGGAGTGGCCTGGCCCTGAGCGGCGGCATCCGGTGCGGTGTCGCGGGCGCAGGCGGCAGCCATGCGGTTGCGCTCGAAGGTCGCGCCCAGGCGGTCCGTCTGGTTGCGGATGCCCAGATAGCTCTGCACGCCGGAACTCGCATCCAACTCGTCATTTCGCATGGTCTGGCCGCGGTCGCGGAACAGGATGGCCCGCTCGGCATCGCGGCGGCAGGCGGCCAGCCTCGCCTCGTCCTGGCGTTGGTCGCTGCTGCGCTCCGGCGCGCTGGCACAGGCCCCCAGGATGGGAAGAAGAAGGGTGAGGACGAGGAATCGGTGGTTCATGAACGGGCTCCGGCCGGCAGCCGTGAGAGTCGGCGCCGCAGGCTGGTTTCGTCCAGTCTGGCGGCCGGGTCCAGGGGGAGTTCCGCCGCCGCCGCGAGGAGGGCGGGATGGAGCTCGGTCTCGCCGGCGCTGATCTCGAACATGCCGCGCAGCCAGGGCAGGCGCCCCATGGCATCCAGCAATGCCAGGAGCCGCAGCAGCACCGCCATGCCTGACACGGTGCCGAGGCCGAGCGTCAGGTCGATCGCCTCCGCCCAGCAGCGCGCATCGGGATCGGACAGGTCCAGCCGCACCGAATCCGGTGGTGCCACCGGGCCTTCGCTGGCGAAGAACAGGGCGCGCTCGGGGCCGCGCAGGCCAAGGGCCGCTCCCTCCCGCGCGCTGTCCCAGGCCGCCAGCAACACGCGGGGCGGGACGGGCGGGATGGTCCGGGGGTGAAGGGAAGGGCATGGGCCACCTGGCCATCCGGCCCCAGTGCCCGTCCGACGAACTTGCTCACCCAGGGAAGATGGTGCCGGCTGCGGGATGGCGTAAGCCCCCGGCGGCGGCATCGGAGGGATGATGCGCCCGGCGCGGTCTTGATGTTTTCCGAAGGACACCCAAAACGACAGGACTTCCGCCGTCGATGCAGTGCCGCGGGGCTGGTCAACCCGGAACCTGTCGGAGGCGACCGGGGCCTTTCGTGAAGGGTGATACAGGGTGGGGACGACTGCGGCGCGGCCGAGGATCTGCGTATGCCTCAGCGGTCAGATGCGCCGTTTCGAGGGAGGGCTCGGCTGGCTCCATGCCTTGCGGGAGCAGGCGGAGGTGAGCGTGGTCGTCGCCACCTGGCGCGAGCGTGGGGCCAAGGTCAGCGGACCGATGAATGCCAGCCGCCTGGATCTCGTGCTGCCGCCGGGCCTGCTGCGTGCTCTCCCGGCGGAATGGAAGTCGCAGCGCTTCTTCGAGGTCTTCCCCGCGCTGCGCCGCCATCTGGCGCGCCGGGCGGAAAGCGAGACCGTGACCCGGGAGGCGATCGAGGCGGCGGTCGGTCCGGCGCGCATCCATATCGAGGATGCCTTTCCCTTCAGCTTTTACGAAAACCGCCAGCGCCATCCCGACGGGGCTCCGCACGGCACCGACCCCTATACGCTGCGGCAGTTCTACAAGGTCTTCCAGGCCGGGGTGATGAAGCGCGACCTGGAGGAGGAGCAGGGCCGGCGCTTCGACGCCGTGCTGCGGCTCCGCCCCGACAAGGCGCTGCACCGGTTGGACCTGCCGCTCCTGCTGTCCGGCGGGCCGCGCGACCTGTTCACCGACCATTTCCGCGAGGGCGCCGCGGGCGACCAGCTCGCCGCGGGGTCCAGCGTGGCGCTGGATATCTATGCGGGGTTCTTCCTGCACGCCTTTCGCAAGGTGACGGAGGGAAGCTGGCGCGAGGTCCATGGGGAACTGCATGACTGGCTGGTCGGGGCGGGGCTGACAGTGCGGCCCATGACCTCCCAGCTCGGCCTCGCGCCCGATGGCCTGCTGTCGGCGGAGGAGGTGGTGGCGGTGCTGCGGGAAGCTGCCGCCGGCCCGCCGCCGCTCGGGCCCCAGGCCGCCTATGTGCTGCGGACCCTGGAGGCCGACGAGGCGTTCCAGGCCGGGGATGCGCGGCGCGCCCTGGCCCTGGCGCGGCAGGACTTGCCGGCGCCCGATGGCATCGGGATGAGCGGGCGGCTGCTGCTCATGGGGCGGGCTCTGCAGGCGCTGGGCAACCGGCGTGCCTCCTTCCTGGCGGCGGCGCTGAGCCTGGTCGGCCAGCCGGAGAACGCGCTGATCTGGCAGGGGCCCGGCAGCGCCAACGAGGAGCTGAACCTGCTGCTGGAGAACGCGCCGGGGCTGCTGCGCCCGGGCATCCAGCCCTGGTCCGTGGTGAACGACGTGGCCGCGGAAATCGCGCGGCATGGCGGCGACCTCCTGCCGCTGGCGGCGCTGCTGGAGGAGCCGGGCTTCCGCCGGGAGGCCGAGGCGGCGCTGACGGATGCCATGGCCCGCGCCGCCCGGAATGGCGGGCTCCAGGCACATCTCAGCCGGCTCTTCGAGGAAGGAGGCTGCCCGGTGGAGGCGGAACTGGCCTGTGCCGCCGCGGTGGAACTGCTGCCCCACGACATGGCGTTGCGGCACCGGCTGGAAGGCCTGCGCGACGGCTGATGCTTCCCCGGGGCGGCGCCCCCGGCTTCAGCCTTGCTTCAGGAAGGCCAGCACATCCTCGCGCCTTGGCATCGGGGCAACCGCGCCATAGCCGGTGGTCGAGAGCGCCGCGGCCGCATTGGCATAGCGCGTCGCCTCCTCCGGCCCGTCGCCGGCCAGAATCCGTGCCAGGACATTGCCGGCGAAGGTGTCGCCCGCGCCGGTGGCATCCACGGCCTTCACCGGCCGGCCGGGGATGCGGGTCCGGCCGTCCCGCGTCGCGACGATGGAGCCGTCCTTGCCGAGCTTCAGCAGCACCAGAGGGCAGAGATTCAGGTAGAAATCCGCGATGGCGTCGGGGTCTTCCAGCCCGGTGAGATGCGTCGCGTCGTCATAGGAGGGCAGGGCGATATCGGCCCGCTCGATGGCCGCATGGATGATCGCCGTGGCGCGGACGAGCGGCCAGAGGCGCAGGCGGAGATTGGTGTCCACCGAGACCTTCACCCCGGCCTCCCGCGCGATCTCGGCGGCGCGCAGCGCGGCGTCGCAGGCGCTGGAGGAGATCGCCAGGCTGATGCCGGTCAGGTGCAGGACCTTCGCGGCGCGGATCGCCTCTTCCGGCAGGTCCTGCGGGCGGTAGCGGGCGGAGGCGGAGCCGCTGCGGTAATAGGTGAACTCGTGCCCCGTCTCGCCATGCGTGACGATGTAGAGACCGGTCGGCGCCTCGGGGCTGCGCAGCACGGTGGAGGTGTCGATGCCCTCGCCCTGCCAGAGCGCCATGAAGCTGTCGCCTGGGCGGTCCTGGCCGATGGCGCCCAGGAAGCCCACCGAGGCCCCGGCGCGTGCGGCAGCGATGGCGGCGTTGGAGGCATCGCCGCCATGGCCTTCCAGATAGAGTGGGCGGCCGTCGGTGGCCTTGGACTGCTGGTTGAGCTCCCACATCGGCTCGCCCAGGCAGAGGAGTTCGGCGGCCATGCGCGTCAGACCTGGACGATGCCGAGCGCGGCGCGAGCGGCGTCCTGCACCGCCGCGCGGTCGCCCTTGGCAATCAGGGATTCGTCCACGAGCTTGCCGCCCATGCCGACGAAACCCGCGCCGGCCGCCAGGTAGTCGGGCGCGTTGCGCGCATCGACGCCACCGGTCGGGCAGAAGGTGACCTGTGGGAAGACGGAGCGGAGCGCCTTCACATGGCCGGGACCGCCAGCGGAAGCGGCGGGGAAGACCTTCACCACATCCGTCCCGGCGGCCAGGGCGGCGCGCACCTCGGTCGGCGTCACGGCGCCCAGCATCAGGCAGGCATTGGCCTCGCGGCAGGGCGGGGCAAGGCTGGAATCGACCCAGGGCGCCACGATGAAGCGCGCGCCGGCGGCGAGGCAGGCCTCGGCCGTGGCGGCATCCGGCACGGTGCCGGCGCCGACCAGCAGGCCCGGCTCCGCCGAAAGCTCGCGGATCAGGTCCACCGCGCCCGGGACGGTCATGGTGATCTCGAAGACGGTGATCCCCGTCTCGCGCAGCCAGGCGACCGCCTTGGCCGCATGCGCGGTGTCATGGGTGCGCACCACGGGCACGATCCGGGCGGCTTCGAGCTGGGCGATCAGGGGATGGCGCATGGCAGGGCACACCTCGTGGAACAACGCTTCCAGCACCGAGATAAGCCCGGGACGCAAGGGAGTCATCCCCGCCCGGATGGCGCCACACCAAGGTGCGGGAATTTCTGGGGAAACGGGCGCCCGGGACCCGGGCCTCAGAGGCGCCCGGCGGTATGTTCCAGTGTCAGGGCGGCGGCATGGGCCCGCCGCGCCTCCTGGCCGAGCTGCCGCAGCTCCTCGTCGAAATCCCGGACGCTCTCGCGCAGCAGGGTGGTCTGGGTGCGGAGCTGAGCGACGGAATCCTGGAAAGCCTGGACGGCCCGGCGCTGCTCCTCCTGTGCCTTGACCAGATTCTGCAGGGCGCTTTCGAGACGCCGCATGGGGGTGACGGGGAAGGGGATCACCTCGGCATCCGGCATGGGACCTCCAAAGGAGCGAAGCGGGTTGGGACCGCAGTATGAACGTTTCAAATTATGGAATCAATCTCACAATAGAAGCAATCCACTCAGAAAAAGCGAGGCGGAGGCACCAATCGACAGGAGCCAGCGCAGGCGGAGCCAGCTTCGCGGCGCGACGGCATGGAAGCGCGCCGCCCAGGATTCCACGATCACGGTGAGCATCAGGCCGAGGATGAGCAGGACGGCTGTCCAATAGGGTGGCAGCAGCAGCGCGACCCAGGCCAGGAGCGGCGGCAGCACCCCGAGGGTCAGCCGGGGCCAGTCCCAGCCCGCCTCGCTCTCGGGGGCCCGCAGGACGGCGCCCCAGTGGATGGCGCCAAGGAAGGACAGGATGGTGGCGCCGTAGAGAAGCAGCGGCGGCCGCGCCCAGGCCTCGCCCGAAAGCGAAAGCAGGGCCAATCCGAAGAAGGGGACCAGCCCGGCCAGAGCGAGAAGCCTCGCGGCTGGCGGAACCCGCCAGCCGCCCAGGGGCCGTATCCTCGGCCTATTCAGCCGCGGTGCGGGCGACCGCATGGCCGGCCGTGGAGGTGGCCGGGACGGCCCCGGGCAGGTTCCCCGACGCGGCCTGTACCTTGGTGGGTGAGGGCAGCGCGGCCACCGCCGCCATGGAGACAGCGGCCAGGTAGGGCACCGACTGCACCAGCAGGATCACGGTCCACAGCACGGCCTCCCAGGTTCCGCCACGATGCACCAGGGTAACGCCGAGGGCGGCGGTCCAGAGAAGTCCCATCAGGATCAACTCTTCCCGTGCGGTGGCGAAGGCCTGCACCAGTGCCGGGGCGTTCTCCATCTTCGGCGTGCGGGCGAAATGGGCCCGGCGCTTGAACAGCCCCTGCCAGACCGCCTTGCCGATGGTGTGGGTGAGCGCCAGCCCGCCCAGCGCCGCCGCCAGCCGGTCGCCCGCGCCGCAGGCGACGCGCGCGGCATAGAGCGTCCAGATCTGGAAGAGCTTGAAGGCGAAAAGCCCCAGGCTCGGCAGCATGAAGAGCAGGATCGGGAACTCGTTGGACAACCCCACCGCCTGGAGCACGCTGCGCAGTGCCAGCCAGAAGCCCTCGCCCAGGCCGAGATGCTGCAGCACCCAGCCATGCAGGCCGCCATAGTGCAACTCGTTGGTCAGCGGCAGCAGCGTCAGGCCCAGCGACCAGAAAAGCCCGCCGATCACGAAGGCCAGGCCCAGAGCGTCGCCGAACCAGGGCATCCAGCCCATCACGAAGTGGAAGCGCTGGCCCTGGCTCAACGAGCGGTCGAAGGGGTTCAGCAGGGCGCGCCAGTGACCCTTGACGATCTGCACCGCGCCGAAGGCCCAGCGGTGGCGCTGCTTGCGATAGGCGGCGAAGTCGTCCGGCATCACGCCACGGCCCATGCTGTCGGGCACATAGACGGCCTCCCAGCCCTGGCGCATCAGCTTGAGGCCGAGTTCGCTGTCCTCGCAGATGCACCACTCGGCCCAGCCGCCGGCGCCTTCCAGCGCGGCGCGGCGGATCAGCGTCATGGTGCCGTGCTGGATGATGGCGTTGCGCTCGTTGCGCGTGACCATGCCCGCCTTGAAGAAGCCGGCATACTCCCAGAACATGATCCGCTTGAACCAGCCCTCATGCCCGTCGCGGTAGTCCTGCGGCGACTGGGTGAAGCCGACCTCCGGCCGGTCGAAGAAGGGCACCATGCGGCGCAGCCAGTCGGGGCGGACGAGGTAGTCGCTGTCCAGCACGCCGATCACCGCGGCATCGGGCGCGGTCTCGCGCAGGGCGAAGTTCAGCGCGCCGGCCTTGAAGCCCGGCCACTGGCCGAGATGGAAGAAGCGGAATTTGGGGCCAAGGCGCGCGCAGTGCTCCGCCACCGGCTCCCACACCGCCGGGTCGGCGGTGTTGTTGTCCACCACCAGCACCTCGAAATTCTCGTAGTCGAGGGCGGCCAGGGCATCGAGCGTCTGGCGCACCATCTGCGGCGGCTCGTTGCAGATCGGCAGGTGCAGCGAGACCTTCGGCATCGTGGCGGTGCCGGCGGCGGGCAAAGCGGGCCACTGGCGCTTCGCCACGCGGCCGAACACGGTCTCGGCCAGTTCGAAACTGTCGGAGAGCAGCAGCGCCAGCAGCAGGAGCTGGCCCAGGATCAGGGCGCACCAGACCGCGGCCGCCGCCGGGGAGAGGTAGGTTTCCGACATCGCCAGCACCACCGCGACCACGCCGGTCACGAAGAGCTGGGCGAGGCCCGCCATCATCAGCTTGCCGGCGGGGCGGATGTCGGGGCGGCGGGAGAGGAAGAAGAAGCTGGCCAGGAAGGCGGCGAGGCTGCCGCCCAGCGCCCAGCCGGCCCAGCCGGGATTCTCCTGCACCGCGCCGGTCAGCGGCCACTTCTCCTGCCGGTCGAGGTCGAGCATGCCCCAGTAGCCGGCGGCGCGACCCTCGAAGCTCACCTTCCAGGGTTGGTCGAAGGCTTCCATGACGAAGTAGTCGAGGTTCTCGCGGTCGGCGATGCGGAAGAACTTGCGCAGGAACATTGCCTGGTTCACCCGGCTCGCCCGCGCCGCCCCCTGGGCCACGCCGTCGGAGGGCCAGCCGATCTCGCCGATCAGCACGGGCTTGTTCGGGAACATCGCCTTCACCTGTCTGTACTTCTCCAGGGAGAAGCGCAGCGCGTCATCGACCGGCAGCCCCTCCCAGTAAGGCAGCAGGTGGATGGTGATGAAGTCCACCGCCTGGCCGAGCTCCGGATGGTCCACCCAGACATGCCAGGGCTCGGCGGTGGAGACGGGCTGGCGCACCTGGCGCTTCACCTGCCGGATATAGCCGACGAGCTGTGGCACGGTGAGGTCGCCGCGCAGGATGGATTCGTTGCCCACCAGCACACGGTCCACGTTCCGGGCCTCGCGCGCCGTCTGGACGAGGTTGCGGATCTCGGTGGCGTTGCGGTCCAGCCGCTTGTCCAGCCAGGAGCCCATGGTGACCCGCAGGTCGAGCCCGGCCTGCCAGGCGAGGTCGGGAATCCGCTCCAGCCCGTTCGAGGCGGCATAGGTGCGGATGCGGTCGGTCATCGGGGCGATGCGCCGCAGGTCGCGCAGCATGTCGGCCGCGCTGGGCTGGTTGTCGCCCTCGGCGCTCTGGCCGCGCTGATAGGGGGCGAAGGCGAATCCTTCCACCCGCCCGGTGAAGTCCGGCATGGTGGCCGGCCGGTTCCAGGCCCACCAGGCGCCGAGATGCGCGATCGCCACCAGGGCGAGCACGGCCAGCGTGGCGGCCTGCCGCGACAGGAAGCGGCCAGGGCGGGGGGCCGGGCGGGGGTCCGGGCGGTGCCGTGGCGGGGTGGCGGTGGAAGCGGGCGGGGTGGCCGGGCGGGGTGGCCAGTCCTGTCCCATCGGGCTCGCGTTCATGCGGTGTCCGGCGTCTTGCGGCCCCCGTTCCGGGCGACGCGCCACCCGGCCGTTCCGGGTGGCGCGGCCGAATCCGGGGCCGCGTCTCAAAGAGCATGAACGCCTGTTCCTGCGGCGCCGGTCGGCCGCAAATTGGGCATTTTCGCGGCGGAACGAATGGCGGCGGTTCCGGATGGTGCACCGACGGAGCGCTATCGCTGCGCTGCGTCCTCGCCTAGAACGGAGGGCATCATGTCCGTCCTGATCGAAATCGGCATCATCCTCCTGCTGGTGTTGCTGAATGGCGTCTTCGCGATGGGCGAACTCGCGGTCGTCTCATCCCGCCGCGCGCGCCTGCTGGCGCTGCAGAAGGCCGGGATGAAAGGGGCGAGCACGGCCCTGTCCCTGGCCGAGAATCCGGAGCGGATGCTGCCCACGGTGCAGATCGGCATCACGCTGGTCGGCATCCTGGCCGGCGCCTTCGGCGGCGCCCGGCTTTCCTCCACGCTGGAGCCGGTGGTGGCGAAGGTGCCCTTCCTGGCCCCCTATGCCGACGACATCGCCTTCGGCGTGGTGGTGCTCGTCATCACCTATCTCTCCCTCATCCTGGGCGAGCTGGTGCCCAAGACACTGGCGCTGCGGAACCCGGAGGCCGTGGCCAGCCGGCTCGCGGCACTCCTGTTGCTGCTGTCGCGCGTCGCCTCGCCGGCGGTCTGGCTGCTTTCCTCCTCCTCCGCGCTGGTGCTGCGGCTGCTCGGCGCCTCCCAGGCCACCGAGACGGCGGTGACCGAGGAGGAGGTCAAGGCCGTGGTGGCGGAGGGGGCCGAGGCCGGGGCGCTGGAGCGCGAGGAGCGCCAGATGATCGAGCGGGTGCTGCGCCTCGCCGACAAGCCGGTGCGCGCCCTGATGACGCCGCGCAACGAGGTCGTCTGGCTGGACCGCAGCGAGACCCCGGAGGAACTGCGGACCCGTGTGCGCGAGGGCGGCGTTTCCCGTTATGTCGTGGCCGATGGCCGCGTGGACAACGTGGTCGGCGTGGTCGCGGTGAAGGACCTGCTGGACGAGCTGCTGGCCGGCCATGCGCTCTCCCTCTCCGAGGCGATGCGGCAGCCGCTGGTCCTGCCCGACACCCTGCCGGCGCTGGATGCGCTGGAACGGATGCGCACCGACAAGATCGGCATGGCGCTGGTGATGGACGAATATGGCTCCTTCGAGGGCATCATCACCGACTCGGACCTGCTGGAGGCCATCGTGGGCGAGTTGGGCGAGCCGGAGCCGGAACCCGCCGAGGGGGCGGTCGAGCGGCATGACGGCTCTCTGCTGGTGGATGGCATGATGCCGTCGGACGAGCTGAAGGCGCGGCTGGACCTGCCGACCCTGCCGCAGGAGGGGAGCTACCACACCGTGGCCGGGCTGCTGCTGGCGCTGCTGCAACGCGTGCCCAAGGAGGGCGACCGGATCGCCTGGTCCGGCTGGCAGTTCGAGGTGGTGGATATGGACGGGCGGCGGGTGGACAAGGTCCTGGTCTCGCCCGAGACCGTGGCCGGATAGGCTGGCTCCAGCCGCGGGAGATCCCCCAAGGCCGGGGGGCAGGATCAGGCCGAGCGCATGTAGCGCACGGCCCGCAGCTTCGGCGTGGCGATCAGACCGAGGTGGTAGGCACTCTTCAGCATGCTTTGGCCCGAGCGATAGTAGCGCGAGAAGAAGATGTGCAGCGCCTTCCGCCGCCGGCGGCCCATGGCGTGCTCCACCAGGGATTCGGCGGCGATCTGGTGCATCAGCCGGTCCCGCGCCGCCATCTCGGCGGGGGAGAGGTTCGGCAGGGATTCCAGCACGTCGTAGATCTTGCTGCTGACATTCGCCCCGGTCTCGCGCAGCCCCTCCGGGGAAAGGCGGTAGAGGGAGGTCTTCCGGTCCACGAAGTAGAAGGCCTTGCCGGGGAAGGCCTGGGACAGGCGGATGCCGAAATCCGTGTCGAGCTGGAGCCCCACCAGATCCATGCTGCGATAGCCGATCTGGCGGGCGGCCTTGGTGTCGATCAGGAAGCCGTCGCAGGGCACCTGCCGCCACAGGGCGCGCACCAGGAGGTCGTAGTGCAGGCCGGCATATTCGGAGGTCCGGTTGCCGACCTTGCTATGGGTCTCCGTGTCCTTCGGCGAGACCATGCCGAAGGGGGTGATGCATTCCTGGATGCCATAGGCGCAGATCACGTCGGGCGAGGAGCGATAGGCTTCGTCCAGCGCCTCGATCGCCCCGGGCAGCAGGGCGTCGTCGTCATGCAGCACCAGCAGCCGCTCGCCCCGCGCCTCGGCGAAGAGCTTGTTGATGTTGCCCACCAGGTTCGAGGCGGGCACATTCCGCCAGTAGCGGATGGTGATCCCTTCCGGCGGCGTCAGGCTGGCGATCAGCTGCTCCGCCTCGTCGGTGGAGGAGTTGTCGCTGACATCGATTTCCAGCGGCCGGTAGTTCTGCTGGAAAACGGAGTGCAAGCACTGCAACAGCAGGGATGGGCGCCGGTAGGTAGGGACCGAAACGGTGATCAGGGGGGCGACCATTGCTCTCCTTTTCGTGTCTTCCTTTGGGGGTGGGGCTGGAAAACCGCCCTTCAACCCGTTTTCCATCGTGGCTTGTGGCTATAGCGGATGCTCGCCTGGCGACGATACACAAGACCTGTCCATCTTATGAGATAATTTTAAAACTCACGAAAATTTTTGATACGGAGATACCTGGTCTGAGAGCTGACCAGGCCAGCGTCAGAGGGCCAGGAACGCAAAAGGCGGGCCCGCGAACGGGCCCGCCTCCCGGGAGTGCCTTCGCGGATGGAAGGCCACGGGCCGGCAGGCCCGCTCAGCTCTTCGCGCTCTTGGCGATGGGGGCCACGAACTGTGGCTCGGTGTCCCAGGGGAAGAGGATCCAGGTGTCCTGACTCACCTCGGTGACGAAGGTGTCCACCAGCGGCTTGCCGGCCGGCTTGGCATAGATCGTCGCGAAATGCGCCTTGGGCAGCATGCCGCGCACCACCCGGGCGGTGGTGCCGGTGTCCACGAGGTCGTCGAGGATCAGCCAGCCCTCGCCGTCGCCCGCCGCCTCCGGCATCTTCACGACGCTTGGCTGGCCGCGCGACTCTTCGTCATAGGTGACGATGGAGACGCTCTCGATCAGGCGGCAGTCCAGCTCGCGCGCCACGATGGCGGCGGGGATCAGCCCGCCGCGCGTGATGGCGACGATGCCATTCCAGGGGCCGCCATTCGGCCCTTTGTCCACGAGGCGCCAGGCCAGGGCCTTGCCGTCGCGGTGAAGCTGGTCCCAGGAGACGGTGTAGTAGCGGGGGGCGGCCATGGACCGGTTCCTCAGAACATGCGCGCCCCGTCCGGCACGGGCGTGTCGGGGCGCAGGAGAACGACATCGCCATTCTCGTCCGGCACGCCGAGCACGAGAACCTCGCTGGCGAAGCCGCCGATGCGGCGGGGCGGAAAATTGACGACGGCGATGACCTGACGCCCGGCCAGCCCATGGGGATCGTAGTTCGCGGTGATCTGGGCGGAGCTCTGCTTCACCCCGAGTTCCGGGCCGAAATCGACCCAGAGCTTGATCGCGGGCTTGCGGGCTTCCGGAAAGGCCTCCGCCCGGGCGATGGTGCCGGTGCGGATGTCGAGCTTGGTGAAGTCGTCGATCGTCGCCGTTGCGTCCATGCCCCCGTGCCTAGCCGAGGCTGTCCGGCAGCGAAAGAGGCCGCGGCATGCCGCCTGCACGGTTGCCGTGGCTCGGGGGCCATGCCAGCGTCCGTCGCGAGACGCGCGGCCGCATTCCGGCGGCCGGTCGCCAGGAGTGTTCCCCGCCGTGATCCGTGACTTCCACCGCCCCGGCCGCAGCCCGGCCATCGCCACCCATGGGATGGTGGCCACCTCGATGCCCGCCGCCACCCTGGCGGCGATCGACATCCTCCGGGCGGGCGGCAACGCGATGGACGCGGCCATCGCCGCCGCCGCCGTGCTGGCGGTGGTGGAGCCGCAGAGCACCGGAATCGGCGGCGACTGCTTCTGCCTCTATGCCCCGGCCGGCACGGGCAAGGTCGTGGCGCTGAACGGTTCGGGCCGCGCCCCGGCCGGCGCGACGCCGGAGGCACTGCGCGCCGCCGGGCTGACCGCGATGGTCAACACCTCCGCCCATTCGGTGACGGTCCCGGGCGCCGTTTCGGCCTGGGATCTGCTGTCCCGCACCCATGGGAAGCTGGGGCTGGACGCGGTGCTGCAACCGGCGATCCGCTGGGCGGAGGAAGGGCATCCGGTCACACCGCGCGTGGCCCATGACTGGGAGCTGGGCACCGAGAAGCTGCGGAAGCACCCGGCCACGGCCCGCAGCTTCCTGAAGGATGGCCGGCCCTATGGCGTCGGGGATGTGTTCCGCCAGCCGGAACTGGCCGAGACGCTGCGCGCGATCGCGCGGCAGGGCGCGGCCGGCTTCTACACCGGCGCCGTGGCGGCCGACATGGTGGCGGTGCTGCGCGAGGCCGGCGGCACGCATACGGAGGAGGATTTCGCCGCCGGGCAGACGGTGGCCGAGTTCGTCGAACCGATCCGCACGAGCTGGCGCGGCATGGATGTCTACCAGTGCCCGCCCAACGGCTCCGGCATGCTGGTGCTGATGCTGCTGAACATCCTGGGCGGCTTCGAGACGCCGGCCGGCGGCCCCCTCTCGGCCGAGCGCATGCACCGGCACATCGAGGCGGCGCGCTTCGCCTATCGCGACCGCGACGCCTTCCTCGCCGATCCGTCGCAGGTCGAGGTGCCGGTCGGGCACCTGACCTCGCCGGCCTATGCCGACGCGATCCGCGCCCAGATCCGCGACGACCGCGCCCTGCCGGAACTGCCCCCGCCGGGCGAGGCGGACTGGGCGAGGCACAAGGACACCGTCTATCTCTGCGTGGTGGACAAGGACGGCAATGCCTGCTCCTTCATCAACTCGCTCTTCGAGGGCTTCGGCTCCGGCATCCTGGCGGAGAAGAGCGGCGTGATGCTGCAGAACCGGGGCTTCGGCTTCCGGCTGCAGGAAGGGCATCCGAACTGCATCGCGCCGCGCAAGCGCCCGATGCACACCATCATCCCCGGCATGGTCATGAAGGACGGCCACGCCATCATGCCCTATGGCGTGATGGGCGGGCATTTCCAGCCGATGGGCCAGACGCTCTTCCTCGCTAACCATTTCGAGTTCGGCCTGAACCCGCAGGAGGCGCTGGACCTGCCACGCCTTTTCCCGCTGGGCGGCAAGGTGCAGGTGGAGCGTGGCATCCCCATGGAGCTGGTGGAGAAGCTGCAGCGCATGGGCCATTCCTGCTGCCCGATCCACAGCCCGCATGGCGGTGGCCAGGCGATCCTGATCGACCATGAGCGCGGCGTGCTGATCGGCGGTTCGGACCCGCGCAAGGACGGCATCGCGCTCGGCTACTGAGGCGCCCGGAGCGGGGAGGGCAGTGCCTTCCCCCGCTCCGGGGCCGACGGCGTGACAGGGAGGCTGCGCCATGGGCATGCGGGCGGAACAGGTGGACATCACCACCCTGGCGGTGGATGCGATCGTGAACGCGGCGAACAGCGCCCTGGCCGGGGGCGGCGGGGTGGATGGGGCGATCCACCGCGCCGCCGGCCCGGAACTGGTCCGCGCCTCCCGCGCCCAGGCGCCCTGCCCGACGGGGGAGGCGAGGATCACCCCCGGCTTCCGCCTGCCGGCCCGCCATGTGATCCATACGGTCGGCCCGGTCTGGCGCGGCGGGAACCAGGGGGAGGCGGAACTGCTGGCCGCCTGCTACCGGAATTCGCTCGCCCTGCTACGGCAGGCCGGCGGGCGCAGCATCGCCTTCCCGGCAATCTCTACCGGCATCTATGGCTATCCCACGGGTCCGGCGGCCCATATCGCCGTGAGCATGATCGCCGGGCGCTGGAGGAAGGGGACCTGAAGGTCATCTTCGCCTGCTTCGACGCGGCGACACTGGAACTCTACCGACGCGGACTGACGGGCTGAACCCGGCGGCTGGGGCGGGGCCTCAGGCCGAGAAAGCGTTGAAGGTCTGGATCGTGTAGGTGTCCTTCACCCCCGGCACAGTCTGCACCCGCTCCACCACGAAGAGGCCGATATCCTGGTCGGGTTCAAGATAGAACTTGCCCAGCAGGTCGTACTGCCCGGAGGTCGAATGCATCTCCGACAGTTCCGGGATGCCGTCCACCATCTCCCGCGCCACACGGTAGGACTGCCCCATCTCGCATTTGATCATCACAAAGATCGCGCGCATCGCACCCTCCGTTGCGCAGGAAGATGAACGCCGCGACGCGGGACGGGAAGGGCACAGATGGCGGAAAATTCCCCGATGTTTGATTATTTTTTCATCTATTGGCGTTACTTTGATCATGACTGGCTGAAACTTTTCATTAACGCCCGAACAGTGGGCATATCAACACGATTGGTTTATGTCCCCGCGTCGGCCGCTGATTTATTGGGCAGGCCGCCACTCTGCGAGGGAAAAGAGCAATGCAGCGTCGGGATCTTCTGAAAGGCACGGCGGCGGCCGTGGCCACGGCCGTTCTGGCCACGCCGCGCATCCCGCGTGCGCAGGGCAGCGGCGGGAGCAAGACCCTGCGCTTCGTCCCGCAGGCCGACCTGCCGAACCTCGACGCCGTGGCCGGCACCCAGCTCGTGGTGCGCAACGGCGCGATGATGGTCTTCGACATGCTCTACGGCCTGGGCGCGGACCTTCAGCCGAAGCCGCAGATGTGCGAGGGGCACGAGGTCGCGGACGGGTTCAGGACCTGGACCTTCCGCCTGCGCCCCGGGCTGAAGTTCCATGACGGGGAGCCCGTGCGCAGCGCCGATGTGGTGGCCAGCGTGAACCGCTGGATGGCGCGCGACACGATGGGCCAGATGATCAAGGCCCGGCTGGACGTGCTGGAGGCGGTGGACGACCGCACCTTCCGCTTCCGGCTCAACAAGCCCTTCCCGAAGCTGCTCTTCGCCCTGGGCAAGAGCAACACGCCGCTGCTGGTGATCATGCCGGAGCGGATCGCGAAGACCGATCCGTTCCAGCAGATCAAGGAGTATGTCGGCTCCGGCCCCTTCCGCTTCAAGCGTGACGAGTGGATGGCCGGCTCGAAGGCGGTCTTCGAGCGCAACCCGGACTACCAGCCGCGCGACGAGCCCGCCGACTGGCTGGCCGGCGGCAAGAAGGTGCTGCTGGACCGCGTGGAATGGGTCACGATGCCCGACCCCGGCACCGCCGCCGGCGCCCTGCAGAGCGGCGAGATCGACTGGTGGGAGAATCCGATCGCCGACCTCGTGCCCGTGCTCAAGGGCGTGCGGGGCCTGAACGTCGGGATCGCCGACCCGCTCGGCAATATCGGCGCCATGCGCATCAATCACCTGCAGCCGCCCTTCGACGATGTGCGCGTGCGCCACGCCCTGCAGATGGCGGTGGACCAGGAGGACTACATGCGCGCCATCGTCGGTGACGACGAGGCGCTGTGGAAGCGCCTGCCGAGCTTCTTCACGCCCGGCACACCGCTCTACACCGAGGCGGGGGCGGAGCGCCTGAAGGGGCCGCGCCAGATCGAGGCGGCGAAGAAGCTGATCGCCGAGGCCGGCCATGCCGGAGCCAAGGTGACGATGCTGGTGGCCTCCGATGTCCCCATCACCAAGGCGCAGGGCGACGTGACCGCCGAGGTGCTGAAGAATCTGGGCTTCCAGGTGGATTATCAGGCACTGGACTGGGGCACCGTGGGCTCCCGCCGCACCAGCAAGGCGCCGCCGTCGCAGGGCGGCTGGAACATCTTCTTCTCCTGGCATTCCGGCGTCGATTGCATCAACCCCGCCCCCTACAAGGGCGTGGATGCGAGCGGCGACGGCGCCTGGTTCGGCTGGCCGAAGTCGGACAAGGTTCAGGCCGATATCGCGAACTGGTTCGACGCGCCGGACCTCGCCGCCGAGAAGGCCGCCATGGACAGGATCAATGCCGGTTCCATGGATCTCGTGACCTATGTGCCGACCGGCTTCTTCCTGGGCTATGCCGCCTGGCGGAACGGTCTGAAGGGCGTGGCGCAGGCGCCGTTCCCGCTCTTCTGGGGCGTGAGCAAGGCCTGAGCGCATGAAAAAGGCCGGCGGAGACATCTCCGCCGGCCCACCGCCGGATCGGGGCGGAAACCCGCCCCGGCCGGATCGCCTCAGCTCTTGGCGATGGCGTTGATCGACGCCAGGCGCATCTCCTCGTAGCGGCCCTTCTCCACCGGCTGGGCATTGACCTGGCCCAGGTCGTTCATGTGGATCCGGTAGGTCTCGCGGGCGCTGTAGGCCGCGATCGCCGCGATCGCCGTGATGCCCAGGGTGACCGCCCCGATGGTCAGCGGGATATTGGCCGAGCCCGGGGGCGCTATGGCGGTGAAGAGCGCCGGCAGCAGGGCGGAGATCGTCGTGCCGATGTTCTGCGAGATCGCCATCGCCGAAACGCGGGTGCGGGTCGGGAAGAGCTCCGGGAAGAAGCTCGGGAAGACCGCGTTGTAGCCCTGGTAGACCAGCCCCCACATCAGCAGCGACATGATGATCGCCAGCGGCACATTGTGGATGCTGATGGCATAGAGGTAGCCGAAGGACAGCAGCCCGGCGCCGAGGGCACCCACGATGATCGGCGGACGGCGGCCGATCCTGTCGGACAGGTTGCCGACGAAGGGGATCACACCGCCAGGATGTTCCCGAGGACGGGGATCCACAGATAGACATCCGCGTGGAAGCCGATGCCGTAGGCGGCCTGCACCGCATAGGCGCCGCCGAACACCGTTGTCACGACCGGGATCACATTCATCAGCGCCATGCAGACGACGCGGATCATGTCGGGCCAGCTCTCGCGGAAGGCCTCCTTGATCGGGGCGCGCGGCGTGCCGGACTTGCTCTCCTCCTCGGTGAAGGCGGGCGTCTCCTCGACCTCGCGGCGGATGATGAAGCCGACCACGATCACGACGAAGCTGAGCAGGAAAGGGATGCGCCAGCCCCAGGAGTTGAAGGCGTCCGCCGGCATGTAGTGGGCGAGCGGCAGGAAGACCGCGGCGGCCAGGATCTGCCCGGCCTGCACGCCCTGCAGGGTGAAGCTGGCATAGAAGCCGCGCCGCCCGAAGGGCGCGTGCTCCAGGATCATGGAGCTGGCGCCGGAGATCTCGCCGGCCACGGCGAAGCCCTGGACGAGGCGCAGGGTCACCAGCAGGATCGGCGCCAGGATACCGGCCTGCTGATAAGTGGGCAGGATGCCGACCAGCATGGTCGAGATGCCCATCAGGAACATGCAGAAGATCAGCACCCGCTTGCGGCCGATGGTATCGCCCATATGGCCCAGCACAAAGGCGCCGATCGGGCGCGCGACATAGCCGACGCCATAGGTGGCCAGCGAGGCGACGATGGCCACGGTCGGGTTGCCGGACGGAAAGAAGATCTGCGGAAAGATCAGCGCTGCGGCGGTGGCATAGATGAAGAAGTCATAATATTCGAGTGCCGACCCGATCCAGCCGCTGGCCGCGGCCTTCTTGGATTGGTGTCGGGCATGCGGCTCGTGTTCTGTAAGCCCGCTCATTCCTGTTTCCTCTCGACTGGTCCGTCGGCTCATGGCCTGGGCAGCCACCGCTCTGGGGTGGCGTCCGGTATGGCCAGGGTGGTGTTGCTGAGTCGGCGTCGCCGGGATGGCCCCGCCGGTGGGGTGGTCAGGCGATCCGGGACGGTGGGCCGGAATACCGGTGTCCGGTGAGGCTGCGGCTCCTCATCGCCCGTGGCCGCGCGGCCAGAGCCGGTCCATGCCGGGTGACGCCTGGACATCCAGGCCCAAGGATTCTCGCCATCTGTCCTCCCTCAGCACCTGTTGAACAGGCGCTCGTTACGCCAGCACTCTCATCCGCTCTTTAGACCTACCGTAAGGTAGATTTAAAGAGTTATTTTTTACATGACCGCGTGACGAGGCACGGCCCGGCGAAGGGGCCTCCGGTTGCGCCAAACCTTGCCGGAGACACGTCGATGGAACTCGTCTTGGAAAAGCCCACGCGACCCCGCGGCCGGTCGGCCGGATCGCAGCGGACGCGGCAGAACATCCTCGACGCCGCGCGCGCCATCTTCGCCGAGAAGGGCTACAGCGGCGCCAATGTGGGGGAGATCGTCGCCCTGGCCCGGACGACCAAGCCGATGGTCTACTACCACTTCGGCAGCAAGGAGGAGCTCTTCTCCGCCGTGCTGGAGGAAGTCTATGCCGAGATGCGGAGCATCGAGCAGGCGGTGGCGCCTTCGGCCCTGCCGCCGGTGGAGGCCATCCGCCGGCTGGTGGAGGTCACCTTCGACTACCACAACGAGAATCCCGACTGGAGCCGGCTGATCTCGGTGGCCAATATCTATGCCGCCCAGCATGTCTCATCCTCGCCCACCATCGCCTCGCGCAGTTCGGTGGTGCTGGGCCTGCTGGAGGAGGTGCTGGCGCGCGGCGTACGGGATGGCGTGTTCCGGCGGGATGTGGACCCGCTGCATCTGCACCTGCTGATCGTCTCGACCTGCTTCTACCGGATCTCCAACCGTCACACCTGGAAGGCGATCTTCGGCCGCGCGCTGGACGATCCGGCCGATGCGGCGGCGCAGAGGCGCATGGTGACGGAGGCCGTGCTCGCCTATCTCCGCCCTGCCACGGTGCAAGGCTAAGGCGACGGTGCGCGGCGCCGTCGCCCGGCGAAGTCAGCGGCCGACCGCGTAGCCCTGCATGCCGCGCGGATTCGCGCCGGCCAGGATCTGCCCGTCCGGCTCCCGGCGGACGGCGCTGAGCCGCCCTTCCGACCAGTCCGGCCCGACCTCCACCTTGTGCCCGCGCGCCGTCAGCGCCGCCGCCACCGCGGCGTCGTAGCGGCCTTCCAGCACCACCTTCCCAGGGCGCGCGCCGCGCGGCCAGAAGGAGGAGACCCAGTGCTCCGTGTGGAAGGCGGGGGCGTCGATCGCCTGCTGGATGTTCAGCCCGTGATGCAGCATCCGCAGCAGCATGATCGGCTGCCACTGGTCCTGCTGCTCGCCGCCCGGCGTGCCGAAGCTCATCCAGGCCCGGCCGTCGCGCAGCGCCATGGAGGGGGAGAGGGTGGTGCGCGGCCGCTTGCCCGGCTTCAGCCCGTTCGGCAGCGTCTCGTCCAGCCAGAACATCTGCCCGCGCGTGCCGAGGCAGAAGCCCAGTTCCGGGATGGCGGGCGAGGATTGCAGCCAGCCGCCCGAGGGCGTGGCCGAGACCATATTGCCCCAGCGGTCCACCACATCGACATGGCAGGTGTCGCCACCCGAGGCGCCGAGGCGCGATACAGTCGGCTCGCCCCCGCCCAGCGCCTCATGCGCCGCCTCGGCACGGGCCACGGCGGCGGCGTAGTCGGTGCGCGGCGCGATCCCGTCCGGCGAGCCGGGGCGGAATTCCAGCGAGGCCGTGGCCCCGATCAGCGCCCGGCGCGCGGCGTTGTAGGGTTCGGAGAGCAGCGTCTCCATCGGAACGGCGGTGAAGTCCGGATCGCCGTAGAAGGCCTCGCGGTCGGCGAAGGCGAGCTTCATCGCCTCGACCACCAGATGCACGAATTCCTCGCCCGTGGCGTCGGTGGCGTTCAGGTCGAAGCCGCGCAGCAGGGCGAGGGTTTGCAGCAGGGTCGGCCCCTGGCTCCAGGCGCCGCATTTCAGGACACAGACATCGCCATAGTCCAGGGCGAGGGGCGTCTCCACCGGGGCGCGCCACTTCGCCATGTCCTGCCCGGTCAGCACGCCCCTGTTGCGGCGGCCGGAGGCGTCCAGCACCTCGGTGCCGCGCACGAAGCGGTCGATCGCCTCGGCCACGAAGCCCTCGTACCAGGCGCGGCGCGCGGCATCGATCTGGGCCACGCGGTCCGGGCCCGCCGCTTCGGCCTCCCGCACCACGCGCCGGTAGGTCTCGCCCAGGGCCGGGTTCGCCCAGAGACGGCCCGGCCTCGGCCCGCCATCGCGCAGCCAGAGCGCGGCGCTGGTGGGCCATTCCTGTTCGAAGAGCGGGCGCATCGTCTGCACCGTGGCGCAGATGCGCGGCACATAGTGGATACCCCGCATGGCGTAGCCGATGGCGAATTCCAGCACATCGGCGATCCGCCAGGTGCCGTGGTCGCGCAGCATGGTGGCCCAGGCGTCGAAGGCGCCCGGCACCATGGCCGGCAGCAGCCCCGTGCCGGGGATCAGGTCCAGCCCCAGCGAGTCCCGCACCAGTGCCACGTCCAGCGCCGCCGGGGCCACGCCCTGGCCGCAGATCACGTTCTGCGTGCCGGTGGCGGCGTCATGGACGATGATGGGGCAGTCGCCGAGCGGGCCGTTCAGGTGCGGCTCGGCGAGTTGCAGCGTGAAGCCAGCGGCGGCGGCGGCGTCGAAGGCGTTGCCGCCCCGCTCCAGCACGGCCATGCCGACCTGGCTCGCGATCCAGTGCGTGCTGGCGACGGCACCGAAGGTGCCGGCGATCTCGGGGCGTGTGGTGAACATGGGCGCGAGTCATAGACCCGCGCCCCGCGCCGCGTCAGCAGAAGGACGCGGCGAAAATCGCATCAGCCGAGCAGAGGCAGCCTTTCCGCGATCAGGAAGGGCGCGCCGGGCGCCCGCTGGGTGAAGATGCAGAGCTCCCGGACCGGGCGCGGGCGGGCCGGGACATCGCCCAGATGCGCCTCCAGCACCGGCCGGACCTGGGCCGCCTCCTGCTCCGACAGGCGGCGGGACAGGGTGACGTGGAACTTCCAGTCCTCGAAGACATCCGGATAGCCCCAGCGCTCCAGATGCGCGCGGCGGCGCGGCTCCAGGCGTTCCGGGCGGCGGCGGGCGAACTCGGCCTCGTTCAGCGGCGCGCGGAACGGGTCCAGGGATTCGACGCAGGCGTCGCAGAAGTCCTGGAGGGCGGCCGAGGGCTCGGCCTCGCGCAGCGCCAGGAAGCCACCGAAATTCTCCAGCGCCAGCGGCGGCAGGGTGAAGGGGCGCAACCGCGCCGCCAGCGCCATCGCCCCTTCGCGGAACTCCGCATAGGGGGTGGCGAGGCGGAAGGGTGCCTTCAGCGTGCCGTGCAGGCCGTAGAGGCGCGCCTCCGCCGTCGCCTCGGCCAGATCGAAGCCCGGGATATGCGGCTGTTCCAGCGTGGCGCCGGTTTCCGGATCGCGTCCGAGCCAGGAGGCGCCGAGGCGGTGCAGCGGGTCGTCGTGCCCGGGCGCCCAGTAGAGGGCGACGCGGGCGGTCTCGGCGGAGGGTGTCACGCGATGCGCTCCCCGGCGAGCCAGACCGAGCGCACCATGGGCAGCGGCGTGCCGGTGAGCGAGGCGGGGAGGGGGCGCACCCGCACCAGGTCGCCGCGCAGCCCGGGCTCCAGCCGGCCGCGATCCTCCAGCCGCGCCATGCGGGCGGGGTTCGCGGTGACCAGGGCGATGGCGGCCGGAAGGCCGATGTCCTCCTCCGTGCCGAGGCGCCAGGCGGCCTCCAGCATGGCGGGGGGCACGTAGTCGCTGGCGATGCAGTCCACCAGCCCTTCGCGCACCAGATCAATGGCCGCGACATTGCCGGAATGGCTGCCGCCGCGCACGAGGTTGGGCGCCCCGACGATGATGTCCATGCCATGCGCCCGGGCGGCGCGGGCGGCCTCGTGGTTCACCGGGAATTCGCTGATCCCGATGCCGTCGGCGTGGTTCCGGGCGACCTCGGCGGCGCTCCAGTCGTCATGCGCGGCGAGCGGGACGCGGCCGCCCAGCATCTCCAGCAGCGCGGCGCGGTTGCGGGCGGCATTCTCCGCCCGCAGGGTGGTCATGGCGTCGATATGCGCCTCCACCTCCACCTCCTCCATGCCCTCGCGCTGCTTCATGCCGCGATAGCGGTCCATGTCCACGAACTGGCCGACGCCCGGGGCATGGTCCATCAGGCTGGCGAGGCGCAGCGAGGGATGCTCCGCCACCTCGGCCAGCAGTCCCGCCATGTCCGGCGCCGGCAGCTCGCAGCGCAGGTGCAGGAAATGGTCGCATTTCAGCACACCGGCCGGGGCCAGGGCCGCGAGGTCGGCCACGCCGTCCAGGAAGGTGCGGTGCCGGGCGCCGTTGGGATTGATGTCGCCCACGCAAAGCGCGTCGAAGACCGTCGTCACGCCCGCCGCCGCGGTCTGCGCGTCATGCGACAGCATGGCGGAGCGCGAGGGCCAGCGGGCGCCCGCGCGCGGCAGGACCTGGCGTTCCAGGTTGTCCGTATGCAGGTCGATGATGCCGGGGATGAGGTGGTCGCCCTCCAGGTCCAGCGCGCCTGGCACCTGGCTGCGGCCGGCCGCGATCTCCGCGATCTGCCCGTCACGGAGGAGGATGGTGCCGTCGAGCAGGCGGTCGGGCAAGACAAGGGTGGCGTTGGTCAGGATCTGTTCGCGGGGCATGGCCGGATTCTGCATGCCGGGCCCGGTCGCGCCAGCACCAGGATCATGACAACACGAAGAAAACCATCAGGAACGATGGCGGATGCGCCGGGTCAGAGCATCTCCGGCCGGAACAGGGACCGGCGGCTGATGATCCGTCCCGACACCATGAAGACGCCATCCCCCGTGTAGTGCAGGGTTTCCGGATGCCGGGGGAGGGGGCGACATGCGCCTTCACCACCTCGAAGACGAAGAGATCGTACTTTCCGACCAGCGCGTCGTCGTGCAGGCGGCATTCGAAGCTGGCATGGCATTCGCCGATCAGAGGCGCCCGGACCTCGCTGGCCGGTTCGGCGGTCAGGCCGAAGGCAGCGAACTTGTCGGTCTCCGCCCCGCTGCAATTGCCGATCCCGACGACCTCGTCGGTCAGGCGCGTGGTGGGCAGGTTGATCACGCATTCCCGGCTTTTCCGGATCATCCCGTGGCTGTGGTTGCCGCGCGAGATCAGGCAGGCGACCAGGGAGGGCGTGAATTCCATGACCATGTGCCAGCCCAGGGTCATGATGTTGTCCCGCCCTTGCCAATGGGAAGAGAGCAGCACGATTGGACCGGGCTCAAGAAAGCGGCGGATTCCGGCGGGCGGGAAATCCTCCTTCCGGGCGGGCCTGGGCATGGGACTCTTCCTGGCGGTTCCCCGGATGGCCGGTTCCCCCGGGGGATGCCCGTTCAACAGCCGCGCGCTGCGGGCGTTGCCGGCCTTTCCCAGACCAAAAGCCGCGATGCGTGCTCCGGTCCGGGGAAGTTCCCGGTACCGTCACCGCATCAGGCTTTCTGGAAGAAAGATGGCTCCCCGAGTTGGACTCGAACCAACGACCTAGCGATTAACAGTCGCGTGCTCTACCAGCTGAGCTATCGGGGATCGCCGTGGTGGGGCTCATCTATCCGAGGGTGACGGGGGCCGCAAGACAGGGGAGCCAGATTTTTTCAAACAATCGGGCATTCTCCGGAATATCGGCCCAGCGCCTTGCGCAAGGCAGCAGGAACCAGCCGCAATCGGCTGATTTCACGGTATTCAGGATGGAGGGGGTGTGGAGGCTCCGGGCGGAATCGAACCGCCGTACACGGTTTTGCAGACCGCTCCCTAACCACTCGGGCACGGAGCCACGCCGCCCATCTACGGGGCGGGCACGGTCCTGTCCAGGGGGTGGCATCATGAAGCTGATACATTCGCGGCTGTAGGCTTGGCCCCATGCGCCGGCGGACCTATAAGCGGCCCCAGATACGACCATCAGGGGGTCCAGAGGCGGCATGGATTACGTCGAGGCGCGCCGTTACATGGTGGACGGGCAGGTCCGCCCCAACAAGGTGACCGACACCCGGTTGCTGGACGCCATGCTGCAACTGCCGCGCGAGCATTTCGTGCCCCCAGCCCTGGCGGACCGCGCCATGGTGGATGGCGACGTGCCGCTCGGCCAGGGGCGCTTCCTGATGCAGCCGATGGCCCTGGCGCGGCTGGTCCAGCTCCTGAACCCGCGGGCGGGGGAGCGTGTGCTGGTGGTCGCCGCCGGCTCGGGCTACGGCGCTGCCGTCCTGGCCGAGATGGGGGCCGAGGTGGTCGCGCTGGAATCCGAGGAGCGCCTGATCGCCATCGGGCGCCGTGCCCTGGGCGGGTTGACCGGGCTGCGCCTGCGGCTGGAGCAGGGCGACCTCGCCGCCGGCTGGCCCGAGGGCGCGCCCTATGACGCCATCCTGATCGAAGGGGCGGTGCCCGCGGTACCGGATGCCATCTCCGCGCAGCTCGCCGAGGGCGGGCGACTCGTGACCGTGCTGCGGCCGGAGGGTCAGACCGGCCGCGCGGTGCTCGGCCGCCGGGCCGGGGGTGCCTTCTCCGCCGTTCCCGCCTTCGATTGCCAGACGGAGCGGCTGCCCGGCTTCTCCGCGCCCGCCGGATTCGTCTTCGCCTGAACGGGCGGGGCTGAACGCGCGGGCCATCCGGCCCGAAGCGTCCCGACCGAAGATCCGACAGAGCCGGGCCCGCCAGGCGGGGCCGGCTCACTGCCCCGCCGGGGCCTGCCGGCCTCCTCCCGCCCCCCTGTTGCCGCCCGTCCGCGACGATGTCTCCGGATGACGGCTCTTCTGGCCATGGGGCGGCGGAGCGGTCTAGGCTCCGGCGAAACCATCCCTCGAGACCTGGGCGCCCGGCCTTCGGGCCCGCGCAAGGAGTTCCGGTGCCGATGTCACGACGCCTCACCCTCGCCCTCGCCACCGCGCTCGCCCTTCCCGCCGCGGCCAGGGCACAGTCGCTGCAGGAAGCCCTGGCGCAGACCTATGCCAACAACCCGACCCTGCAGACGGCCCGTGCGCAGCTTCGCGTGGTGGACGAGAACGTGCCGCAGGCCCTGGCGGGCTGGCGGCCCACCGTGTCGCTGAGCGGCGCCGCCGGCTATGTCGATGGCACGGCCCGCGCGCGGCAGAACGACGTGTCCTATTACAGCCGCGTCACCCGCAACACGATGACGCTGGCGGCAACGGCGACGCAGCCGATCTATCGCGGCGGCCGCACCGTGGCCTCCACCCGCCGGGCGGAGAACCAGGTGCTGGCGCAGCGCGCCCGCCTCCTCGCCACGGAGCAGCAGGTGCTGCAGCAGGCGGTCAACGCCTATGTCAACATGATCCTCTATTCCGAGGAGCTGCGCCTCAACGTCAACAACGTGCAGGTGCTGCAGCGCCAGCTCGACGCGACCAACGAGCGCTTCCGCGTCGGCGAGATCACCCGCACCGACGTGGCCCAGGCGGAATCGCGGCTTTCCGCCGCGCGTGCCAACCGCGCCACGGCGGAAGGGCAGCTCCAGAGCGCCCGCGCCGTGTTCCAGCAGGTGATCGGCATGGTTCCGAACCGGCTGACCGCGCCGCAGCCGCTGAAGGCGCCGGTGCGCTCCTCGCAGGAGGCGAGCCAGATGGCCGCCGTCAACAATCCGAACGTGGTGGCGGCGCTGTTCGACGAGGCCGCCGGGCGCGACGCCATCGACGTGCAGATGGCGGCGCTGCTGCCGCAGGCCAGCCTGCAGGCCCAGGGCTATCGCGCCGACAATGCCAACACCGACGGCACGCGCTTCACGGGTGGGCAGTTCACCGCCAACGTCACCGTGCCGCTGTACCAGGGCGGGGCGGAATACGCGACGGTGCGCGCGGCGCGGCAGGATGCATCCCGGCTGCGGCAGGTGGTGGATGACCAGCGCCGCACGGCCAGCCAGCAGGCCACCTCGGCCTGGGAGACACTGGTGAGCAACCGCGCCACCGTCGATGGCAACCGTGCCGCCATCCGCGCCGCCGAGGTCGCCCTGGATGGCGTGCAGCGCGAGGCCGTGGTTGGCAGCCGCACCACGCTGGACGTGCTGAACCAGGAGCAGGAGCTGCTGAACAACCGTGTCGCGTTGGTGCAGGCCCTGGCGAGCAACGTGACCTCCTCCTACGCCCTCGCGGCGGCGGTGGGGCGGCTGACGGCGAAGGACCTCGCCCTGCCGGTGCAGATCTATGACATGACGGCTTATTACAAGGCGGTGCGCGACCGCTGGATCGGCCTGGGCGACTACACGCCGGTCGCCGCCGCGACGGAGCGCTGAGCATGTCCGGATCGCAGGGGCCCGCCGGCCAGGACCCCAACATGGAGGACATCCTCGCCTCCATCCGCCGTATCCTGAACGAGGATGAGCCCACCGCCAGCGCCCCCATCGCCCCGGCGGCCGCGGCCATGCCCGGCGCCGGCACTGCCACCCTGGCGCCCCGCCCGGCGCCGGCGCCCGCCACGGCGGGCGCGCTGCCGGGCTCGACGCCGCTGACCTCCAGCCCGGCCCCGCATCGCGGCGGGGAATCGGAGGAGGCACCCGCCCCGGCACCGGCCACGGAACCCGCCGCCGAACCCCTGACCCTGACCGAGGCCATGATGGTCGCCCCCGAGGCTCCGCCCGAAGCGCCATTGGGGCCGCCGCCCGTGGCGCCGTCGCCCGATGCCATGCCGGCCCAGCACGGTTCCCTGCTGGCGCCCTCCACGGCCGCCGCCGCCGCCGCGGCCCTGAGCGAGTTGGCGCGGGCCGTGGCGGCCGAGCAGAAGAGCGTCATCACCCGCAATGGCCCGAGCATCGAGGATGTGGTGCGGGAGGAGATCCGGCCGCTGGTGAAGAACTGGCTGGACGCGCATTTGCCGGGGATGGTGGAGCGCATGGTGCGCGCCGAGATCGAGCGGGTGCTGGGCCGCCCGGCCTCCTGAGGCTCCCAGGGAGACTCCCCTGCGACCAGAGTGCGGAAGGATGTTCTGAGAGGGGTGTTCTGATCCGGGCGCAACCCTTCCGCACTTGACGTTCGGGCACCTCCCGGCACAGGGATGCGCCATGCTCGAAAAGACCCTGACGCCCGCCGATTTCGAGGCGAAGCTCTACGAAGGTTGGGAACAGTCCGGGGCCTTCTCCGCCCGGCCGGACAGCCCGGCCCAGCCCTTCACGATCATGATCCCGCCGCCCAATGTCACGGGCAGCCTGCATGTCGGCCATGCGCTGACCTTCACCATCCAGGACATGCTGGTGCGCTGGCGCCGGATGCAGGGGCGGGACACGCTATGGCAGCCGGGCACCGACCATGCCGGCATCGCCACCCAGATGGTGGTGGAGCGCCTGCTCGGCACCCAGGGCCTCAAGCGGCGCGAGATCGGGCGCGAGGCCTTCACCCAGCATGTCTGGGAATGGAAGGCGCAGTCCGGCGGCACCATCACCCGCCAGCTCCGCCGCCTCGGCGCCAGCCTGGACTGGCCGCGCGAGCGCTTCACCATGGATGAGGGGCTTTCCGAGGCCGTCCGCGAGGTCTTCGTCACCCTGCACGAGCAGGGGCTGATCTACCGCGACCGGCGGCTGGTGAACTGGGACCCGGTCTTCCAGTCCTCCATCTCCGACCTGGAGGTGGAGAGCCGCGAGGTGAAGGGCCATCTCTGGCACCTGCGCTATCCGGTCGAGGGGCAGCCCGGCCGCTTCCTGACCGTGGCGACCACGCGGCCCGAGACGATGCTGGGCGACACCGCCGTGGCGGTGCATCCGGAGGATGAGCGCTACCGCGACCTGATCGGCCGGCATGTGATCCTGCCGCTGACCGGGCGGCGCATCCCCGTGGTGGCGGACGAGTATTCCGACCCGGAGAAGGGCACCGGCGCGGTAAAGATCACCCCGGGCCATGACTTCAACGACTTCGCGGTCGGCAAGCGGCACGGGCTCGCCGCCCTCTCGGTGTTGGATGCCGAGGCGCGGGTGACGCTCGACGAGATCGAGGGCGATCTGGCCACGGCGGAGGGCATCGCCGACCCGGCTTTCGTGCGCTCGCTGGCGGGCCTGGACCGCTTCAAGGCGCGCGAGGCGATCGTCGCCGAGCTGGAGCGGCTGGAGCTGCTGGAGAAGATCGAGCCGCACATCCATGCCGTGCCGCATGGCGACCGGTCCGGCGTGCCGATCGAGCCGCGCCTGACCATGCAGTGGTACTGCGACGCGGCGACCCTGGCGAAGCCGGCCATCGCCGCGGTCGAGGACGGGCGCATGCAGTTCGTCCCGAAGCAGTGGGAGAACACCTTCTTCGCCTGGATGCGGGAGATCGAGCCCTGGTGCATCTCGCGTCAGCTCTGGTGGGGTCACCGCATCCCCGCCTGGTACGGGCCGGACGGCACCGCCTTCGTGGCGCGTGACGAGGCCGGGGCGCAGGCGCAGGCCCGCGCCCATTACGGGCGGGACGAGGCGCTGACCCGTGACGAGGACGTGCTCGACACCTGGTTCTCCTCAGCGCTCTGGCCCTTCTCCACGCTGGGCTGGCCGAAGCAGACGCCGGAGCTCGCGCGCTACTACCCGACCGATGTGCTGGTGACGGGATTCGACATCATCTTCTTCTGGGTCGCCCGGATGATGATGATGGGCATGCACTTCATGGGCGACGTGCCCTTCCGCACCATCTACATGCATGGGCTGGTCCGCGACGAGAAGGGCCAGAAGATGTCGAAGAGCAAGGGGAACGTGATCGATCCCCTGGAGCTCATCGACAGCTTCGGCGCCGATGCCGTGCGCTTCACCATCGCGGCGCTGGCCGGGCCGGGGCGCGACGTGAAGCTCGGGCGTTCGCGCGTGGAGAACGGCCGCTCCTTCATCACCAAGCTGTGGAACGCCGCGCGCTTCTGCGAGATGAACGGCATCCAGGCCGATCCGGGCTTCCTGCCGGAGGCCTGCACCACGCCGCTGGCGCGCTGGGTGATCGATGCGGCGAACCTCGCGGTGCGGGAGGCCACGGCGGCCTTGCAGGCCTATCGCTTCGACGAATACGCCGCCGCTGTGCGCCGCTTCGCCTGGGACACGTTCTGCGACTGGTTCCTGGAATTCGCCAAGCCGGCGCTCGCCTCGGGCGACACGCCGGAGGCGCGCGAGGCCAAGGGCGCGGCGCAGCATGTCCTGGGCGTGCTGCTGCGGCTGATGCATCCGGTGACGCCCTTCTTCACCGAGGAGCTGTGGCACAGGATGGGCTATGGCCCGGAGCTGAGCCTGATCCACACCACTTGGCCGGAGCCCGTGCGGGTGAGCGAGCCCGAGGCGGCGCGCGAGGAGATGGACTGGCTGGTCGGGCTGATCTCCACGGTGCGCGGCGTGCGGGCGGAGATGAACGTGCCGCCCAGCCAGCGTTTCCCGCTGCTGGTGCAGGGTGCGGGGCCGGAGGTGCTGGCGCGCGGCCAGCGCTGGCTGGACACCATCTCCCGCATGGCGCGGATCGAGGCGATCCGGCCGCTGACCGGGGAGCCGCCCAAGGGTGTGGCGCAGGCGGTGCTGGGCGAGGCGACGATCATGCTGCCGCTGGCCGGCATCATCGACATCGATGCCGAGCGCGCGCGCCTGGCGAAGGAGCGCGGCAAGGCCGAGGCGGAGGCGAAGAAGATCGCCACCAAGCTCGACAACGCCGATTTCGTCGCCCGGGCCAAGCCGGAGGTGGTCGAGGAGAATCGCGAGCGCCTCGCCGCCGCCCAGGCGGAGATCGCCCGGCTGGAGGCCGCCCTGGGCCGGATCGCGGCCTGAAGCGACGACCGGAGGCGGGTGCAGGATGCCCGCCTCCGCGGCTTTCCTCGCGTGCCTGTGCCCGGGCCGGTGTCGATTTGGGGTGGAGCACGGCCGCGACTGCGGCGATCCTGCCTTTGCCGCGACCGGAGCCCGGGGGCGGCCATCCGCTCCCCGGTGACGTCCCGGCTCCCGGAATGGCCTCCGGCCGCTCCGGACCGACGCCAGGGAAACGCAGGCCAAGGAAGCCGAGAGATGAGTGCTTGGGACAAGTCCCGCCTGCCCAGCCGCCATGTGACGGTGGGGCCGGAGCGCGCGCCGCACCGCTCCTACTACTACGCGATGGGCATGACCGAGGAGCAGATCGCCCAGCCGCTGGTGGGCGTCGCGACCTGCTGGAACGAGGCCGCGCCCTGCAACATCGCCCTGAACCGGCAGGCGCAGAGCGTGAAGGCCGGCGTGCGCGAGGCACAAGGCACGCCGCGGGAGTTCACCACCATCACGGTGACGGACGGCATCGCCATGGGGCACCAGGGGATGAAGTCCTCGCTCGCCTCGCGCGATGCCATCGCCGACACGGTGGAACTGACCGTGCGCGGCCATTGCTATGACGCGCTGGTCGGGCTCGCCGGCTGCGACAAGTCGCTGCCGGGCATGATGATGGCCATGCTGCGGCTGAACGTGCCCAGCGTCTTCATGTATGGCGGCTCGATCCTGCCCGGCACCTACAAGGGCCGCGACGTGACGGTGGTCGATGTCTTCGAGGCGGTGGGCATGCATGCCGCCGGGAAGATGTCGGACGAGGAGCTGCACGCCCTGGAATGCGTCGCCTGCCCCAGCGCCGGGGCCTGCGGCGGGCAGTTCACCGCCAACACCATGGCGACGGTGAGCGAGGCGATCGGGCTGGCGCTGCCAGGCTCGGCCGGCGCGCCGGCACCCTATGAGGACCGCGACCGCTGGGCCGTGGAATCGGGCCGGGCGGTGATGGATCTGGTGCGCCGCAACCTCCGCCCGCGCGACATCGTCACGCTGAAGGCGCTGGAGAACGCGGCGGTGGTGGTGGGCGCCACCGGCGGCTCGACCAATGCCGGGCTGCACCTGCCGGCCATCGCGCATGAGGCGGGCATCCGCTTCACCATGGACGACGTGGTCGCGATCATGCGCCGCACGCCCTATATCGCCGACCTGAAGCCGGGCGGGAAATACGTGGCGCTGGACGTCCACAAGGTCGGCGGCATCCCGGTGATCATCAAGGCGCTGCTCGATGCCGGGCTGCTGCATGGCGACTGCCTGACCGTGACGGGCAGGACGCTGGCCGAGAACCATGCGGAGGTGGTCTTCCCGGCCGACCAGGACGTGATCTACCCGGTGTCGAAGGCGATCACGCCCACCGGCGGCGTGGTGGGGCTGAAGGGCAACCTCGCCCCGGACGGGGCCATCGTGAAGGTGGCGGGGATGAAGAACCGCCGCTTCGAGGGCACGGCGCTCTGCTTCGACTGCGAGGAGGATGCCTTCGCCGCCGTGGACCAGCGCGCCTACAAGTCCGGCGACGTGATCATCATCCGCTACGAGGGGCCGAAGGGCGGGCCGGGGATGCGGGAGATGCTCTCCACCACCGCCGCGATCTATGGCCAGGGCATGGGGGCGGAGGTGGCGCTGATCACCGATGGCCGCTTCTCCGGCGCCACGCGCGGCTTCTGCATCGGCCATGTCGGGCCGGAGGCGGCGGTGGGCGGGCCCATTGCCCTGCTGCGCGACGGCGACCGCATCGTGATCGACGCCGATGCCGGCACGATCGACGTGCTGCTCCCCGACGAGGAACTGGCCGCGCGCCGGGCGGCCTGGAAGCCGCGCGGCACGGACTACAACAGCGGCGCGCTGTGGAAATACGCCCAGCTCGTCGGCCCCGCGCATCTGGGCGCGGTGACGCATCCGGGCGGAGCCGCGGAGACACATTCCTACCCGGATCTCTGAGGGCGGCTTCCCGTCAGGAAAACGCCCATCGTCTCGCGGAGGAAGTGGCCTGCTTCCGCGGGAGGATCGTCACCTTTTGAAACACCCTGCTGGCGGCAGGGCAGGCATGTTCCTGCTGCCGTTTTCCTCACCGCCGCTGCCTGCTCCATCTCAGCGGTCCCACAGCAGATCTGGCCGATCATGGATGCCGATGCCCTTCCCCTGGCCCTGACGATGGGCGACCCCGCCGGGATCGGCGGGGAACTGACCCTGGCCGCCTGGGAGATCGCCCGGCATGGCGAAGACCCGGTCTTCGTAGCCCTGGACGATCCGGCGCGCCTCGCGGCCCTGGCGGCCCGGCTCGGCCGTCCGGTGGCGCTGGCGGAGGTGGCCGATCCCTCCGAGGCCGCCGCCATCTTCCCCGGGCGCCTGCCGGTGCTGCCCGTGCCGCTCGCCGCGCCGGTCACGCCGGGGCGGCCCGACCGGGTGCATGCGCCCGCCATCCTTGCCTCGATCGAGACAGCCGTGAGGCTCGCCCAGGCGGGGAAGGTCGGTGGCCTCGTCACCAACCCGATCAGCAAGGCTTCGCTCTACGGCGCGGGCTTCGGCTTTCCCGGCCACACGGAATATCTCGGCGCGCTCACCGGCCTCGCCGAACCGCCGGTGATGATGCTGGCCTGCCCGGAACTGCGCGTGGTGCCGGTGACGATCCATGTCTCGCTCCGCCGCGCGCTGGAGGATCTGACCACGGCGGAGATCCTCCGCACCGGGCGCGTGCTGCACCGCAGCCTGCGTTCCGATTTCGGCATCGCATCGCCGCGCATCGCCGTGGCCGGGCTGAACCCGCATGCGGGGGAGGGCGGCGCCATGGGCCACGAGGAAGGGCGCATCGTCGTCCCCGCCATCGAGGCCCTGCGCGCCGAGGGGATCGACGCCTTCGGCCCCCTGCCGCCGGACACGATGTTCACGCCCCGCGCCCGCGCCGGCTACGACGCCGCGCTCTGCATGTACCACGACCAGGCGCTGATCCCGCTGAAGACGCTCGACATGGATGGCGGGGTGAACGTTACCCTCGGCCTGCCGGTGGTGCGGACCTCGCCGGACCATGGCACCGCCTTCGACATCGCCGGGCGCGGCATCGCCGAACCCGGCAGCCTCCTCGCCGCCCTGCGCATGGCCGCGGGGATGGCCGCCCGTCGCAACACCATCCCCGGAGCCGCCCCATGAGTCTTCCCATCCGGCTGGGCGTGAACGTCGATCATGTCGCCACGCTGCGGAACGCGCGCGGCGGCACGCATCCCGACCCGCTGGCCGCGGCGGTCCTGGCGCTGGAAAGCGGCGCCGACAGCATCACCGTGCATCTGCGGGAGGACCGGCGGCACATCCGCGACGCCGATGTCCGCATCATGCGGGAGCGGCTCCAGGCCCCGATCAACCTGGAAATGGCCGCGACGGCGGAGATGCGGGACTTCGCCCTGGCGATCCGCCCGCATGCCGCCTGCCTGGTGCCGGAGCGCCGGGCGGAGCTGACCACCGAGGGCGGGCTGGATGCCGCTGGGCTGGAGGCGCAGCTCGCCCCCATCGTGGCAGCGCTGCGCGGGGCGGGGACGCGGGTCTCGCTCTTCCTCGACCCGGAGCCGCGCCAGATCGAGGCCGCCGGGCGGCTCGGCGCCGGGGCGGTGGAACTGCACACCGGCACCTATTGCGAGGCCGCGCCCGGCCCGGCGCGGGACCGGGAGCGGCAGCGGCTCGCCGAGGCGGCGCGGCAGGTCGCGTCGCTGGGCATCGAATGCCATGCCGGGCACGGGCTGGACTATGTCACCGCCGCCGAGATGGCCGCGGTTCCGGAGATCGTGGAGCTGAATATCGGCCACTTCCTGCTCGGCCAGGCGTTGTTCGATGGCCTGGGCGCCGCCGTGCGACGCATGAAGCAGGTGATGCTGGAGCACCGTCCATGACTGTGGTTACCAGAAGCCGGGGGAACTGGCGGAAGCCATTCGCCAGTCGGGCTATGTCTTCCTGCCCGGCCACGAGGTCACGCGACTCCTCGACCCCGCGGGGGAGGCCCTGGCCGGCGCCCCGTGGAAGGAATTCGTGGCGAGTTGGAACGACCTTCGCCCCGACGCGCATATGGCCGATGGCGGCCGCTACCGCCTGCGCCGCCATGCCGTCTTCGGCGCGGCGCAGGGCGAGCCGCTGCTGCGCGGCCCGCACCAGCCGCATTACCAGACCCTGCACAACAACCCGCTGAACGGCGGGCATGAGCGATGGTTCGAGCCGGTGGAGCCTGGTATCGCGGAAGGCGCGCCGCTGTCGCGGCTGCTGAGCGGGGCGCGGGCGGTCTTCGAACTCGCCGGGGCGGCGGCGCCGCGCTGGCATGTGGAGATGCACCAGTTCCGCATCGAGGCGCGTCCCAATGCCGCCGGCAAGCCCACGCCGGAGGGCATGCACCGCGACGGCGTGGATTTCGTGCTGGTCACCCTGATCGGGCGGGAGAATGTGGCGGGCGGCGTCACCGGCATCCGTGTGGATGGCCGGGGGAGCAGCCCCCCTGGCGAAACGAGCTTCACCCTGGAGAACCCGCTGGACACGGTGCTGCTGGACGACCGGCGGGTCTGGCATGGGGTGACGCCCGTGGTGCCGATCGATCCGTCGCGGCCCGGGCACCGGGACGTGCTGGTGCTGACCTTCGCCCAGCGGGCACCGCACCGGGAATGATCCCATGCCGGGGGAGGCGCCGCCGCCTCTCCCGCTTTTCATCCGGCGGCACGTTCCGGGCGGGGCCATCGCGGTCCATCCTGCCTACCCTTCGTGCGGAGTCTCCGACCTTGTCGTTCCGTCCCGCCTCCTCCGCCGCAGGCACCATGACACGCCTCGCGGCCCCCTCGCAGCCTCCCTGGGCATCGTGACGCTGCTGGCCGGCTGCGTGCCGCCGCCTCCGCCCCCGCCCGAGGTGCCGCCCCATGCCTCGCGGCAGCCCTATCCGCCGATTCCCGCCCTGCGCGTGGAGCCTGAGCCGCCGCGCCCGCCGAGCGCGGAGTATGTCTGGCAGCCCGGACACTGGCAGTGGGATGGCGTCGCCTATCGCTGGGAACCGGGCCACTACGTGCTGCGCCACATGGCGGGTGGGGGCCAGTGGCGGCATGGCGAATGGGTCTGGACCCGTGGTGGCTGGGTCTGGGAACCGGGCGGCTGGCGCTGACGGGATGACGGGCGGGGCGAGCCGCCGCCGCTTCCTCGGCGGGGCCATGATGCTGGGTGCCATGGCCCTGCGGCCTTGCCCGATCCTGGCCCAATCCCCTCCGGCTCAACCTCCTGCGGAACCCGGGCGGGACGGCATTTCCGGGGAGGCGCCGCGCTACACCGGCCGGGCACTCAGTCCCGTGCCCAACGAGGCGGCGATACAACGCCGCTTCTGGGCCCCGGGGCTGAACGAAGCCTATGTGCCCCAGGGCCTGACCGTCCTGGGCGACGAGATCCTGGTCGCCGCCTATCAGAGCCTGGTGCACGAGCAGGCGAACGGCCCTTCGCGCGTCTTCCGCCTGTCGCGCCGGAACGGCAGGCTGCTGGGCAGCTTCGCCCTGCCGGTGGAATTCGGCCATCCCGGCGGTCTCGCCACCGATGGGCACGTGCTCTTCGCCGCCAATTCCGGCATGATCCTGGCGCTGGATGCCGCGGGCATCGGGGCACCGGACGGGCCGCGGCGGTTGTCGATGCAGCGGGTGGACAAGGCCATAGGACCGGCCTTCCTGGCCTGCGACGGCCAGTCCCTCTGGTTCGGCCCCTGGCGGAAAAGCGGCGCCCCGCATCTCCATGCCGTGCCCGTGTCCCGCTTCCTGGGGGCGGAAGGCGGTCCTGTCACCCCGGCCGATGCGGTGCGTGACATCCCGCTGCCGCTCCGGGCACAGGGGGCGGCGGTGGATGCGGAGGGGCGGATCTGGATCGCGTGCAGCGCCGGCGCCGCGCCGGGTGAGCTGCACCGGCTGGACCCGCTGGACGGCAGCCGGCTGGAAAGCCATGGCGCGCCCGGCGGGATCGAGGATCTCGGCTTCGACCGGGACGGGCTGCTCTGGTCGGTCAGCGAGGCGGGGTCACAGCGCTGGAACGCCTGGCCGACCTTCTTCCCGCTGGTCTTCGCCATGGATGTGGCGCGGCTGCGATAGGCGCACTGCCTGGGGGAAAGCTCAGTCCACCAAGTCGAACAGTACGGGCGCATGGTCGGAAGGGCTTTCCTCCGCCCGGGCTGCGACATCCACACGGGTGCCGGTCAGCCGTTCCGCCAGTTCGGCCGAGAGCAGGGCGTGGTCGATGCGCAGGCCACGGTTCTGCTCGAAGGCTGGTCCATAGTCCCAGTAGGTGTAGATCGTCTCCTCCGGATGCAGCGCCCGCACCGCGTCGGTCAGGCCCAGATTGACCAGGGCGCGGAAGGCGGCGCGGCTTTCCGGGCGCACCAGCGCATCGGTGGGGGGCAGGGCGCGCGGGGCGAGATCGGCCTCGGTGGGGCAGACGTTGAAGTCGCCCAGGATGGCCAGCGGCGTGAAGCGGTCCAGCCGCTCGACGGCCAGGGCGCGCAGCCGCTCCATCCAGCGCAGCTTGTAGGCATAGCCGGCCTCGCCACCCGAATTGCCGTTGGGCAGGTAGATGCCGATCAGGTTCATCCCCGCCGCCCGCACCTCGATGAGGCGGGCGTGGTCGTCCTCCGCCTCGCCGGGCAGGGTCTCGCCCAGCACCTCGAAGGGGATGCGCGACAGTACCGCGACGCCGTTGCGGCCGCCCGGCTGGCCCACGGCATGGCAGCGGTAGCCGAGTGCCTCGAACTCCATCGCCGGGAATTCCTCGGTCCTGCACTTCAGCTCCTGAAGGAAGACGAGGTCGGGCTGCTGGCGTTCCAGCATGTGGCGGAGGTTCGGCGCGCGCTTGCGCGCCGAATTCACGTTGAAGCTGCAGAGTCGCAAGGGAGGGGTGACGCCTTCTCAGCCGACCGCGAAGGAGACGCCGCAGCCACAGCCCGAGACGGCCTGCGGGTTGCGCACGGCGAAATGCGCGCCCATCAGCGCATCGGTCCAGTCCAGCTCCGCGCCCTGGAGGAAATCCAGCGAGACCGGGTCGATGAAGACCGGCGCGCCCTGGCCATCCTCGGCCCGCACGACCGTGTCCTCCGCCTCGGGCTCGTCGGCGAGGTCGAACTTGTATTGCAGCCCCGAGCAGCCCCCGGCCTCGACCGCGAGGCGCAGCCCGGCATGGGGGCGGCCTTCGCGGGCGGCGATCTCGGCGATTTGCCGGTGGGCGCGCGGCGTGGCGCGGAAGGGCGGGGAAGGGGGTGTCTGGCTACCGTCCGGCATGGTCATCGGAACTCCATCAGCCTCCTAGATAGGACGTCCGGCCGCCGCTTTCCAATCGCCCCCGCGACAGGGGCGCGGGCCGGGCGGAGGCGGCGGGGTTGCCGCGCCCGCATGGCCGGTGCTAGGGCCGGAGCCCCTTTTCCCATCCGGACAGATCCGAGCCCCCTTCCGTGCAGGACCCTTCACCCGCGATCCGCCCCGGTTCGCCCGCCGGTCCCGCCAGGGACGCCGGCTCCCCCCAGGGCGGGCCTGCCCAGGTTCAGGCCCCAGGTCTGGCTCCTTGGGCTGTGCATCCTGGGGCATCGCGCGGCAGGCTTTTCGCCGAGCCGGGCAGCGGGGCGCGCTCCCCCTACCAGCGGGACCGGGACCGGATCATCCACTCCACGGCCTTCCGGCGGCTGCAGTACAAGACCCAGGTCTTCATCTATCACGAGGGCGACGAGTTCCGGACGCGGCTGACCCATTCCATCGAGGTCGCCCAGATCGCCCGTTCCATCGCCCGGCAGCTCCGGCTGGACGAGGATCTGGCCGAGGCCCTGGCCCTGGCGCATGACCTGGGCCACCCACCCTTCGGCCATGCGGGGGAGGAGGCGCTGAACGGGGTGATGCGCCCCTGGGGCGGCTTCGACCACAATGCCCAGAGCCTGAAGGCGGTGACGGCGCTGGAGCGCCGCTATGCCGATTTCGACGGGCTGAACCTGACCTGGGAGACGCTGGAGGGCCTGGCCAAGCACAACGGCCCGCTGCGCCGCCCGCCGCCCTATATCGCCGAGTACGACGCCCGGCACCCGCTGGAACTGTCCACCCATGCCAGCGCCGAGGCGCAGGCGGCGGCGATCGCGGACGACATCGCCTACAACAACCACGACCTGGATGACGGGCTGCGGGCCGGCATCTTCACGCTGGAGGAGATCGCGCATCTGCCGCTGATCGCCGAGGCGATGGAGGATGCGAAGGCGCATGTGCCCGCCGGCACCTCGCGCGCGCGGCTGGCGGCGGAGATCATCCGCCGGGTCATCAACGCCATGGTCAACGACGTGGTGGCCGAGGCGCAGCGCCGCATCGCCTTTCTGGAGCCCCGCAGCGCCGACGACATCCGCGCCGCCGCCGCCCCGGTGGTGGTGTTCAGCGCCCGCATGACAGCGCTGAACGAGGAGACCCGGGCCTTCCTGCGGGAGCGCATGTACCGGCACTGGCGGGTGAACCGCACGGCGCAGAAGACCCGGCGGGTGCTGCAGGTGACCTTCTCCCTGCTGCATGGCGGGCCGGACATGCTGCCGCCGGAATGGCGCGCCCAGGCGGACGGGCCGGGCAGCATGCGCACGGCGGCGGTGGTCTGTGACTACATCGCCGGCATGACCGACCGCTTCGCGCTGGAGGAGCACCGGCGGCTCACCGACCCCAACATGCCGGGATAGACCGGCCGCGATGGTTCCAAGGATGGGACTGTCCCGTTAGAGAGACCTTTCTTGCCCCGCGGCAAAGCCCACTAGGAACTTCCATGTCACAGGACGTTTTCCAGACCCTGCGTGCCGAGGTCGTCGCGCAGCTCCGCGCCATCCTGCCGGACCTGCCGGAGGAAGCCTTCGCCCGTGTCCTGGTGGAACCGCCGCGTGACCCTTCCCATGGCGACATGGCGACCAATGCCGCGATGGTGGTGGCCAAGCAGGCGAAGCTGCCGCCGCCGAAGCTGGCCGCCGAGCTCGCCGCGCGCCTCGCCGCCTCGCCGCTGGTGGCCGAGGCCACGCCTGCCGGGCCGGGCTTCGTGAACCTGCGGCTGCGCGAGGATGTGCCGCGGGCGCAGATCCCGCTCGTGCTGAAGGCCGGGGAGGCCTATGGCGACGGCAGGCTGGGCGGCGGGCGCAAGGTGGACGTGGAATACGTCTCCGCCAACCCGACCGGGCCGATGCATGTGGGCCATTGCCGCGGCGCCGTGGTGGGCGATGCCCTGGCCAACCTGCTGGCCAAGGCCGGCTGGGACGTCACCAAGGAATACTACATCAACGATGCCGGGGCGCAGGTGCAGGCCCTCGCCTGGGCGGCCTACTGGCGCTATCTCCAGGCCCTTGGCACCGCGCTGACGGAGGAGGAATTCGCGGCACAGGTGCCCGGCGGGCTGCAGTATCGCGGCGAATACCTGATCCCGGTGGGCGAGGCGCTGAAGGCGCGCTTCGGCGACAGCCTGGCGCCAGGCGCGAAGCCCGCCGATCCGGCGAACTGGCTCGACACGGTGCGGTCCTTCACCATCGACGCGATGATGGCCGAGATCCGCGACGACCTCGCGGCGCTGGGCGTGAATTTCGACGTCTATATCAGCGAGGCGCAGCTCGTCCGCGACGGCGTGGCGGACAAGGCGATCGCCGAGCTGGCGGCCAGGGGCTATGTCTACGAGGGCGTGCTGGAGCCGCCCAAGGGCAAGACCCCCGATGACTGGGAGCCGCGCCCGCAGACGCTGTTCCGCTCGACGCAGTTCGGCGACGACGTGGACCGGCCGCTGCGCAAGAGCGACGGCTCCAACACCTATTTCGCCAACGACATCGGCAACCATGCCGACAAGATCGCGCGCGGCTTCGACGAGCTGGTGCAGGTCTGGGGCGCCGACCATGGCGGCTATGTCAAGCGCATGCAGGCGGCGGTGAAGGCGCTGTCCGGCGACCGGCCGGTGCCGCTGGACGTGGTGCTGGCGCAGATCGTGAAGGTGATGAAGAACGGCGAGCCGGTGCGGATGAGCAAGCGCGCCGGCACCTATGTCACCCTGCGCGACCTGATCGACGAGGTGGGCAAGGACGCGGTCCGCTTCACCATGCTGACCCGCAAGGCCGATGCCCAGATGGAGTTCGATCTGGACAAGGTGGTCGAGCAGTCGCGCGACAACCCGGTCTTCTATGTCCAGTACGCCCATGCCCGCTGCCGCTCCGTGCTGCGCCAGGCGAGGGACCCGGCACCCGCGGAACTGGCGGAAGCCGCGATGGATTCGCTGTCCGATCCCGCCGAAATGGCGCTGATCCGGCGCATCATGACCTGGCCCCGCACCGTGGAGGCCGCTGCCGCGGCGCGGGAGCCGCACCGGATTGCGTTCTATCTTGGTGACTTGGCGGCGGATTTTCACCTATTGTGGAACCGGGGCCGCGATGACGCGACCTTGCGCTTCATCCGGGAGGAAGACCCGGCCGCCACGCGTGCGAGGCTCGCCCTCGTCGCCGCCACGGCCATGGTGATCCGCTCGGGCCTGCGCGTCATGGGGGTGACGCCAGTCGAGGAGATGCGGTGAGCGAGTTCCATACTGTCCCGTCCTATCGGGTTCAGCGTCAGAGCAGTGGGGGATTGCCCTGGCGCATGCTGGCCGTGGCCGGCGGGCTGACCGCCGTGCTGGGGGTCGGCGCGGCCGCCGTCTGGGGCGTGTCGCGCGTCGTTTCCAACGGCGTTCCGGTGATCGAGGCCGATAGCCGGCCGCTTCGCGTTCGCCCGGACGATCCCGGGGGACTGCGCGTCGCCAACCAGGGCGAGCGCATCTTCGAGACGCAGAACCAGCCGCAGCGTGGGCGCGCCGGACAGCCGGGCGTGCCCGCCCAGGCGCAGATCGCCCCGGCACCCGAGCAGCCGAACCTGGAGGCGCTGCGCCAGGCGGCCCAGGCCTCGCGCATGGCGCAGCGTACGGCGGTGCCCACGGCACAGCCGGCGGCCACCGCGCCAGCCGTGCCGCCTCCGGTCGCCGAGGCGCCGCAGGCTCCGGCCGAGGCGGTGACCGCCCCGGCTGCCAACCCGGCCGCCAGCCCGGCCCCGGGGGCCCGCGCCCCCGAACCTGCCCCGCGCCAGGAAACCCGGGCCGAGGCGCATGCCGAGCCCGCCCGCCCCGCCGCCAGCGGCAGCGCGCTGGTGCAGCTCGGCGCGCTGGGCAGCGAGGAAGCCGCCCATACCGAATGGAACCGGCTGAAAGGCCGCCTCGGCGGGCTGCTGGCCGACCGGCGGCCCATGGTGGTGCGCTTCGAGCGGCCGGGCATGCCGACCATGTGGCGCCTGCGCACCGGCGGCTTCAGTGACGCCGCCGCCGCCCGCAGCTTCTGCGAGGCCGCCAGGGCCAAGGGCGCCCCGGCCTGCGCGGCGATCGGCGGATGAGCCGCGCCGCCATGCCCGCCGCCGCGATCCTCGGGATCTCCGGCACCAGCCTGACGCCGGAAGAGGCGGCGCTGTTCCGCCGCCACCGCCCGGCGGGGGCCATCCTGTTCGCGCGCAACATCGCCGACCCGGCGCAGCTCCGCGCCCTGACCACCGCGCTGCGCGAGGTGCTGGGGGAGGAAGCGCCGATCCTGGTGGACCAGGAGGGTGGCCGCGTCGCCCGGCTGCGCCCGCCGCACTGGCCCGCCTTCCCGCCGGGCGCGAGCTTCGAGGGCCGTCCGGAAGCGGCGCTGGAGAATGCCGCGCTGCTGGGCGCCACCTGTCTGGAGATGGGGCTGGACGTGGTCTGCGCCCCGGTGCTCGACCTGCGCCATCCCGGCGCGCATGACGTGATCGGCGACCGTGCTTTCTCCGAGGACCCGGCCGAGGTGGCGCGGATCGGCGCGGCCTGGATCGCCGGGCTGCGCGCCGCCGGCTGCATCCCGGTCATCAAGCACATCCCCGGCCATGGCCGCGCCATGGCGGACAGCCACCTCGACCTGCCGCGCGTTTCCGCCACCCGGGCGGAGCTGGAGGCGGACCTCTTCCCCTTCCAGGCGGTCTGCCGCCCCGATTCCGGGCGCGGCGCCTGGGCGATGACGGCCCATATCCTTTATGACGCGCTGGACCCGGAACGGCCTGCCACGCTCTCGCCGCGCGTGATCGAGGGGGTGATCCGCGACGAGGTCGGATTCGACGGGCTGCTGCTGTCCGACGACCTCGCCATGAAGGCGCTGTCCGGCAGCCCGCAGGACCTCGCGCTGCAGGCGCTCACCGCTGGTTGCGACGTGGTGCTGCATTGCCCCGGCATCCTCGCCGAGAACGCCGCCCTGCTGGAGTCCTGCCCGCGCCTGACGGATCGCGCCGCGGAACGGATGGAGGAGGCCCGCGCCACCGCGCTGGCGTCCCGCCGCCCGCTCGGCGCCGTTTCGGCCTCGGTCTGAGCCCGGTTCCGCTCCCCGCCATGCTTGAATGGCTTCCGGAACTCCTCGCGGCGGCGATCGCCGCCATCCTGGCGATCACCCTGCACGAGGCGGCGCATGGCTATGCCGCGCTCTGGCTCGGCGATGACACGGCGCAGCGGGCGGGGCGGCTCAGCCTGAACCCGATCCGGCATGTGGACCCGGTGGGCACCGTGCTGGTGCCCGGCTTCCTGGTCATCTCCCAGTTGCTGACCATCGGCACGGTGCAGGTCATGTTCGGCTGGGCCAAGCCGGTGCCGGTGAACCAGTTCCGCCTGCGCAACCCCCGCTTCGGCATGGTGGCGGTGGCGGCGGCAGGCCCCGCGATCAACATGGTGCTCGCCTTCCTGGCGGCCCTGTCCGGCCATGTGGTGGATGCCGTGTCGCTGCCGCCGGAACTCGCCGCCTGGATCTACCGACTCCTCTCGCTGATGATTCTGTCCAACCTGCTGCTGGGGCTGTTCAACCTGATCCCCATCCCGCCCATGGATGGCGGCCGCATCCTGGGTGGGCTGCTGCCGCCCCGGCTGGGCATCCCCTTCCTGCGGCTGGACCGGCTGGGACTGCTGCTGGTGGTGCTGGTGCTCTTCATCCTGCCGCAGCTCTCCTCGGCCTGGGACCCGATGGGCTGGCTGCTGCGCTATGCGGTCGGCCCCGCCTTCAACGTCGTCATGCGCGCGGCGGGATACGGGCTGTGAGCGGCGCATCGCCGGAGCCCCAGGCCCTGCTGCTGCGGCTGGAGGGCTATGAGGGCCCGCTGGACCTGCTGCTGGAACTGGCGCGGGCGCAGAAGGTCGATCTGGCGCGGCTCGATATCCTGGCCCTGGTAGATCAGTATCTCGCGGTGATCGAGGGCGCCCGCCGGGTGCGGCTGGAACTGGCCGCCGACTGGCTGGTCATGGCCGCTTGGCTCGCCTGGCTCAAGTCGCGCCTGCTGCTGCCCGACCCGGAGCCGGACGAGGATGCCGAGGCCGCCGCGGTCTCGCTCACCGACCGCCTCCAGGGGCTGGAAGCCTTGCGCGCCGGTGCCGCCTGGCTGGACGGGCAGCCCAGGCTGGGGCGCGACTTCTTCGGGCGCGGCCTGCCCGAATCCCTGGTGCAGCGGCGGGACGGGGAGCTGGAGGCCGATCTGCCCGGCCTGTTGCATGCCTGGGCCACAGCCATCCGCCGGGCCGAGTCGCGCCGCCCCTATGTCCCGAAGCCCCGCAAGCTCTGGACGGTGGGCGAGGCGCTGAGCCGGCTGGAACGGCTGATCGGCGCCGCCGGGCCGGATTGGGGGGAGCTGGAGCGCTTCCTGCCGGAAGGGCTGGCGCTCGATCCGGTGGAACGCCGCGCGGCCATCGCCAGCACGCTGATCGCCGGGCTGGAACTGGCCAAGCATGGCGGGCTGGAACTGCGGCAGGAGGCGGCCTTCGGCCCGATCCTGCTGCGCGCCGCCCGCATGAGCGAGGAGGAGGACACCGCCGATGCTGCCTGAGGCCGCGCTGCGCATCGCCGAGGCGCTGATCTTCGCCGCCGACCGGCCCGTCACCACCGCCCGGCTGGCCCAGGCCCTGGGCATCGGCGGCGACGAGAAGGATTCGCTCGACCCCGCCGCCATCCTGCAGACGCTGCGCGACCGCTATGCCGGGCGGGGCGTGGAACTGGTGGAGGTGGGCGGCGGCTGGAGCTTCCGCACCGCACCCGACCTGGCACCGCTGCTGACCCGGGTGGTGGAGGTGCCGAAGCGCCTGCCGCGCGCCGCCATGGAGGTGCTGGCGGCCATCGCCTGGCGCCAGCCGGTGACGCGGGCCGAGATCGAGGAACTGCGCGGCGCCTCGGTCTCCCAGACCTCGCTGGAGGCGCTGCTGGAGGCCGGGCTGGTCGCCCCGCGTGGGCGCAAGGAAAGCCCTGGACGCCCGGTGCTCTGGGGCACCACCCCGCGCTTCCTGGAGCATTTCAACCTGCGCTCCCTGGCGGAGCTGCCGCGCCAGGAGGACCTCGTGTCCCGCGATGCGCCGGTCCTGATCGAGGCCCAGGAGGAAATGGCCGAGGAAATGGCGGAGTCGGCTTCCTGAACGCGGCTTCATCCGCCGGGGGGCGGAGAAAGGGGGCAGGGGGGTTTCGCTCGGCCTGCCGCCGGTCCAGATAGGAAGCCGGGCGCATTGGCGCGCCCGGGCGTTCCTGCTAACGGAGACAGCGCCTTTTCCGAACCCGGCGGCCTCCGGGACACGACCTCTATAGGGCTTGAGCGAAGCACATGTTCGACCTCGCCTGGTCCGAGATCGCGGTCATCGTCGTGGTGGCGATCGTCGTGATCGGCCCGAAGGACCTTCCGGACACCATCCGCACCGTGGCCAAGGGCATCGGCAAGCTGCGCCGCATGGCGGGCGAGCTGCAGGGCCATCTGGACGAGGTGGTGCGCGAGGCGAAGCTGGAGGATGTGCGCGACCAGATCCGCGAGATCCGGAATTTCGACATCAAGGGCGAGATCCAGCGCACCGTGGACAAGGACGGCTCGCTCCGTTCCGCCTTCAACGACGATCCCTTCCGCGCCCAGCCCGCAACCCCCTCCGCCGATGCCGCGCCGGCCGTCCAGGCCGCCCCGGTGGGCGAGGCGACGCCCCCGGGCGCCGGCACCGACGCGACCGCCGTGGCGGCCGACCCGGACCCGGCCCGGGCCGCCGATGCGCCCCCTCCACCGCCCCAGTCCAGGAAGCGGCGGCCCCTGCCGGCCCCGCGGAGGCGATCCCGACCGAGCCGCTGACGCCGGTCCCGGCCTCCGCCCGGCCACAGCCCGCGCCGCTCGACCAGCCGTCCGTCCCACCATCCGCCCCACTGTCCGCCCCTGGCGCGCAGACCCCCGTTCGCGATGCGCCGGTGCCCCCGGCCCGGACGGCGGAAGCCCAGACCCCGCCGGCCGGCGAGCCGGCCAACACCCACAAAGCCTGAAAAAGACCGCCAGTGCCCCGCGACCCGGACGATACGATCAACGACAAGCCGATGCCGTTGATCGAGCATCTGCTCGAACTCCGCACCCGTCTGCTCTGGTCCTTCGGGGCCTTCTTTGTCGCCTTCGCGATCTGCTACTATTTCTCCACGCAGATCTACGGCTTCCTGGCGCGGCCGCTGGCCGACATCCTGCAGCAGCAGGGCGCGGGGGAGCGGCGGATGATCTTCACCGCGCTCTACGAGGCCTTCTTCACCTATCTGCGGGTGGCCTTCTTCGGGGCGGTGTTCATCTCCTTCCCCGTCTGGGCGACGCAGCTCTGGCTCTTCATCGCACCCGGCCTCTACAAGTCCGAGAAGCGGGCGGTGATGCCCTTCCTGATCGCCTCGCCGATCCTCTTCGTGATGGGCGCGGCGCTGGCCTACTACTTCATCTTCCCGCTGGCCTGGCGCTTCTTCATCTCCTTCGAATCCCCTGGTGGCGCGGCGGGCGGCCTGCCGGTGCAGCTGGAGGCCAAGGTGAGCGAGTACCTCTCGCTCGTCATGCACATGATCCTGGCCTTCGGCGCGGCCTTCCAGTTGCCGGTGGCGCTGACGCTGATGGCGCGGGTCGGCATCGTGACGGTGGACCAGCTCAAGAAGGGCCGCCGCTATGCCATCGTCGGCATGTTCATTGCCGCCGCGGTGCTGACGCCGCCGGACGTGATCAGCCAGGTCGGCCTCGCCGTGCCGCTGCTGCTGCTCTACGAGCTGTCGATCATCGCCGCGACCTGGATGAACCGCCCGAAGAAGACCCCGGCCGACAAGACGAAGACCTGACCGATGCACGATATCCGCGCGATCCGCGCCAACCCGGAAGCCTTCGACGCAGGCATGGCCCGCCGCGGCCTGCCGCCCGCCGCGGAGCGCCTGATCTCCCTGGATGCCGAGCGCCGCACCGCGACCACGGCCGTCGAGGAGGCGCGCGCCGCCCGCAACAGGAAGAGCCGCGAGGTCGGTGCGCTCAAGGCTGCCGGCAAGCACGAGGAAGCGCAGGCGCTGATCGACGAGCTGGCGGCGGGCGAGCGCGTGTCCGGCGAGGCCCTGTCCAGTGCCGAGGCGGCGCTGCGCGAGGCCCTGGCGGAGCTGCCGGCGCTGCTGGCCGAGGACGTGCCCGATGGCGCGGACGAGAACAGCAACGTGGTGCTGCACCAGCATGGCGCGCCGCAGAACTTCCCCTTCCAGCCGAAGCAGCACTTCGAGCTGGGCGAGGCGATGGGGCTGATGGATTTCGCCTCCGCCGCCAAGCTCTCCGGGGCGCGCTTCACCGTGCTGCGCGGGGCGCTGGCGCGGCTGGAGCGCGCGCTGGGCAACTGGATGGTCAACCTGCATGCCGAGCATGGCTATGAGGAGATCTCCGTCCCGCTGCTGGTGAATGACGAGGCGGTCTTCGGCACGGCGCAGCTTCCGAAATTCGCCGAGGACCTGTTCCGCACCACGGATGGGCGCTGGCTGATCCCGACCGCCGAGGTGCCGCTGACCAACCTCGCCGCCGGGGAGATCCTGCCGGACGCCGCCCTGCCGCAGCGCTACACGGCGCTGAGCTACTGCTTCCGCTCCGAGGCGGGCTCGGCCGGGCGCGACACGCGCGGCATGCTGCGGCAGCACCAGTTCATGAAGGCCGAGATGGTCTCCGTCACCCGGCCCGAGGATTCGGCCGAGGAGCACGAGCGGATGACACGCTGTGCCGAACGCGTGCTGAGCGAGCTGGGGCTGGTCTGGCGGCGGATCGTGCTCTGCGCCGGCGATACCGGCTTCGCCTCCAGCAAGACCTATGACCTGGAGGTCTGGTTGCCGGGGCAGGGGGCGTGGCGGGAAATCTCCTCCTGCTCCAACATGCTGGACTTTCAGGCGCGGCGGATGAACGCCCGCTATCGCCCGAAGGACGAGCCTGGCGGGAAGAAGGCGCAGCCGGCCTTCGTCCACACCATGAACGGCTCCGGCGTCGCGGTGGGCCGCGCGCTGATCGCGGTGATGGAGACGCACCAGCAGGAGGACGGCTCTGTGCTGGTGCCGGAGGTGCTGCGCCCCTGGATGGGCGGGCTGGAGCGCATCGGCCCCTGACGTCGCGATCCGCAGATCTCTTCACGACCCCGGCGGCAAAGCCGCCGGGGTGCCTTGCGCCCGGACCCGCCTGCCCATAGGTTCCGCGCGCAAACCTTTCCGGCACGGGGCGTGGCGCAGCCTGGTAGCGCGCCTGTTTTGGGTACAGGAGGTCGTGGGTTCGAGTCCCGCCGCCCCGATACCGGCAAGGGTTCCAGGGTTTACGCCAAAGGATTCGAAGGTACGGCGATGAGCAAGGCCCGCATCTACAGCCCCCCGAAAAGCGCGATGCAGTCCGGCCAGGCCCGCACCCATGGCTGGGTCCTGCGGCATGTTCCCGACCAGCCGAAGCGAATTGACCCGCTGATGGGCTGGACCGGCTCCGCCGATACGGAACAGCAGGTCGTCCTCCGCTTCGACACGCTGGAGGAAGCCGAGGACTACGCCCGGGCGAACGGCATCGACTACGAGGTCGAAGCCCGGCGCCAGGTTCCGACCCTGAAGCCGAAATCCTACGCGGACAACTTCCGCTGGGGCCGCAAGCAGAACTGGACCCACTGAGCCCTGCTTGTCGCTTCTCGCCCCGGCTATCCTGGGCTAGAGCAGTTTCCGGTCAGGCGGCACAGCCCGGCCAGAGGGAGAATTCAGGGAGGGTTTCCCGGAACATCCCGGCAGCGCCCTTAGCTCAACTGGACAGAGCAACCGGCTTCTACCCGGTTGGTTGGGGGTTCGAGTCCCTCAGGGCGCACCAGCCTTCCGATATGACATGTCACGATTATTCGACTGACATGCCGAATGCCCTATAGCGTCACCCCTCGACAGGCCGGGCGGCGCGCCGACATGGCGGGGTGATGCAGCCAGAGTCCGACCCCGATGCCAGTTGGCAAGCCTCCGCGCTTGTGGCTCCGCTCCTGGTGGGTTCGGAGATCTACCGCCACTCCACCTATGGCGGGAAACACCCACTGGCCATCGCCCGCGTCTCCACCGCCCTGGATCTGATCCGGGCCCTGGGCTGGCTCGACCCGGAACGCTACCGCGACAGCCCCATGGCCACGCCGGAGCAACTGGCCCGCTTCCATACACCGGAATACGTCGCGGCCCTGCAACGGGCTGAGGCGGAGCAGTCGGCGGATGAGGCGGTGCGCGAGCGCCATCACCTCGGCGCCCATGGCAACCCCATCTATCGCGAGGTCTTTCGCCGCCCGGCGACGGGGGCCGGAGGCGCGATCCTGGCCGCGCGGCTGGTGCGGCATGGCGGCATCGTCCATGTGCCGGGTGCCGGCACCCATCACGCCATGCCCGACCGGGCCAGCGGCTTCTGCTATGTCAACGACGTGGCGCTGGGGCTCTTCGCGCTGGTGGATGCCGGGCTGGAGCGCGTCCTCTATGTCGATATCGACGCGCATCACGGCGACGGGGTGGAACTCGCCTTTCACGGCGATCCGCGCGTCTTCACCCTCTCCATCCACGAGGCCAATCGCTGGCCCCGCACCGGCACCATCGAGGACCGGGCAGGGGGCCATGCCCGCAATATCCCGGTGCCGGAGGGCTTCAACGACAGCGAGATGGACTGGGTGCTCCGCAACGCCGTCCTGCCCCTCGCACGGCACCTGCGGCCCCAGGCCATCGTGCTGCAATGCGGCTCCGACGCGCTGGAGGAAGACCCGCTGTCCCGGCTGGCCCTGTCCAACAACAGCCATTTCGCGGTGGTGCGGGCGCTGCGGGGCCTGTCGCCACGCTTCATCGTGACCGGCGGCGGGGGCTACAACCCCTGGTCCGTCGGGCGCTGCTGGGCCGGGGTCTGGGCCACGCTGAACGACCTGCCCATCCCCGCCCGGCTGCCACCGGCGGCCGAGGCGGTGCTTCGCGGCCTCTCCTGGTTCCGCGCCGCCGGCCGGGCACCGCCGGAACACTGGTTCACCACGCTGCGGGACGAACCCCGCCCAGGGCCCGTGCGGGCGGAGATCCGCGCGCTCTGTGCCATCACCCTGCGCGATCTGCCCTGAGCTGCCTGGGCACGGGCCGGATCAGTCCGGCAGCAACACCGAGACCGCTGCCTGAGCAGCGATGCCCTCGCCACGGCCGGTGAAGCCCAGGCGCTCGGAGGTGGTGGCCTTCACCGAGACGCGGCCGAGGGGGATGCCCATCAGCTCGGCCAGCCGGGCGCGCATGGCGGGGGCGTGGGGGGTGATCTTCGGCCGCTCGCAGATCAGGGTGACATCGGCATTGGCGATCATCCCGCCGCGCTCCCGCACCAGACCCGCCGCATGGCGCAGGAAGCGGGCGCTGTCCGCGTCCTTCCACTGGGCCTCGGAGGGTGGGAAATGCCGGCCGATATCGCCCTCCGCCATGGCGCCGTAGATCGCGTCGCAGAGGGCGTGGATGCCGACATCCGCATCCGAATGCCCGTCCAGGCCCATCTCGTGCTCGACATGGATGCCGCACAGGATCATCGCACGCCCGGGCACCATCCGGTGCACGTCATAGCCCGTGCCGACGCGCGGCAGCAGGGCACCACGCCGCGCGGCATCCAGTCGCTCCAGGTCGCTGGGATAGGTCACTTTCACATTCTCCTCCGACCCCGGCACCAGGGCCACCGAGTGTCCGGCCGCTTCCAGCAGCGCCGCATCGTCCGTGGCGCCGACCGGCCCGTTCCGGTGCGCCTCCAGCAACGTGGCGAAGCGGAAGCCCTGCGGCGTCTGCGCCCGGAACAGGTTGTCGCGCGGCACGGTGCCGGCGATGACGCCCTCGCCGCAAAGCTTCAGCGTGTCGCTGACCGGCAGGGCGGGAATCGCCCCATGATACTGTCCGAGCGCCTCGACCACCGCGCGGACCGTGCCCGGCGGCAGCACCGGCCGGGCGGCATCATGCACCAGGACGAGGTCCGGCGGGTCCGCCGCCAGGGCCTCCAGTCCGGCCCGCACGCTGTCCTGCCGCGCCAGGCCGCCCTGCACGGGTGGCAGCACGGGCAGGCCGCCGAGGATTCCGCTCACCCGCGCTTCCTCCCCGGCCGAGCAGACCGGCAGCACGGCCTCCACCAGCCCGTCCGCCAGCAGCGCCTCGGCGGCATGGCGCAGCACCGGGCGGCCCGCCAGCGACAGGAACTGCTTGGGCTCTGCGGCGCCGAAGCGCTGGCCGCGACCGGCGGCCACCAGAAGCGCGACGACGCGCATTCGCATACTCCCTGTAGGATGAAGCCCCGTGGGATCGGGGGCACCGGTCCCGGACCGGCGTTCCGGAGCGCCCGCGCCCCGGCGGCGCAAACTAGCCGCGCGGGATGGCGGCGCCCAGGGGGAGGTGGGATGCGCGGGCGTGCCGGGGGCCGCCTTTCAGGTGCCCAGGCGGAATGTTTTTCATAAGCCCTTGCCCAGCGGATTAATCGGTCGTCAGATTGGCGTCAGGCAGGGGGCATTCTGCCGCGCGGATTGGCGCTTGACGATGTACATGCCCAAGGGATAGGCATCCCGCATGGACGGCTCACAAGAATTCTCGCCGGCCGCTTCCCCTGTGACCAAGGGAAACGGCAACGGCCTGTTGCGCCCGATCGACCTGGGCGGCGTCATGATCGATTGCCCGGTCCTGCTCGCCCCCATGTCGGGGGTGACGGACCTGCCCTTCCGGCGCCTGTCGCGCGAACTCGGCACGCCGATGGTGGTGAGCGAGATGATCGCCAGCCAGGCCATGGTGCGGGAGAACCGGCAGACGCTGAAGATGGCCGAGGTGGACGGCTTCGGCGGCCCGGCCTCGGTGCAGCTCGCGGGCTGCGACCCGCAGGTGATGGCGGAGGCGGCGAAGCTGGCCGTGGACCGGGGCGCCGCCATCGTGGACATCAATTTCGGCTGCCCGGTGAAGAAGGTCGCGCTCGGCCAGTCCGCCGGCTCGGCGCTGATGCGCGACGAGGTCGCGGCGGCGCGCATCCTGGAGGCCACGGCGCGTGCCGTTTCCGTGCCGGTGACGCTGAAGATGCGCATGGGCTGGGACCACAACAGCCTGAACGCGCCCCGGCTGGCGGTGATCGCGCGGGAAAGCGGCATCCGCATGGTCACGGTGCATGGGCGCACCCGGCAGATGTTCTACACGGGCAAGGCGGACTGGGACTTCATCGCGCAGGTGAAGGCGGTGGCGGGAATCCCGGTGATCGCCAATGGCGACATACTGAACGCCGCCGACGCGGCCGAGGCGCTGCGGCGTTCCGGCGCGGACGGCGTGATGATCGGGCGCGGCGCCTATGGGCGGCCCTGGATCATGGGCGCCGTCGCGGCCCGGCTGCGCGGGCTGCCGGAGGACACCGTGATCGCGGAGGAGCCCTCGCTGGCGGAACGCTACGCCATCATGCTGCGGCACTACGAGGCGATGCTGGATTATCACGGCCGCGACCCCGGCATGCGCCTCGCCCGCAAGCATCTTGCCTGGTACTCCTACGGCCTGCCCGGCAGCGCCGAATTCCGGGGGCGCGTGAACCGCGCCGACACGGTGGAGGCCGCGCTGGAGGAGGTCCGGCGCTTCTGGGAACCGCTGATCGAGAGCGGCGTCACCATCCAGCATGGCCGCGCGGAGGCGATTGCCGCATGAGCGGAGCCGTCAGTGCCCTGATACGCCGGGTGACGCCCCGGGGCGGGAAGAGCGCGCTGCCGCCGGAAAGCGCCGCCGTGCTGGCGGCGATCCCGATGCCGGTCGTGGTGCTGGATGAGGCCGACCGCTTCCACTTCGCCAACCCGGCGGCGGAGCTCTTCTTCGACCTGTCCGCCGTGTCCCTGGCGCAGATCTCGCTGCACGAGCTGCTGCCCGAGGACAGCCGGCTCTTCTCGCTGATCCGGCAGGTGCGGATGGCGGAGGCGCCCGTGTCCGACCATGACCTGATCCTGGAAAGCCCCCGCCTGCACCGGACCGACGTGACCGCCCATGGCGCGCCCTTGCCGGAACTGCCGGGGGCGGTGGTGCTGACGCTGCAGGACGGTTCCACGGCGCAGAAGCTGGACCGGCAGCTCAACTTCCGTGGCGCGGCGCGCGGCGCCTCGGCCATGGCGGCGATGCTGGCGCATGAGGTGAAGAACCCGCTTTCCGGCATCCGCGGCGCCGCCCAGCTCCTGGAACAATCGGTGGAGGAGGGCGACCGCGAGCTCTGCACACTGATCCAGGACGAGGTGGACCGCATCCGCGACCTCGTCGAGCGGATGGACATGTTCAGCGAGCGCCCGGTGGAGCGGGGCCCGGTGAACATCCACGAGGCGCTGGGCCATGTCCGCCGCGTGGCCGGGACGGGCTTCGCCGCGCATCTGCGCATCGTGGAGGAATACGACCCCTCCCTGCCGCTGGTCCTGGGCAACCGGGACCTGCTGGTGCAGGTGCTGCTGAACCTGGTGAAGAACGCCGCCGAGGCGGTGGACCCGGTGGAGGGGGAGATCGTCCTGTCCACCGCCTACCGCCACGGCGTCCGCATCGCCATCCCCGGCAGCGACGAGCGCGTGCACCTGCCGCTGGAGGTCTGCGTCCGAGACAACGGGCCGGGCATCCCGGAGGAGGTCCGCGCCAACCTCTTCGAGCCCTTCGTGACCACCAAGCGGGGCGGGCAGGGGCTCGGCCTGGCGCTGGTGGCCAAGCTGGTGGCCGATGCCGGCGGTCTGATCGCCTGCGAGAGCCGGCCGGGCCGCACCGTCTTCCGCCTCGCCCTGCCGATGCCGCCGGTGGTGCAGGCCGCCCCACCCGCCGCCCGGGCTGTTGATCGTTCCCCGTCTTCCCGCGCCGCCAAGGACCCCGCCGCACCGTGAGTGAGCAGACCATCCTGATCGCCGACGACGACCGGGCGATCCGCACCGTCCTGTCGCAGGCCCTGGGGCGCGCCGGCTACAATGTCCGCGCCACCTCCTCCGCCGCCACGCTCTGGCGCTGGGTGGAGGATGGGGAGGGCGACCTCGTCATCACCGATGTCGTGATGCCCGACGAGAACGGGCTCGACCTCCTGCCCCGGATCAAGCGCGTGCGCCCCGACATGCGCGTGCTGGTGATGTCGGCCCAGTCCACCTTCACCACGGCGGTCAAGGCGGCCCAGCGCGGCGCCTTCGAGTACCTGCCCAAGCCCTTCGACCTGAAGGAGCTGCTCTCGGTGGTGGGGCGCGCGCTCACCACCCCCGCCCCCTCGCTGGCCCCGCCGGAGGAAGGGGAGAGCGAGCGCCTGCCGATCATCGGGCGCTCCACGGCGATGCAGGAGATCTACCGCACCGTCGCACGGCTCACGACCACCGACCTGACGGTGATGATCACCGGCGAGTCCGGCACCGGCAAGGAGCTGGTGGCGCGCGCCCTGCACGACTACGGCAAGCGCCGCACCGGCCCCTTCGTGGCGATCAACATGGCCGCCATCCCGCGCGAGCTGATCGAGGCCGAGCTGTTCGGCCATGAGCGCGGTGCCTTCACCGGGGCGCTGGCGCGCGGCGTGGGCCGCTTCGAGCAGGCGGCGGGCGGCACGCTTTTCCTCGACGAGATCGGCGACATGCCGCCGGAGGCGCAGACCCGCCTGCTGCGCGTGTTGCAGGAGGGCGAGTTCACCACCGTCGGCGGGCGCCAGCCGATCAAGGCCAATGTCCGCATCATCGCGGCCACCCATCGCGACCTGCGCCAGGCGATCCGGGCCGGGACCTTCCGCGAGGACCTGTTCTATCGCCTGAACGTGGTGCCCATCCGCCTGCCGCCGCTGCGCGAGCGGCTGGAGGACATCCCGCTGCTCGCCCGCCACTTCCTGGAACGCGCCCGCGCCGCCGGCCTGCCCGGCAAGACGCTGGACGAGGAGGCGATGGAGCGGCTGAAGGACCATTCCTGGCCGGGCAATGCGCGGGAGCTGGAGAACCTGATGCGCCGCCTCGCCGCGCTCTATCCGCAGGAGGTGATCGGCGCTGACGCGGTGGCGGCGGAGCTGACCGAGACGGAAAGCAGCCCGCTCCTGCCCGGCGAGCCGCGCAGCCCGGAAACGCTGGAGCAGGCGGTGGAACGCCACCTGAACAGCTTCCTCGGAGCCCATCGCGACGGGATGCCAGTCCGCGACCTCTATGAGCGCGTGGTCTCCGAGGTGGAGCGGCCGCTGATCCGGCTGGCCCTGGCGGCGACGCGGGGCAACCAGATCAAGGCGGCGGCGATGCTGGGGCTGAACCGGAACACACTGCGCAAGAAGATCCGGGAGCTGGAACTGCCCGTGGTCCGCGGCCTGTCCTGACGGCGTGGCGATGGGCGGACAGGCGGCGGGTCCCGTCCGGAGATCGGGTTCTGGGTGGCGGCGGGGAACTGCTCTAGACTGCCCCCGATGAGTTCCGCTCCCGCTTCCCGCAGCCTCACCAGGCGCGCGGCCGACCTCCTCCTGGGCCGGGCGATGACCCTCGGCCTGGCCCTGGGGGCGCTGCTGCTGGGCATCGGCACCTTCACCCTTCTGTCCAATGGCAGCCCCTTCGGCCCGACCCGGCCGGGGCAGGTCGCCGCCATGGTGCTGGTGAACGCCGCCTTCCTGCTGCTGCTCGGGGCCTCGCTGGCCGGGCGGCTGGTGCGGGTCTGGGCGGAGCGCCGCTCGGGCAGCGCCGGCTCGCGCCTGCATGTGCGGCTGGTGCTGATGTTCGGTGTGGTGGCGGTGGTGCCGGCCCTGCTGGTGGGCACCTTCGCGGCGGTCTTCTTCAACCTGGGCATCCAGGCCTGGTTCAGCGACCGCGTGCGCTCGACGCTGGAGGCCAGCCTCGTCGCTTCCCGCGCCTATCTGGACGAGCACCGGAACGCCATCCGGGCGGATGCGCTGGGCATGGCGGCCGATCTTAACCGCGCCTCGATGCTGCTCCAGAGCAATCCGGAGGCTTTCGGGCGTCTGCTGGCCACCCATACCGCCATGCGCGGCCTGACGGATGCCATCGTCTATGAGCCGGTCCTGGGCACCGTGGTCGCCCATGCGGGGCTTTCCACCGCCACGGTCATGCCGCCGCTGGAAAGCTGGGCCTATGAGCTGGCCCGCTCCGGCGAGGTCGTGGTGCTGCCCAACGAATCGGACGAGCCGCGTGTACAGGCGCTGGTGATGCTGGACATCGCGCCAGGGCTGATCCTGCAGATCGGTCGCCCGGTGGATTCCGGGGTGCTGGAGCATATGCGGGCCACGGAGCGGGCCTTCCAGGCCTATGACCAGCTCGACCGCAACCGCTCCGGGCTGCAGATCACCTTCGCCATGATCTTCGCCATCGCGGCCCTGCTGGTGCTGATGGCGGCGGTGCTGATCGGGCTTGTCCTGGCCACCCAGATCGCCCGGCCGATCGCCCGGCTGATCACCGCGGCGGAGCGGGTGAGGGGCGGCGACCTGTCCGTGAAGGTGGAGGAGGGGCCGCAGAACGACGAGGTCGCCTCCCTGTCCCGCGCCTTCAACCGCATGACCAACCAGCTCGCCGCCCAGCGGTCGGAGCTGATGGAGGCCTATCGCCAGATCGACGAGCGCCGGCGCTTCACCGAGACGGTGCTCTCGGGCGTGTCCGCCGGGGTGGTGGGGCTGGATGCGGAGGGGAGGGTGAACCTGCCGAACCGTTCCGCCTCCGACCTGCTGGGCAAGGACATGGAGGCCGCGATCGGCCAGCCCCTGGCGGAGGTGGTGCCGGAATTCGCGCCGCTGATCCGCGCCGCCACGGCGGCACCCGAGCGCGAGCAGACCGCCGAGATCCGCCTCGGCGCCGCACCGGAGCGGCGCACCCTGCTCGCCCGCATGGGGGCGGAGGTGCAGTCCGGGCAGGTGGTGGGCTATGTCCTGACCTTCGACGACATCACGGCCCTGCTCTCGGCGCAGCGGAAGGCCGCCTGGGCCGATGTGGCGCGGCGCATCGCGCATGAGATCAAGAACCCGCTGACCCCGATCCAGCTCTCGGCGGAACGGCTGAAGCGGCGCTACCTGAAGGAGATCGCCTCCGACCCGGACACGTTCCAGGCCTGCACCGACACCATCGTCCGGCAGGTCGGCGATCTCCGGCGCATGGTGGACGAGTTCTCCGCCTTCGCCCGCATGCCGCAGCCGGTGATCCGCCCCGAGGACCTGTCACGCCTGGCGCGGGAGGCCATGGTACTCCAGCGGGACGCACATCCGGCCATCACCTACGAGACCCGCTTCCCGGAGAATGGCCCGGTGGTGCCCTGCGACCGGAGGTTGCTGAACCAGGCGCTGATCAACCTGCTGCAGAACGCCGCCGACGCGATCGTGATGCGCCCCGGGGGCGAGGCGGGCGGGCACATCGCGTTCACTGTCGCGGTGGACAAGGACGGGGCGGCCTTCATCGTCGAGGACAACGGTATAGGCTTGCCGACCGGCGACGACAGGGACCAGCTCACGGAACCGTACGTGACCCATAAGGCGAAAGGCACCGGTCTGGGCCTTGCCATCGTGAAGAAGATCATGGAGGACCATGGTGGCCGGCTGACGCTGAGCGACCGTGGGGACGGTCCGGGGGCGCGGGCGTCGCTCTTCCTGCCTTTCGCGCCCCCCGGTGATCGCACTGGGGACAAACCGGGCGAGAAGAGGGAGGGTCATGCCGTGCCAGGTGAGACTGCCAGGGAAACGGAGAGCCTTCGTCATGGCGCATGACATCCTGATCGTGGATGATGAGCCCGACATCCGGTCCCTGATCGAGGGCATCCTGCAGGATGAGGGGTACGAGACGCGTTCGGCGCGGAATTCTGACGAGGCGCTGGCTTCCTTCCGCCAGCGGCGCCCGAACCTCGTGATCCTGGATATCTGGCTGCAGGGATCGCGCCTCGACGGGTTGGGCATCCTCCAGGCCATTCACGGCGAGGAACCACAGGTGCCGGTGGTGATGATCTCGGGGCACGGCACCATCGAGACGGCGGTCCAGGCGATCCAGCAGGGGGCCTACGACTTCATCGAGAAGCCTTTTCAATCGGATAGGCTGCTACTCGTGGTCTCCCGGGCATTGGAAGCCGCGCGGCTGAAGCGGGAGAACAGCGAGCTGCGCCTGCGGAGTGGTCCGGAAACGGAGCTCGCGGGCGTCTCTTCCGCCATCGCCCAGCTTCGCCAGGCGATCGAGCGGCTGGCTCCGACGGGATCACGCGCGCTGATCACCGGCCCCGCCGGCTCCGGCAAGGAGGTGGCGGCGCGGATGATCCATGCGCGCTCCAAGCGGTCCGCCGAGCCTTTCGTGGCGCTGAACTGCGCCACGCTGAATCCCGCGCGCTTCGAGGAGGAGCTGTTCGGCGTCGAGGGCGGGTCGGACCCGGCCACCCAGCCGCGCCGCGCCGGCGTGCTGGAGCGTGCCCATGGCGGCACGCTCCTGCTCGACGAGGTCGCGGACATGCCGCTGGAGACCCAGGGCAAGATCGTCCGGGCGTTGCAGGAGCAGGGTTTCGAGCGCGTCGGCGGTTCCACGCGGGTGAAGGTGGATGTGCGCGTGCTGGCCACCACCAACCGCGACCTTTCCGCCGAGATCGCCGCCGGGCGCTTCCGGGAGGACCTCTTCTACCGCCTCGCCGTGGTGCCCCTGCGGGTGCCTCCGCTGCGGGAGAGGCGGGAGGACGTGCCGGTGCTGGCGCGCTCCCTGATGGCCCGTTCCGCCGAGGCCGCCGGCATCCCGCCGCGCGAGATCAGCGAGGACGCCATGGCGGCGATGCAGGCCTATGACTGGCCGGGCAATGTCCGCCAGCTCCGCAACATCGTGGACTGGCTGCTGATCATGGCGCCGGGCGGGGCGGGGGAGAGCATCCGGCCGGAGATGCTGCCGCCCGAGATCGGCTCCGCCGCCCCGGCCATGCTGAAGCTGGACCGTTCCAGCGAGATCATGACCCTGCCGCTGCGCGAGGCGCGCGAGCTTTTCGAGCGGCAGTATCTGGAGGCGCAGCTCCTGCGCTTCTGCGGCAATATCAGCCGCACGGCGAATTTCGTCGGCATGGAACGCAGCGCCCTGCACCGGAAGCTGAAGTTCCTGGGGGTGAGCGCCGATGAGCGTGCCAATGCCAGCGTGGGGGCCTGAAACGGGCCCCTGACCGAGCCTTCAGTCTTTTTTGCCCGGGTTTCGGGCCTGATGGGAGACCCCGGAGGGAAAGCCCCCGGGGGCAGAGGATGTCGCGTATCGCCTATGTGAACGGCCAGTACGTTCCGCAGCGCCAGGCCTGCGTGAACGTGGAGGACCGGGGCTACCAGTTCGGGGACGGGATCTACGAGGTCGTCCATATCTACAAGGGACGCTTCATCGACGAGGATCGTCACCTGGCCCGGCTGGAGCGCAGCCTGCGCGAGATCCGCATCCCGATGCCGATGACGCTGGCGGCGCTGCGCTCGGTGCTGCGCGAGCTGGTGCGGCGGAACCGGATCGCCGAGGGGCTGGTCTATATGCAGGTGACGCGGGGCGTGGCGCCGCGCGACCATGCCTTCCCCAGGAAGCCGGTGCCGCCCGCGGTGGTGATGACGGTCAAGCGCGTCCCGCCCTATCCGGCCAGCATCGAGGGCTGGAACCTCAAGGCCATCACCGCCCCGGACGAGCGCTGGGCCCGGCCGGACATCAAGACCGTGAACCTGCTGCCCAACGTGCTGGCGCGGCAGGCGGCGAAGGAGAAGGGGGCCTCCGAGGCCATCCTTTTCGACCCTGCGACGAAGGAGGTGATGGAGGGCGCCGCGACCAGCTTCTGGATCGTGGACGAGGCCGGCACCATCCGCACCCGGCGGCTGGACCAGCATATCCTGCCCGGCTGCACCCGCGGCGCGCTGATCGCCGAGATGCAGGCGGCCGGCATCCGCTTCGAGGAAGGGAGCTTCACCCTGGACGACCTCGCCCGGGCGCGGGAGGCCTTCATCACATCCGCCACCTCCTTCGTGAAGCCGGTGGTCGAGGTGGACGGGAAGCCCGTGGGCGACGCCAAGGCCGGGCCGGTGGCGCGGCAGCTCTTCGACCTCTTCGCCCGGCATGTGAAGGGCGGTCTCCCGAACGCCGCGTGAGCACCCCGGATACTCCCCCCTGGATACTCTCCCAAGGGCCATCGTCTGGGACTGGGACAACACCCTGGCCGATGGCTGGCCGGCCATCATGGCCGGGCTGAACGCCGCCTTCTCGGCCTTCGGCCTGCCGCGATGGTCGCTGGCGGAGGTGCGGGCCAATGTCCGCAAGTCGCTCCGGGACTCCTTTCCCACGATCTTCGGGGCCGAATGGATCCGGGCGCGGGACATCTTCTACGCCGAGGTCCGGGCCCGGCACCTCGCGGTGCTGGAGCCCATGCCCGGCGCCGGCGCCCTGCTGGCGGAGGCCGCGCGCCATGTCCCGCTGGCGGTGGTATCCAACAAGCAGGGGGTGCTGCTGCGGGCCGAGGCCGCGAAGCTGGGCTGGACGGGCCATTTCCGCGCCCTGGTCGGGGCGGGGGACGCGGCGGCCGACAAGCCCTCGCCGGAGCCGATCCGCCTCGCCTGCGCCGCCTGTGGCGTTTTGCCGGGGCCGGATGTCTGGTATGTGGGGGACAACGCCCTGGATATGGAGGCCGCGCGCCGTGCCGGCTGCCGGGGCGTGCTGCTGGGCCTCGCCGAACATGATGGCGGTCTGGCGGCGATCTCGCGGGACGGGGATTACCCGGACGCCGAAATGATGCGTTCCGCCCTGGCGGGGCTTGCATTGCCGGCGCGCTTGGGCTGAACCTCGCCCGCTTCGGGATGCGGGGGTGCCGCATCCCATTTCCAGGAGAGGGCCGGAAAACCGGCTCCGCTCACAACAAGAAGGACCGAGCCGATGGCCGCCGAGAAGTCCCAGAATGTTCAGGACGTGTTCCTGAACCATGTCCGCAAGAGCAAGACCCCCGTCACGGTTTTCCTCGTGAACGGCGTGAAGCTCCAGGGCATCATTACCTGGTTTGATAATTTTTCCGTGCTGCTTCGTCGCGACGGGCATACCCAGCTCGTCTACAAGCACGCCATCAGCACGGTCATGCCGGGTGCCCCGATCCAACTCTTCGATGCCGCCTCGTCGGGTCAGCAGGCGCCCGAGCGCCCGCTGCGCGAGACGACCATGACCCTGCAGCGGGAGCCGCAACCTGTCGGCAGTTCTGACTGACACGCGCGGCGGGCCGACGCCCGCCGCCGTCATCCTTCCCTGGGAGAAGCCCTCCCGTACCGGGCCGGACCTCCCTGGTGCCAGCCGCGCCGCCGAGGCGCGTCTGGCTGAGGCGGTCGGCCTGGCCGCCTCCATCGGCGTCGCCATCGTCCACAGCGCGGCCCTGCCGCTGCGCACCCGCCGCCCCAGCACTCTGCTGGGCGAGGGGCAGGTGGAATCCATCGCCCTGGCGGTGAAGGAGCACCATGTCCAGGTCGTGGTGGTGGATGCGGCGCTGACGCCCGTCCAGCAACGCAACCTGGAGCGCGCATGGGGCTGCAAGGTCATCGACCGGACCGGCCTGATCCTGGAGATCTTCGGCGAACGCGCCCGCACGCGGGAAGGCTCGCTGCAGGTCGAGCTCGCGCATCTGGAATACCAGCGCACCCGCCTCGTGCGGTCCTGGACCCATCTGGAGCGGCAGCGCGGCGGCTTCGGCTTCCTGGGCGGCCCCGGTGAGTCGCAGATCGAGATCGACCGCCGCCTGATCGGCGAGCGGATCGTCAAGCTGAAGAAGGAGCTGGAGCAGGTCCGCCGCACCCGCGGCCTGCACCGCCGTGCTCGCGAGAAGGTGCCGCATCCGGTGGTGGCGCTGGTAGGCTACACCAATGCCGGCAAGTCCACCCTGTTCAACGCCCTGACCGGCGCCGCCGTCTATGCGCAGGACCAGCTCTTCGCGACGCTGGACCCGACCATGCGCGCCATCCGCCTGCCCAGCGGGCGGACGGTGATCCTGTCCGACACGGTGGGCTTCATCTCGGAACTGCCGACCCAGCTCGTGGAGGCTTTCCGCGCCACGCTGGAGGAGGTCGCCGCCGCCGACGTCATCCTGCATGTGCGCGACGTGGCGCATCCCGACTCGGCCGCCCAGCGCGCCGACGTGCTGGAGGTGCTGAACGAGATGGCCGAGGGCCCGGATGCGGCGCTGGACCCGGAATGGACCGGCCGCGTGCTGGAGGTGCTGAACAAGGCCGACCTGCTTGGCGGGCTGGATCAGGCGGCGGAGCGCGGGGCAGGGGAGGCGATCGCCGTCTCGGCCCTGACCGGCGAGGGGCTGGACCGGCTGCGTCTCGCGCTGGACGAGCGGCTTTCCGCCGGCATGGTGGTGACGGATGTCTCGGTGGAGCCGGCCGATGGCGCCACCGTCGCCTGGCTCTATCAGAATGGCGAGGTGCTGGCCCGGGAGGATGGCGAGGATGCCATCCATCTCCGGGTCCGGCTCACCCAGGCCGATCTGGGCAGCTTCGAGACACGCCAGGGACCCTGAGACAGCCATGACCATCAATGCCCGGGCGGTGACCGACATTGCCCAGTTGCTGCGCGAGGCGGCGCAGCGTGAGATCATGCCCCGCTTCCGCCGCCTGGCGGAGGGAGCGGTGCGGATCAAGACCGGCCCGACCGACCTGGTGACCGATGCGGACGAGGCGGCGGAGCGCCACATCACCGCCGGGCTCCAGGCCATGCTGCCGGGCTGCGTGGTGGTGGGTGAGGAAGCAACCGCCGCCGATCCGGCATTGCTGGACCGGCTGGCGGATGCGGAACTGGCTTTCGTGGTCGATCCGGTGGATGGCACCGCGAATTTCGCCGCGGGCGTGCCGCTCTTTGGCACCATGGCGGCGGCCTTCCAGCGCGGCGAGGTCATCGCCGCCTGGATCCACGACCCGGTGAGCGACGACACCACCGTGGCGCTGCGCGGCGAGGGCGCCTGGAACGAGGCGGCGGATGGGACCAGGACCGGCACCTTGCAGGTGGCCGAGCCGGTGCCGGTGGGGCGCATGGTGGCGGGGGTCTCCTGGACCTATCTGCCGGAGCCGCTGCGTTCGCATGTGGTGACTCGCCTGCCGGCGCTGGGCTCGACCTTTCATTTCCGCTGCGCCGCGCATGAATACCTGCTCCTGGCGAGCGGCCATATCCACGCGACCTTCTACAACCGCCTGATGCCCTGGGATCACGCCCCGGGTTGGCTGCTGCACCAGGAAGCCGGGGGCTATTCCGCCCAGTTCGACGGGAGCCCCTATGGCGCGGCACGGGTGCGGGCCGGCGGGCTGATCTGCGCGCCGGACCGTGACTCCTGGCAGGAACTGCGGGAAACCCTACTGGGCGGCTAGGTTCTTACCTCTGGCGTTCCGCCACCTTGGCGGCCTGCCAGAGGGCCTCCATCTCCTCCAGCGAGGCGTCGCGCGGCGCGCGGCCCTCGCTGGCCAGGGCCGCTTCGATGGCCCCGAAGCGGCGTTCGAACTTGGCATTCGCCCGGTTCAGGCACTGCTCCGGGTCGAGGTCCAGCTTCCGCGCCAGATTGGCCAGGACGAAGAGCATGTCGCCCATCTCGTCCTCCAGCCGCGCGCGGTCGGCGCCGGGCAGTTCGGCCCGCAGTTCCGCCGTTTCCTCCGCCAGCTTTTCCAGCACGGATTCCGCGTCCGGCCAGTCGAAGCCGACCCGGCCGGCCCGGCGGGTCAGCTTGGCGGCGCGGGTCAGGGCGGGGAGGGCATCCGGCACTCCCGCCAGCGTCCCGGTCTCGCCACGCCTGGCCCGTTCGGCGGATTTGCGGACCTCCCAGGCCTCGGTCTGGGCGGCGGCGTCGGCGATCTCTGCCGAGCCGAAGACATGCGGGTGCCGCGCCAGCATCTTGTCGCCGATGGAGCGCGCCACGTCAGCGAAGCGGAAATGCCCGGCTTCCTCGGCCATCTGCGCGTGATAGACGGCCTGGAACAACAGGTCGCCCAACTCGTCGCGCAGGGCCGGCCAGTCGCGGCGGGCGATGGCGTCCGCGACCTCATAGGCTTCCTCGATCGTATAGGGCGCGATGCTGTCGAAATCCTGTACCTGATCCCAGGGGCAACCATCCGGAGCCCGGAGCCGCGCCATGATGTTCAGGAGGCGCCGGATCTCCCGGGCCGCATCCTCGCGTTCCGGTCCTTCCGGAGCGGAGGAAAAGCCGGGGGAGGACGGATTGGCTGGGTTCATGGGCCTGTCCATAGAATTTCGATAATATATATTATGTTAAATAATCAGAGGCCGGAGTGGGCTCAGCGGCTTTCCAGCACCAGCCCGTCATGGGCCGCCTCGATGCCATCCGGCAGGTTCGCCTGCATCCAGGCCCAGTCCAGATCCGGCCCCATATGCGTCAGGATCGTACGGCGCGGACGGATCTGCTCCACCCATTGCACCACCTGCTCCAGATGCGCATGCACCGGATGCGGGCGCCGGCCGAAACAGCCGACGATCCAGGTATCGAGCCCATGGAGCTGCTCCAGGCTTTCCTCCGGCATCACCACCACATCGGTCGAATAAGCGAAGTTGCCGATCCTCAGCCCCAGCGTGTCCATGACCTTATGGTCCTGCCGGAACAGACGGATCGGAAAGCCGGCGGCCTCGATCTCCTGCCCCGCATCGATCTCCACGGGTACCAGCGCCGGCCGATAGAAGGTCGGTGTCGGCTCACGGAAGGCATAGTCGAAGCGGCGAGCGGCATCCTCCAGCGTCGCCAGCGTGCCGAAGCACGGCAAGGCCCGGTCCATGAGGCGGTTGAGCTGCCGCACATCGTCCAGCCCCATGACGTGGTCGGCATGGGAATGGGTCAGCAGGATCGCATCCACCCAGGCGCAGCCCACAGCCAGAAGCTGCGTCCGCATGTCGGGTCCGGCATCGACCAGCAGGGTTTGCCCGCCGATCTCCTGGATCAGGATGCTGGAACGGCTGCGGCGGTTCCGTGGCTCACCAGGGTCGCAGGCCCCCCAGTCGCCATGCCCATCCGCACCGCCGATGATCGGCACGCCTCCGGAACTGCCACAGCCCAGAATAGTGATTTTCAACAAGAACAGCTCCTTAGGCGATCTTCTTGAAAAGCCTTCTGACGTTTCCTGTGGTCAGTGCGGCAAGCTCTTCCAGGCTCATCCCCCTGACTTCGGCCAGTTTCCGGGCCGTGTGCATGACATGGGCCGGCTCGCAGCGCTTGCCGCGGAAAGGTGCTGGCGCGAGATAGGGCGCGTCCGTTTCCACGAGCAGACGATCCGCTGGAAGATCGCGTGCCACATCCCTGATATCCTGGCTTTTCGGGAAGGTCATGATGCCGGAGAAGGAGACATGGCCGCCCGCCGCCACGACCTCCTCCGCCAGGGCGCGGCCGGAGGAGAAGCAGTGCAGCAGCACATCGAAAGCCCCACCCGACTCACGCTCCTCGCGCAGGATGCGGGCCGTGTCCTCATCCGCCGCGCGCGTATGCACCACGACCGGCAGGCCAAGGCGCCGGGCCACGCGGATATGGCGCCGGAAGCTCTCCGCCTGGATGGCCGCATGCTCGGCCGCGTAGTGGTAGTCCAGCCCGGTCTCGCCGATGCCCACGATGCGCGGATGGTCGGCGGCGGCGGCGATCTCGGCCTCCTCCGGCATCGGCACCTCATGGATGCTCAGCGGATGCACGCCGACCGTGCCCCAGACATCCGGGAAGCGCTCGGTCAGCCCCCTCACCGCCTCCGCCTGAGCGATCTTGGTGCCGATGGTGATCATCCGCCCCACGCCCGCCTCGCGGGCACGGCCAACCACCGCCTCGACCTCCTCCTCGCTGAAGTAGTCGAGATGGCAGTGGCTGTCGGTGATCGTTTCGATCACGCCTCGACCTCGATCTTGCGGAACAGCGGCGTCGGCGGCGGCAGCACCGTGCCTTCCGGCAGGGCCTTCAGTGTGGAGAGCGTCCGCTCCCCCTCGCCCACGCCGAGCTGATCCAGCAGCGCCCCCATGGTGCCGGGCATGAAGGGCAGCAGCACCGTGGCCAGCATCCGCAGCGTGCTGTGCAGGTTGCGCAGCACCGCGCCCATGCGCTCCGGGTCGGTCTTCTTCAGCGACCAGGGCTTCTGCGCATCGATCCAGGCGTTGCCCAGGCGCACGACCACCCAGATCCGCTCCAGCGCCTCGTGGAAGGCCTGGCGGTCGAGGGCTTCGCCCACCGAGTCAGGCAGGCTGCCCATGGCCTCCAGCAACTCGCGGTCGGCTTCCGTCGGTGGGCTCAGCGGCGGCAGCCGGCCATCGCAATTCCGCTGGATCATCGACAGGGTACGCTGAGCCAGATTGCCAAGATCGTTCGCCAGCTCGTTGTTCAGGCGGGAGATCAGGGCCTTCCGGCTGAAATCGCCATCATTGCCGAAGGGCACTTCGCGCAGCAGGAAATAGCGCACCGGGTCGAGGGCGAATTCCTCCACCAGCGCCACGGGATCGATCACATTGCCCAGGGATTTGGAGATCTTCCGCCCCTCATTCGTCCACCAGCCATGGGCGAAGACACGCTTCGGCGGCGGCAGATCGGCAGCCATCAGAAAGGCGGGCCAATAGATGGCATGGAAGCGCAGGATGTCCTTGCCCACGAAATGCACATCGGCCGGCCACCAGGGCGCCTCGCCGGGATAGCCCGCCGCGGTCAGGTAGTTGGTGAGCGCGTCGAGCCAGACATACATCACATGCTTCTCGTCCCCCGGCACCGGCACGCCCCAGGTGAAGGAGGTGCGCGAGATGGAGAGATCCTGCAGCCCCGCCTTCACGAAGCTCAGCACCTCGTTGCGGCGGGAATTCGGCGCGATGAAGTCCGGGTTGGCCTCGTAGAACTCCAGCAGCTTCCCGCCCCATTCGCTCAGGCGGAAGAAGTAGGACGGCTCCTGCGTCCACTCGACCGGGGCGCCGGAGGCGATGGCATAGCGCTGCCCGTCGCGCTCCTCGATCTCGTCGGGGCCATAGAAAGCCTCGTCGCGGACGGCGTACCAGCCTTCGTAATGGCCCAGATAGATCTGGCCCTTCTCGACGAGCCTCTGCCACAGCGCGGCGCAGGCCTTCTTGTGCCGCTCCTCCGTGGTGCGGATGAAGTCGTCGTTGGACAACCCGTCCAGCTTCGCCAGGTCGCGGAAGGCCTGGGAGACGCGGTCGGTGAAAGCCTGCGGGTCCTCCCCCGCTGTCTGGGCCGCCTTCTCCACCTTCTGCCCATGCTCGTCCGTGCCGGTCAGGAACAGGACGTCAAAGCCGGCCATGCGCTTCCAGCGCGCCAGCACATCGGCGGCGATGCCGGTATAGGCATGGCCGATATGCGGCTTGTCGTTCACGTAGTAGATCGGGGTGGTGAGAAAGAAGCGCTGCGCTTCGCTCATCGTCGCGTTCCCATCGCTCGCGCTGCATCAGGGGCGGAGGCGACGGTGGGTCGCGGTGGTCAGCGTCGCCCGGGACCGCCGGTTTGCGACGTCCCCTGGGGCTCCGCGAGCGCGCCGAGGCCGACCAGGACCGCCTGCTTGCGATCGAGGTTCAGCAGCTCCGTCTCTTCCGCCATTCGCCCCAGGGTGTCCCACAGCCCCGCCCAGTCCGCAAGCGGGCGCATCCCCAGCCAGGGCGGCGGCGGGGCGCCCCGGCCGGCCTGGCGGACCGCCGTGGCGATCGCGTCGCGCAACAGGTTGACGAAGGTGGTGAAGCTGCTGCCGTCCCGCTTGGCGGCCAGGCGGTCGGCCAGATTGTGCAGGGCGCGCGGCTCCGGCCTCGGCAGGCTGCGGAGGAAGGACTCCACCTCCTCCTGCAAGGCCAGGGCCTCGCCCTCGGCAAGCCGCAGAGCCCGGCCCGGGGAGCCGGCGGCGAGGCCAGCCAGCGTGGCACGCTCCCCCTCGCCCATCTCCGGCAGCCAGCGGGCCAGCAGGCTTTCCAGCAGCGGCGTCTCCAGCGCCGGCAGATCGAGCCGCCGGCAGCGGGAGCGCACCGTGGGCAGAAGCCGGTCCGGCGCGTCCGTGACCAGGATCAGCACCGCCCGGGCCGGCGGTTCCTCCAGCGTCTTGAGCAGGGCGTTCTGTGCCTCGTTCGCCAGGGCCGCGGCCTCATCCACGATCACCGCGCGCCAGCCGCCCTCGGCGGGAGTCATGGACAGGAAGCGCGGCACCTCCCGCGCCTCTTCCACCGAGATCTGCCGCTTCACCTTGCCCTCGGCCACCTCGGGCGAAAGCGTCCGCAGATCGGCATGGGCACCGTTCGCCACCCGGGCGAAGACGGGGTCGCGCGGATCGACCCGCAGCGGCTGCTCCACGGCATCGGGCTGCCCGGCCAGGAGCCAGCGGGCATAGCGATAGGCCAGCGTCGCCTTGCCCACCCCCAGGGGGCCGGCGAAGAGCCAGGCATGGTGCGGCCGCCCCCCTCGCCGCATCCAGCAGGGCCAGGGCGGCGCCGTCCTGGCCGAAGAGGTCGGGATTGCCCCGCGGTTCCGGCGGCGGGCTCATGCCCCCTGCCCCAGCCGGTCCCGGATCGCGGCCAGCGCGGACAGCAGCACCGCATGCGGCGTGCCCGTGGCATCCAGCACGGCACAACGTCCCGGCTCGGCCGCCGCGATATCGCGGAAGCCCTGGCGGACGCGCTCGTGGAAGGCCTGCTCCCGCGCCTCGAAGCGGTTGGTGTCGCCGCGGCCCAGGGCACGGCGCGTCCCGGTGCCCGGCGGCACGTCCAGCACCAGGGTCAGGTCGGGCTTCAGCCCCTCCAGCGCCAGATCGGCGAGGGTTCGGCAGCGTTCCGGCCCGACCGGCCCCGCGAGGCCCTGATAGACCATGGTGCTGTCGGCGAAGCGGTCGGAGACCACCCAGATCCCGGCCTCCAGCGCCGGGCGCACCGTATGGGCCACATGTTCGCGCCGGGCGGCCGCCATCAGCATGGCCTCGGCCACAGGGTCCCAGCCGCCACGCTCCAGCACGAGGCGGCGCACTGCCTCCGCCCCCGGCGCGCCGCCGGGCTCACGCGTGCGCAGCACCGGCAGGCCGGCCAGGGCCAGGCGCTGGACCAGGGCGCGGGCGAGCGTGGTCTTCCCCGCCCCTTCTCCGCCCTCCAGCGTGATCAGCCGGCCCGTCATCATGGATGCAGGTCTGCTCAGGAGCCCGAGACCCAGCGCCCGATCACCGCCGGGATGCGGGCCACGAGCCCCATTTTCCCGATATCGGCGCCGGCGATCAGCGGCAGGCTCATCTCCGGCACGCCCTGGCCAGAGACATGGATCTTGCCCACCTCCTGCCCCTTGGCCACCGGGGCCTGCAACGGCGCGCTGTAGCTGACCTTGACCTCCAGGTTCTTCCGCCAGCCGCGCGGCAGGGTGAGGACGAGGTCGCGCCCGCCGACCAGCGGCACGGTCGGCCGGTCGCCCAGATAGACAGGCGCTTCCTCCACCGTCTCGGCGGCACGGAACAGGGTGACGTTGTCGAACTCGCGGAAGCCCCATTCGAGCAGCCGCTCGCCCTCCTCGCCCCGCGCCCGCATGGTGTTCAGGCCGTTCACCACCAGCAGCAGGCGCCGGTCGCCGCGCTTCACCGTGCCGACGAGGCCATAGCCGCCATCCTCGGTATGCCCGGTCTTCAGCCCGTCGGCCCCGGCCATGCGGGCCAGCAGCGGGTTGCGGTTCTCCTGGGTGATGTTGTTCCAGCGGAAGGAGCGCTCGTTGTAGTATTGCGCCTCCTGCGGGAAATCCTGCAACAGCTTGCGGGAGACGATGGTGAGGTCGCGGGCCGTCATGTAGTGGTTCGGGTCGGGCCAGCCGGAGGAGTTGCGGAAGTTGGTGCCCCGGAGGCCGAACTTCTTGCCGTAGTCGTTCATCAGCTCGGCGAACTGGTCCTCGCTGCCCGAGATGGCCTCGGCGAAGACGACGCAGGCATCGTTGCCCGACTGGACGATAACGCCCTGGATCAGGTCCTTCACCGCAACCTGGGAGCCGAGGGCGACGAACATCTTGGAGCCGCCCATGCGCCAGGCGCGCTCGCTGACCGGCAGCTCCTGGTCCATGCGCAGGCGGCCCTGCCGGATCATGTCGAAGACGATGTACATCGTCATCAGCTTGGTCATGGAGGACGGCGTCATCCGCTCGTCGGCGTTCTTCTCCAGCAGCACCGCGCCGGTGTTGACGTCGATCAGGATGGCCTGCCGCGCCTGCGTGTCCACCGGCCCGAGCGGCGTCGAGGCGGGGTCGGAGGGCGGCAGCGGGGCCGCCGGCTTCCTCGCGGCGGCATGGGGGGCGGCCCGGCGCTGCGCCAGGGCCTCGCCCGTCCATCCCACGAGGCCGGCCCCGGCCCCCACCGCAGCCACAGCCCCCAGCAATTCACGGCGCTTCGCCATGTCGAGAAATTCCCCTACCTGTCCGGCATCCCCGGGCTTCCCCCCACGAGTTCCCTCGGGACGAGTTCCCCCAACTGGCCCCCTGGCCAGCCCCCGGAGCCGGAAATCCATCCTGCCACAATCAATCGACCAGAATGCGCGCTTCCGATACGCCCGTGCGCAGCACCTGCTCAAGAGCCTGGTCCGCGGAAGCCGCATCCGGGAAGGGCCCCAGCCGCACCCGCCATTCCGGGCGCCGGCCCGGGCCGAAGGGCTCGGCCCGTGCGCCGGGCACACGGGCCGCGAGCCGGCGGGCCGCGTCGGCGCCCGTGAAGCTGCCGAGCTGGATCAGCAGGCGGCCGGGCGTGGCCGGCCCCTGGCTCACGCGCTCCGGCAGCCGTTCCGGCGGTGGGGTGCGATCCGGCTCCGGCATGGCGGCGGTCCCGGGAGCGGGCCCAGGAATGGCCTGCCCCGGCCTGCCCCCATGGGCGCCGGGTGGCGGATCGAGGCTTTCACGCTGCACGGTCCCGGCCGCTGCGGTGGCGATCTCCAGCGCGGGCATCTCGCCCGGTGCGCGGGGGAGCGAGGCGGCCAGGGCGCGGGAGGGGTCCGCCTCCACCGCGATCCGGACCTGGGCCGGACGGCCTGGGGCGATGCCGAGCAGTTCCGCAGCGCGCGGGGACAGGCCGATCACCCGCCCCGGATCCTGCGGCCCGCGATCATTGACCCGCACTGAAAGGCTGCGGCCGTTCTCCAGATTGGTCACGCGCAGGATGGTGGGGAGTTGCAGCGTGCGGTGCTGCGCGGTCAGCAACACCGGATCATAGGTTTCCCCATCCGTGGTGCGCCGCCCGCCGCGCGCATCCGGCAGCACGGTCGCCAGCCCGGTCTCGACCAGCCCGTAATCCTCGCGTGGATAGGACCAGAGGCCGCCCATGCTGTAGGGCTGGCCGATCGTATAGACGGCGGGTGTCGGCGCCACCGGAGGCTGGCGCGGGCCGCAGGAGGACAGGGCCAGGCCCGCCAGGAACAGGCCCGCCAGGAACGGCCTGGTCTGGGCGGTCCCGGCGCCGGGGGGCGGGAGGCCCGGCCCCTCGCGGCGGAGGGGTGGATCACGCCACGCGATCCGACAGCATCCCCACCGCCAGCGCATAGAAGTCGGAGGGGTTGTAGCGGCGGATGGCGTTGAAATTCCGGTACACCATGAAGGCCTGCCCGTCGTCGCCGGGCACCACGATCGCGGCATCCTGGTCGAAATTCGGCAGGGCCGAGCCATCGGCCTTGCGCACCCCGAGGCGCGCCCATTCGCCCAGCGGCTTGCGGTTGTCCCGGCCCAGGTCGCCCCGCTTCAGCCCGGCTGGCAGGACCACCTCCCGCCCCCAGAGCACGCCGCCCTCCCAGCCGCTCTTGGCCAGGTAGTTGGCGATGGAGCCCAGCGCATCGGCGCGGTCGTCCCAGATGTCCTTGCGGCCGTCGCCGTCGAAATCCACCGCCAGCCGGTTGAAGCTGCTGGGCATGAACTGCGGCTGTCCCATGGCGCCGGCATAGGAGCCGCGCATGCGGTCCACGCTGACATGGCCGGCATCCAGGATCTTCAGCGCGGCGATCAGCTCGCCCCGGAAGAACTTCGCCCGGCGCCCTTCCCAGGCCAGGGTGGCTAGGGCCTCCACCGTGTTGAAGTTGCCGGTATAGGCGCCGTAGTTGGTTTCCAGCCCCCAGATCGCCACCACCACCCGGGCGCTGACGTTGAAGCGGCGCTCGATGTCCTGCAGCAGCGCCAGATTCTCGGCCACCATCTGGCGGCCCCGGTCGATGCGCGTCTGGCTCAGCCGCCCGTCGCGGTACTGGGCCCAGGTCATGGTGAATTCCGGCTGCTTGCGGTCCAGCTCGATGACCTTGTCATTGGGCCGGAGGCCGTTGAGCGCCCGGTTCAGGGTCGCGTCCGAAACCCCGCTGCGGCGCGCCTCGGCGCGCAGCCCCTGCAGGAAGGAGGCGAAGCTTTCCTCCTGCGCCTGTGCCCGGAACGGGGCCAGGGAGGAAGCGGAGGCCCCGGCGGCAGCCAGGGCGGAAAGGAGAGCGCGTCGTGTGGCCGGCATGGGCGCAGAGGTGGCACGCGGCGCCGATTCCGGCAACGGATCGCGTGCCCCTCGCAAGTAACCTTTCCGGGGTGTTGCCCGCTTTCCCTGATGTGCTGCCGGAAGTGTACGGGGCGGCCGTTCAGAACCGTACGGAGAAGTTGAGCGAGCCGAAGGACTGCGTGCCGCGCTGGCCGTAGAACTCCTCGGAGCGCAGGATCTGCGTATAGGCGATGCGCATGTCGCGCCACAGCACGGCGAAGCCGGCCTGCAGATCGCCCACCAGCCAGCGCCGGTCCACGCTGCGGCTGTCGCGCCAGGTGTTGCCGTCCAGCGTGATGTCCCGCCCCACGACGCGCCCGTCCACGCCGCCAAAGACATACCAGCCGAATTCCCGTGTCGGCTCGACCCAGCCGGAGCCGGCCAGGGCCGGGCGGATGCGCGCCGGCCCCCAGTCCGACTTCAGGCCCTTGCCCAGGCGGAAGGTGCCGCCCACTGCGCCATAGATGTTGCCGTTGCCCAGGGACAGCGTGGTGGCTGGGATGATCTCCGTCTCAAGCCCTTGCCAACCGCCCATGGAGATCCGCCAGCGCCGCTCCGTCAGCAGGTCGATCACCGGCTCGTCCTTGATCTGGTAGTCCCAGCCCTTGGCGGTCTTGACCCCGATCAGCCGGTGCCAGTTGTTCTGCACCTGCTCCCCCAGCGCCCCCGGCCCCACCAGCCCGGCCTGGATCTCGAAGATGGTCTGCCGGGTGGGCGTGGCGTGGCTGAGGCTGAGCGCGCCATAGAGATGGCCGGCATAGGGACGGTCCGTCGGGTCCGGGTTCCGGAGCTCCTTGTCCTCCGGCGTGAAGATGTTGTGCCCGAAGGACCAGCCCCAGCGAAGCGGCCCTGGCCCCAGCAGCCAGCCCATGCCGCGGTCGATCCAGGCCAGCGATTCGGGCATCACGGTGGCCGGGGAACGCCAGGTCAGCAGCAGCCCGTTGGTGTAGTAGCGGTCGGAATTCCCGCCGAAGAGGTCGTTCTCCACCGTCAGGCCCCAGGTGCCGGACCGGTCCGGCGTGGCCTCCGCCAGTGGCGTGATCGGCGGCGTGACCGAGGACGCGGCCGTGGGTTCGAGCGCCTGGGCGGGCGCCGGAGCGGCCAGCGAGAGCGTACCCGCCAGCACACAGGGGAGGATCGCGGCCAGGCCGGAACGAGGAATGGCGCGAGCGCGCGGCAGGGAGTTCATCGCCCCGGCTTGCCTTGTGGAGCGCGCCGGAGCAAGGAGGGGCCTCGCCCGGAACGCGGACAGGATGGGTGGCCGAGCGGTCTAAGGCAGCGGTCTTGAAAACCGCCGTGGGTGCAAGCCCACCGTGGGTTCGAATCCCACCCCATCCGCCAATTCCCCCGCAGATTCCCTGGCCTTCATTCCGGGATACGCCAGCCCTCCCCATCGCGGAAGCCCCGCCGCCGCCTAACCCGCCGCGATCCGCCGGATGGGGCTACCGGCCAGGAAGGCCTCGACCGCCTCCACCGCCCCCGTGAAATAGGCGCGGTAGTTCTGGTCGGTCACGTAGCCGAGATGCGGCGTCAGCAGCGTGTTGGGGCAGGACAGCAGCGGATGGTCCGCCGGCAGCGGCTCGGTGTCATAGACATCCAGCCCCGCGCCGGCGATCCGGCCGGAACGGAGAGCCTCGACCAGCGCCGTCTGCTCCACCAGCGGGCCGCGGCTCGTGTTCACCAGGAGGGCACTGGGCTTCATCGCACCGAGCTCGGCAGCCCCGACCAGGCCGCGTGTCCGCTCCGACAGCACCATGTGAATCGAGACCACATCCGCCTCCGCGAAGAGCCGGTGCCTCTCCACCAGGGTGGCGCCGGCGGCCTCGGCCCTTTCCCGGGTGAGGTTCGGGCTCCAGGCGATGATCGTCATGCCGAAGGCCCGCGCCACCCCGGCGACCCGGCTGCCGAGATGGCCCAGGCCCAGCACCCCCAGGGTCAGCCCTTCCAAGCCCTGGCCGATGCCCGTCTGCCAGCGCCCTTCGCGCAGCGCCTGCTGCTGCCCGGGAATGTCGCGCAGGAGGCCGATGATCAGCCCCCATGTCAGGTCCAGGGTCGGCGCCCCGACCGAAGGCGTGCCGCAGAAGGTGATCCCCAGCTCCTCGCAGGCCGCGGCATCGACGGAGCGGTTGCGGCCGCCCGCCGTGATCAGCAGCCGCAGCCCCGGCAGGCGCTGGAGCAGGGAACGGGGAAAAGGCGTGCGCTCCCGGATCAGCATGATCGCGTCGAAATCCCGCAGCCGGGCGGCCAGGGCGTCCTCCTCGGTCAACCCGTCCCGGAAGATGGTGAGCGCCACCCTGTCCCCGAGGCGTTCCCAGGGGCCCCGGCTCGCCGCCGCATCCTGGTAGTCATCCAGCACCGCAAGCCGCATCGCTTCCGCCATGATTCTCCGCCTTCCCGCCCGGCCCAGCCTCCGGATGGGCCGGGGTCTCAGGGTCGGGCGGCCCGCCGGGCTTGTCCAGCCAGTGCGCGGCCGGCGGAAGATGCCCCGCGACACTCATGTCACAGGCTGGTCACACACTGCCGCGGAACGGTTTCCCCTAGGGTTGAGAGCTCCTATATTCGGCGCTGTGAACATCCTTTCGCCACCACGCGCGCGCCTCAGCATCGAAGTCGTCTTCGATCTCGTCTGTCCCTGGTGCTTTCTGGGCATACGCCGCCTGCGTCGGGCCCTGCGCGCGCGGCCTGACGTGCTGGCCGACATGATCTGGCGCCCCTTCCTCCTCAACCCGGATGTCGGCGTCGGGGGGATGCAGCGCTCGGACTACATCGCGCGGCGCTTCGGCGGAGAGGATCGCACCCGGCGGCTGCATGCCACGCTGACGGAACTGGGCAAGGCGGAGGACATCGTCTTCCGCTTCGACCTGCTGCACCGCTCGGTCTCCTCGCTGGATGCGCACCGGCTGGTGCGGCAGGCGGCGCGGATCGGCCGGGCGGATGAGGCGGTGGACCGGCTTTTCACCGGCTACTTCACCCAGGGGCTCGATATCGGCCGGCAGGAGGTGCTCCTGCCCCTCGGCGTGTCGCTCGGGCTGGAACAGGCCGCGCTGCACCGCTTCCTGTCCAGCAATGCCGAGGTGGAGGACGTACATGCGGAGAACCTCCGCGCCCATCGCCTCGGCATCAACGGCGTTCCCTGCTTCGTGGTGAGCGGCCGCCATGCCATCGCCGGGGCGCAGGAGCCGGAGGTGCTGGAGCGGCTGCTGGACATCGCCATCACCGAGGGCGAGTTCGCCTGAACGGCCCGCCGTAAGATCAGCCCGTCAGATCTCAGCCGGTCCTGGCACCGCCCGGCCGGTGGCCGCTGACCAGGCGGGCCGCGTCATGCGGCAGCCGGAGCACATCGGCCAGGCTCAACAGGGCCAGCGCTGCGACCACCAGGAAGGCCAGGCGGAAATCCCCCAGGCCCGGAGCCCCGGCCTCCCCATGCAGCGACTGGCCCAGCCGCAGCACCACCGCGCCAAGGGCGATCCCGAGGCCGAGCGCCATCTGCTGCAGGGTGCTGAACAACGTGTTGGCGCCGCTCATCCCCCCGGGCGGCACATCGGCGAAGGCCAGGGTGTTCAGCGCGGTGAACTGCATGGAGCGCGCCAGGCCGCTGACGAAAAGCAAACCCAGGATCAGCGGCACCGGCGTCTGCGGTGTCAGGAAGGCACAGGCCAGGATCGTCGCGGCCGACAGCAGCCCATTGCCCAGCAGCGTGCCACGGAAGCCGAGGCGCCGCAGCACGGGGGTGGTCAGCGGCTTCATCATCAGGTTGCCGGCGAAGACCGCCAGCACCATCAGCCCGGAATGGAAGGCATCCAGCCCGAAGGCCAACTGGAACATCAGCGGCAGCAGGAAGGGCACGGCGCTGATCGCCACGCGGAACAGGGAGCCACCCGCCAGCGTCACGCGATAGGTCCGCACGCGCAGCGCCGAGAGGTCCAGCATCGGCGCCGGCACCTGCCGCGCATGCCGGACCGCCGCGGCGGCCAGAATCAGGCTGCCCAGCAGCAGCCCGCCACCGGCCCAGGCCCTGTTCCCCGGCTGCCCGGCCAGTTCCAGCCCGTACATGAAGCCGAAGCAGGCCCCGCCGGTCAGCAGGAAGCCGATGCCATCGAAGCGGCGCCGTTCCCCGGAATGGTCGTTCGGCACGATCCGCAGCGCCATGACCAGCGCCACCGCGCCCAGCGGCAGGTTCAGCAGGAAGATCCACGGCCAGTCCGCATAGGTGGTGATGAAGCCGCCCAGCGGCGGCCCCAGCACCGGCGCCGCCAGACCGGGCCAGGTGATGGTCGCGATGCGCTTCACGAGGTCCTTCTTCTCCGTGTTGCGCAGCACGGCGAGGCGCCCGACCGGCACCATCATCGCCCCGCCCAGCCCTTGAAGGACGCGGGCGGCAGTGAAGGTGAGCACGCTGTCGCTGACGGCGCACAGCATCGAGGCCAGGGTGAAGACGGCGATGGCCCAGGACAGCACCGTCCGCGCCCCGAAGCGGTCGGCGAGCCAGCCGCTGGCCGGGATGAAGACGGCGAGCGTCAGCAGATAGGCCGACATGCCGATATTGAGGTCCACCGCCTCGACCCCGAAGGATTCCGCGATCCGGGGCAGCGCCGTGGCGATGATCGTGCCGTCCAGGTTCTCCATGAAGAAGGTGCCCGCGACCAGCAGGGCCACCAGGACGGAACGGTTCCGGTCACGAGTCATGCGCGGGGGCTTTCGCGGCTCGGCGGCCTTTCCGGGGCGGCCAGGGACCACCGGGTGAAGCCGGCAAAAAGGGGTCGCGCATCAAACCATGCCGGGATGGCCCTGGCACCCCCGCCGCGCCGCCCCAGACATACGCATGCGAACCACGGGGGATGGGTGAGGCCCCCTCTCAGGCGGGCCTGACCTCCTCCAGCACGCGGACCAGGGCGCCCAGGATGGTCCTGGCGGCCTTCACACGGGCCGGCAGGTCCATCTCCCGCACCAGGGCCAGCTTGTGGTCCGGCCGCAGCTTCACGGCACCCTTCTGCGAGGCGACCCAGTTCACCAGCCCGGCCGGGTTGTCGAAGCGGTTCCTGCGGAAGGCCAGGACCACGCCCTTGGGCCCGGCATCCAGCTTCTCCACCCCGGCCTCCCGGCAGAGGCGCTTGATGGACACGACCTGGAGCAGGTTCTCCACCTCCGGCGGCAGCGGCCCGAAGCGGTCCACCAGTTCCGCCGCCATCGCCTCGACCTCCGCCTCGGAGGCCAGGGTGCCGATGCGGCGGTAAAGACCCAGCCGGACCGGCAGGTCATGCACATAGGCGTCGGGGATCAGCACCGGCAGGCCGAGATTGATGTTCGGCGTCCAGTCGGTGTCCTCCTCCCCGTCCCGCCGCCGCTTGCCCTTGGCGCGGTTGCGGACATCCTGTACCGCATCCTCCAGCATCTGCTGGTAGAGCTCGATGCCGACCTCGCGGATCTGGCCCGACTGCTCCTGCCCCAGCAGGTTGCCCGCGCCGCGGATGTCGAGGTCGTGACTCGCCAGGGTGAAGCCAGCGCCGAGATTGTCCAGCGTCTGCATCACCTCCAGCCGCTTCTGCGAGGCGGGGGAGAGCCGGTGCGCCGGCGGCCAGGTGAGATAGGCATAGCCCCGGTGCTTGCCGCGCCCGACCCGGCCACGGAGCTGGTAGAGCTGGGCCAGCCCGAACATGTCGGCGCGGTGGACGATCAGCGTGTTCACCGCCGGCATGTCCAGCCCGCTTTCCACGATGTTGGTGGCCAGCAGGATGTCGTGCTTGCCGTCGCCGAACTCGGTCATCACCCGTTCCAGCTCGGTGGCGGAAAGCCGGCCATGCGCCTCGATCAGACGCGCCTCGGGCACGATCTCGCGCAGCCGCTCGGCCATCTTCGGCAGGTCCTCCAGCCGGGGGCAGACGCAGAAGACCTGCCCGCCGCGGAAGCGCTCGCGCTGGATGGCCTCGCGGATCACCACGCTGTCGAAAGGGGCGATGAAGGTCCTCACCGCCAACCGGTCCACCGGCGGCGTGGCGATCACGCTCATCTCCCGCACGCCCGAGAGCGCGAGCTGCAGCGTGCGCGGGATCGGCGTAGCGGTCAGGGTCAGCATGTGGACATCGGTCTTGAGCGCCTTCAGACGCTCCTTGTGGGCGACGCCGAAATGCTGCTCCTCGTCCACGATGACCAGGCCGAGATCGGCGAATTCCACCCCCTTGGCGAGCAGCGCATGGGTGCCGATCACGATGTTGACCGAGCCGTCCTTCAGCCCGGCCCGGGTCTGCGCCGCCTCCTTCGCGGTGGCCAGGCGCGAGAGCTGCGCCACCTTCACCGGCAGCCCCTCGAAGCGCCGGGCGAAGGTGCGGAAATGCTGCCGCGCCAGCAGGGTCGTCGGCACCACCACCGCGACCTGCGCGCCGGTCATCGCCACCAGGAAGGCCGCGCGCAGCGCCACCTCGGTCTTGCCGAAGCCGACATCGCCGCAGATGAGGCGGTCCATGGGCCGGCCGGAGGCGAGGTCCTCCACCACATCGGCGATGGCGCGCTGCTGGTCCTCCGTCTCGGCGAAGGGGAAGCGGGCACAGAACTCGTCCCAGGCCCCCTCGGGCGGCACGGCCGCCCTGCCCTCCTGCACCTGCCGCTCGGCGGCGGTGCGGATCAGCTCGGCCGCCATGTCGCGGATGCGCTGCTTCGCCTTGGCCTTGCGGTTCTGCCAGGAGGCGCCGCCCAGCTTATCCAGCGCCACCCCGGCCGTCTCGGAGCCGAAGCGGGTCAGGACCTCGATATTCTCGACCGGCAGGAAGAGACGGTCATTGCCGTCATAGATCAGCCGCAGGCAGTCATGCGGCGCGCCGTTGACCTCGATGGTTTCCAGCCCGTCATAACGGCCGATGCCATGGTCCGCATGGACCACCAGGTCGCCCTCGGCGATCTCGGTGGCGTCGGCGATGAACTGGTCGGCCCGCTTGCGGCGGCGGGGCGGTCGGGCGATGCGCTCGCCCAGCAGGTCCTGCTCGCCGGTCAGCGCGATCCCGTCAGCGGTGAAGCCGCGCTCCACCCCCAGCACGGCCAGCGCCACCACCCCCTTGGGCAGGCGCTGCGCCGAGGGCCAGTTGCCGGTCGTCTCGGCCACCACGCCATTCTCGCGCAGCAGGTTCGCCAGCCGCTCCCGCGAGCCGCGGGTCCAGGCGGCGAGCACGGCGCGGCGCCCCTGCGCCGCCATGGCCTCGGCATGTTCCCTGTACGCGGCGAAGACATTGCCACCGGAGGTCCGGACATCGCTGAACAGCCGGCCCGGCCGGCCGCCGGCATCGGGGCCATCCTCGGCGGAGAAGGGCGAGAAATGCGCCAGCGTGCCCTTCGAGAGCATGCGGTTCCAGCCGGCGCGGTCCAGGTAGAGCTTGCGCGGCGGTGCCGGGCGGTAGGGCTGCTCGCCCTCCCGCGGCGGCAGGCGGCGGGCCTCGTAATGGTCCTGGATCATCTCCAGCCGGGCGTCGAGGACATCCTCGGCCTGGTGGTCGAGGCTCACCTGCGGCTCCGGAGGCAGGTAGTCCAGGAGCGTGGCCATGCTCTCGTGGAACAGGCCCGCCCAGTGCTCCATGCCCGGATGGCGGCGCCCGGCGGAGACCGAGACGTAGAGCGGGTCCTCGGTCGCGGCCATGCCGAACAGGTCGAGATATTCCGCCCGGAAATGCGCGATGGAGTCCGGGTCGAGGAAGACCTCGCCCACCGGGCGGATCCAGAGCTCTGTCAGCGCCTCGGCGGAACGCTGCGTTTCCGGGTCGAAGCGGCGCAGCCCCTCGATCTCGTCACCGAAGAGGTCCAGCCGCACCGGGCCGGGCTCGCCCGCCGGGTAGAGGTCCACGATCCCGCCGCGTACAGCATACTCGCCCGGCTCCATGACCGTGCCGGTGCGGCCATAGCCATTGGCCTCCAGGAAGCCGGTCAGCTTCTCCGGCTCGACCCGCCCGCCCTTCTTCAGTTGCAGGGTGGCGCCCTCGAAGGACTCGCGCGGCGGCACCCTCTGCACCAGGGCATTGACGGTGGTGAGCAGGATGCGCGGCCGGTCCCCGGGCTCCAGCAGCCGCGCCAGGGTCGCCACGCGCTCGGCCACGATCTCCGGGTTGGGCGAGACGCGGTCATAGGGCAGGCAGTCCCAGGCCGGGAAGCGCAGCACCTCGACATCCGGCGCGAAGAAGCCCAGCGCCTCGGCCATCCGCATCATCCGCGCGTCGTCGCGGCAGGCATGGAGGATGGGGCGGTCGCTTTCGGCCCGCTGACGGGCGAGCAGCAGCGCATCGAAACCTTCCGGCGCCCCATGGACGGTGGCGCCGACGACCTGCCGCTCCGCCGTCACGCTCAAGAGGCAACCCCCTCCCCGTCCCCCGCGCGGCCCAGCCCGCCGCGCATCTCGGCGGTCATGCCGGCGCCGCTGGCGGTGCATTCCCGGGCCATGCGCTCCAGCATCGGGGTGCGGACCTCCTCGGGGATGGGGCGGCGGCCGCTGAGCCAGTCCTGCATGTCCACATCCAGATGCTCCAGCACCGCCTCCAGATCATCGAGCTCCGCCTCGCTGAAGCCGGCGATGTTGCGGGCGACGAAATGCCCGACCATCAGGTCGGTCTCCTTGGTGCCCCGGTGCCAGGCGCGGAAGAGCAGCCGCTTGCGGCGCGGGTCGAGTTCCTGTGGGGGCGGCGCGTCGGGGCTGTCGGACATCGGGGGCATACCGGTTGGATGGGGGTGCCGTGCCCGGCCGGGACGGGACCCCCTGGAACACAGCGGGTGAACGGCGCGGGCGGCCAAGGGTTCGCCCTTCGTTCGATCACTGCCATATAGAGGCCGACTCCCGCCATGTCAGCCCAGCCCCCCCACGAGCCCCCGCCCCCTCTGCTCGCCCCCCTCGACACGCTGCCCGCAGCCCAGGCCAAGGCGCCCCGCCTCGCCGAGGCGATAGGCGGATCACGGCTGATCGACCTGCTCTTCCACCTGCCGGAGCGCTATGTGGACCGGCGGCGCGTGACCTCGCTGGCCGAGGCGAATGACGGCGACGTGGCGACGCTGACCATCCATGTGACCGCCATCTCGCCCCCCGGCAGCCCGTCCCGCCCCTGGGTGCTGCGGGCGCGCTGCGAGGATTCGGTGCTGGAGATCGCCTGGTTCATCCGGGCGCGCTGGGTCGGCCCCTGGCTGCACCGGACCTTCCCCGAGGATTCCGTCCGCACCGTCTCGGGCCGGGTCCGCCGCTATGGCCACCGTTGGCAGATGGAGCCGCCGGACTTCGTCAGCCCCCCCGACGAGATCCCCGCCCTGCAGCCGATCTGGCCATTGGTGAAGGGCCTCGCCGCCAGGGATGTGGCGAAGGCCATGGATGCCGCCCTGCCGCTGCTGGCGGAGGTGCGGGACTGGGCCGACCCCGCGATCCTGAAGCGCCGCCGCTGGCCGGATTTCGCCGGGGCAGTCCGTGCCCTCCAGGCGCCCGAACGCATCCCCGGCCCGGAACCGCTGGACCGGCTGGCCTATGACGAACTCCTGGCCGGGCAGATCGCCATCGGGCTGGTCCGCCGCGCCGCGCAGACCCGGCCCGGCCGGGTGCTGACGGGCGATGGCAGCCTGCGGGAGAAGGCACTGGCCGCCTTCGGCCATCCACCCACCGGCGCCCAGCGCCAGGCCATCGCCGAGATCGATGCCGACCTCGCCGCGCCCCGGCGGATGCTGCGGCTGCTCCAGGGCGATGTCGGATCGGGCAAGACGCTGGTGGCCCTGATGGCCATGCTGCGCGCCGTGGAGGCCGGCACCCAGGCCGCCATCATGGCGCCCACCGAGATCCTGGCGCGGCAGCACCTCCGCACCTTCTCCCGCCTCGCCGGGGCGGCGGGGGTGCAGGTGGCCCTCCTGGCCGGCAGCGTGAAGGGCAAGGAGCGCTCCCGCGTCCTGCTCGGCCTGGCCAGCGGCTCCATCCCCCTGGTGGTCGGCACCCATGCGCTGTTCCAGGAGAAGGTCGCCTTCCGCGACCTCGGCCTGGTCGTGGTGGACGAGCAGCACCGCTTCGGCGTGGCGCAGCGCCTCGCCCTGGCCGGCAAGGGGGAGGACACGGACATGCTGGTGATGACCGCCACCCCGATCCCGCGCACCCTGCTGCTGACCCAATGGGGGGAGATGGCGGTCTCCCGCCTCGCCGAGCGCCCGGCGGGCCGCAAGCCGATCGTGACGCGCATCATCTCCCGCGAGCGGCGGGAGGAGGTGGTGGCGGCCCTGCGCCGCGCCTTCGCGAAGGGGGACCGCGCCTATTGGGTGGTCCGCGCCGTGGAGGAAGGCGAACACCACGACAACGTCGCCGCCGAGACCACCTATGCCGCGCTGCGCGAGATCTTCGGCGAGGAGGTCCGCCTCGCCCACGGCGCCCAGGCGCTGGATGTGCGGGAGGCATCGCTGCGCGACTTCGCCTCCGGGCGGGCGAAGCTGCTGGTGGCCACCACCGTGGTCGAGGTGGGGGTGGACGTGCCCGAGGCCACGATCATGATCATCGAGCAGGCGGAGCGCTTCGGCCTCGCCGCCCTGCACCAGCTCCGCGGGCGGGTCGGGCGCGGCGAGGCGCAGTCCTACTGCCTCCTCCTGCCTTCCTCCGACCTCGTGGACGGGGAGAAGCGCCGCCTCGCCGTGCTGCGCGACACGGAGGACGGGTTCCTGATCGCCGACGCCGACCTGGAGCACCGTGGTGGCGGCGACGCCCTCGGCACGCGGCAGGCGGGGCAGATAGGGCGCCGCATGGTCGATCCGCAGCGGCACGGCAGCCTCGTCCGCATGGCGCACCAGGACGCCACGCTGCTGCTGGAGAAGGACCCCAGCCTGGACCGCACCGAGCGCGGCCGCGCCGTGGCGCGCTGGCTGATGCCCTTCTTCGGCCACGACGTGACGCTGGAGCGCCTGGCCGCCGGATAAGGGGCCGCTGGATAAGAGGCCGCCGGATAAGGGTCAGAGCAGGTCGTGCCCCCAGGCAGCCTGGTGCGCCAGGAAGGCCCAGAGGTCCCCCCGCCCATGCCCCCCGGACCTGGATCGGAGCAGGCAGGCGTCACATCCTCCGCCGAGAGGAGATAGGCGCCCGTCTCGTCGCCGAGGCCATGCACGGCGATGTCGTAGCTGCCGGACCAGCGCGCGGTGAAGGCGATCCGCGCGCCATCGCCGCAGCCATCCCCGTCGCTGCGCAGGACATTCCCGCCGGGGCCTAGAAGCTCCATCGCGCCGCCAGACAGGCCATCCTCCCCCTCTCCGCCTGCCAGCGTGAAGACATAGCGGTGGCCCCGCTCCAGCCCCACCGCGAAGACATCCACATCCCCCACCGTCCCGACATGGCCGGCCGCGGCGCCGCCGACCGCCAGTTGTCCCAACGGCAGGCCCGTGTCGCAGAGCGTGTCGCGGTAGTCGTCGGGTGGAAGCAGCAGGGAGGCGACGGCGTAGAGCAGGTCCGCGCCGAGGAAGCGCACCTGTTCCGTGTTCAGGATGTGGTCGGTGACGCCCAGGCTGGTGACGGTGAAATCCGCCGCGCTGCCGGCGAAGAGATAGTCGCCGGGCAGGCCGTCCAGCAGCAGCGTGTCCGTGCCCAGGCCGCCATCCAGCGTGTTCGCCGCCTGGTTGCCGTGCATCAGGTCGTTCCCCGGCCCGCAGATGGCATCCTCGATCAGCGCCCGCGTGTCGCCATCCGGCAGCAGCGCATTGGCGATGTTGCCGACCGCCTGATGCCCGAGGCCGAGCTGGGCGAGCTGGTCCGCCGAGGTCACCGTCCATTCACCCGGGCGCAGGTCCACGGACACGCCCTGCGTGTACGCGGAAAGGTCATAGGTGTCGTGGCCGCCACCATCCCAGACGGTCATGAAGACCCGGTTGCCGGCCGGCGCCGTCTGGGCGATCCCGTCGATGGAAAGCTGCCCGCTCGACGGGTCCCAGTGATAGACCGTGTCGCCGGCGCGGGTCGTGAAGTTGGCGCCGTACATGTGCTGCAAGGCCGCGATGTCGTAGAGCATCGGTGTCTGCGCGTAGCCTGAATACTCGTTGTAGTAGTAGATCCCATCGGCGCCTGGATAGCTCCGGTAGGTCATCACCGAATATTCCATGGAGTCGTGCGCAGGCGTCATCGCGCCGAAGACCGTGGTCTCCTGCCCATGCTTCAGGCCGAGCGCATGGCCGATCTCATGGATGAAGGTGTGGTAGGCATAGGTGCCCGGCACGGGGTAACTGTAGGTGCCGTCGTTCCGGTACCAGGTGTCGCCGCCGGTATCGGCGGTATTGGGATAGTAGCCCCAGGCCGTGGGCGTGGCCGATGTCATGGCGAAACGCAGATCCGCATGCTGCGTGGCCGTTTCGGTGAGTTCCGTGAAGGTCAGATTGGCGATACCGGAATACAGGCCGAGGATTTCCCGCACCATCGCCTGTTGCTGCGTGTTCAGGGGCAGGAAGCCCTGGCTGGGCTCGCCGCCGCCATAGGCGCTGCCATAGAAGGCCGGATCGGCCGGGAAGCTGTAGGTCAACTGGCCCGTGGCCCATTGCCGGCCGATGAACAGGGCATCCTCATCCTGGATCCCCGTGGCTGTGGTCGAGACGATTCCCGGCATTGCACGCTCCCCCTGCCGGCCCCTGCCCCTGTGCCCTCGCCGTCATGGTGCCAGGGAGGAATCAGGGGGTGGGCCATCCGGGGAGATCATGCGGCCCGGAGGTGGAATTACCGATTCGATATCGAATCAAAATTCCGTGCCGACCGCATCTGCTGGCAACCTTCCCACGCCCTTGCCCACAGCGTCGCCACGTCCCTGGCCCGGCCCCTCGCCACGCTCCCGGTAACATCGTCACAATCCGAGATCGAGCGGGGCCGCCCCGGGTCTTGCGCTCGCGACGCCGCGCACTAAACCCGGCGGCCACGGGTGGATTGAGGACGGGCCCTTGTCGAGCGATACCACTGCGCTGATCGAGATCGACCGGCTGACCAAGAGTTTCGGTGGCTTCACCGCCGTGAACGACGTCTCCTTCGATGTCGGACGAGGCGAGGTGGTGGGCTTCCTCGGCCCCAACGGCGCCGGCAAGTCCACCACCATGAAGATGCTGGCGGGCTTCGTGACGCCCACCGCCGGCACCGCCCGCATCCTGGGGGAGGATGTGGTGGACCGCCCGGTGCAGGCCAAGCGCCACCTGGGTTTCCTGCCCGAGGGCGCCCCCACCTACCCCGAGATGACCGTCACGGGCTTCCTGCGCTTCATCGCCCGGGTGCGCGGCTATTCCGGCGCCGAGGCGCGGGAGCGCGTGGCGCGGGCGATGAGCCTGACGACGCTGGAAGGCGTGCGCCTGCAGCCGATCGAGACGCTTTCCAAGGGCTTCAAGCGCCGTGTCGGCCTGGCCCAGGCGCTGCTGCACGATCCGCCGGTGCTGGTGCTGGACGAGCCGACCGACGGACTCGACCCGAACCAGAAGCGCGAGGTGCGCGACCTGCTCACCCGCATGGCGCCGGAGAAGGCCATCGTCATCTCCACCCATCTGCTGGAGGAGGTCTCGGCCATCTGCACCCGTGCCGTGGTGATCGCCCGCGGCCGCGTGGTGGCGGACGAGACCCCGGCCCAGCTCGCCGCGCGGGGGCCGGACCTCGACACCGTCTTCCGCGACCTGACCCTGACGCCCCCTGGGACGCAGCCCGAAGCCGAGGCCGCCTGATGCGCAACACCCTCGCCGTCGCCCGGCGCGAGCTGACCGGCTATTTCGCCACGCCGGTCGCCTATGTCTTCATCGTCATCTTCCTCGTGCTCTCCGGCACGCTGACCTTCACCATCGGCGGCTTCTTCGACCGCGGCGTGGCCGACCTCTCGCCCTTCTTCCAGTTCGTCCCCTGGCTCTTCCTTTTCCTCGTCCCGGCGCTGACCATGCGCCTCTGGGCAGAGGAACGGCGGCTGGGCACGATCGAGCTGCTGCTCACCCTGCCGATCGCGCAGTGGCAGGCAGTGCTGGGCAAGTTCCTGGCCGCCTGGGCCTTCTGTGCCATCGCCCTGGCCCTGACCTTCCCGCTGGTCATCACCGTCAACATCCTGGGCTCCCCCGACAATGGCGTGATCGCCACGGGCTATCTCGGCTGCCTGCTGGTGGCCGGGGCCTATCTGGCGGTGGGCGCGGCGGTCTCGGCGCTGACCAAGAACCAGGTGATCGCCTTCGTGCTCGCCGTCGCGGTCTGCTTCCTCTTCGCCGTGGCGGGCTCGCCGGTGCTGGGCGCCTTCCTCGACCGCAACATCCCCGTGCTCTCCGACATCGCACGCGGCCTCTCGGTCACGGAACGGCTGCAGGCCTTCTCGCGCGGCGTCGTCTCCGCACGCGACCTCGTCTTCTTCGCGACCTTCACCGGCTTCTGGCTCTTCGCGAATGCCGTGGCCGTGGACAACCGCAAGGCCGATTGACCCCCGTGAGCGACACGACCACCTCCCCTCGCGGCCCCCGCCCCGCCCGCAACCGCCTCTGGGTCGCGCTTGCGGCGCTGATCGCGGCGCTGGGCCTCGCCATCGGGCTGAACCTGCTTTCCGACCGGCTGCTGCCGCGCGCCCGGCTCGACCTGACGCAGCAGCACCTCTACACGCTCAGCACCGGCACCCGCAGCGTGCTGGCCGGGCTCAAGGACCCGATCACGCTGCGCCTCTTCTACTCCCGCCGCCTCGGCGCCACGGTGCCGCTCTATGGCGCCTATCACGACCGGGTCTGGGAAATGCTGCAGGAATACGTGGCGCTGTCCCACGGCAAGCTGCGGCTGGAAACCTTCGATCCGGAACCCTTCAGCGAGACCGAGGACCGCGCCGTCGCCTATGGCCTCCAGGGCGTGCCCGTGGATCAGTCCGGGGAGCAGGTCTATTTCGGCCTCGCCGGCTCCAACCTGCTCGACGACGAGCGCAACATCCCCTTCTTCCAGCCGGACCGCGAGCGCTTCCTCGAATACGACCTGACGCGGTTGGTCTATGAGCTGTCCAACCCGCAGCGGCCGGTGGTGGGCGTCATGTCCTCCCTGCCCCTGAACGGCGACCCGCGCGCGATGATGATGCGCGTGGCGGGCGGCGGGCAGCCCTATGCGATCATGAACCAGCTCCGCCAGTTCTTCACCGTGCGCGACGTGCCCACGGACGCGCAGGTGATCGACCCGGCGGTCAAGGTCCTGATCGTGGCGCAGGCGCAGAACCTCAGCGATGCCACGCTCTACGCCATCGACCAGTTCGTCATGCGCGGCGGGCGGCTGCTGGCCATGACCGACCCGCACAGCGAGAGCGAGGCGAGCCATCCGGGCCCGAACGGCCAGCCGCCGGCCGACACCTCCTCCAACCTCGACAGGCTCTACAAGACCTGGGGCATCGAGGCGCCGGAGGACAAGGTGGTGCTCGACCTGCGCGGCGCCTGGCGCGTTCGGGCCAGCCCGAACGACCGGGTGCAGGCGGTGGACTATCTCGCCTGGTTCAACCTCCAGGGCGACAGCCTGGACCGCAACGACGTGGCGACGGCCGACCTGAACCAGGTGACGGTGGCCTCCGCCGGCGAGGTGCGGAAGGCACCGGGCGCCAGCATCGACTTCACCCCGCTGCTGACCAGTTCCGACCAGTCCATGCTGGTGGACGCCACGAAGGTGCGGCGGGCGCCGGACCCCGCCGCCCTGCTCGCTGGCTTCAAGGCGGACGGGCAGCGGCATGTGATCATGGCCCGGGTGCATGGCGTGCTGCACAGCGCCTTCCCCGATGGGCCGCCCCCGCCGCCCCAGGGGGAGGAGCGGCCCGCCGGATTCCCGGCGCATCTGGCCGAGACCCAGGGGCCGGCTAATCTGGTGGTGGCCAATGACTCCGACATCCTGGAGGACCGGTTCTGGGTCCAGACCCAGGACTTCTTCGGCCAGCAGGTCGCCACGCCCTTCAGCGACAACGGCGCTCTGATGGGCAACCTGGCGGAAACGCTGGCGGGCGGCGAGGCGCTGATCTCGCTGCGCTCCCGCGGCGAATCCCTGCGCCCCTTCACGGTGGTGGAGGAGATGCAGGCCCGGGCGGAGGCCCGCTACCGCCAGACCGAGCAGGCGTTGCAGAACCGGCTCCAGGCCACGGAGCGGCGGCTGCGGGAGCTGCGCCAGGGGACGACCCAGGGAGGAACCCAGGGCGGCCCGCAGGCACCGGGCAGCGAGAGGAACGCCACCCAGGCGGTGATCACCCCCGCCCAGCGTGCCGAGATCGACAAGGCGCGCGAGGAGATCCTGGCGACGCGGCAGCAGCTCCGCGCCGTGCAACTGGAGCTGCGGCAGGATATCGAGCGGCTGCAGACCTGGCTGAAGATCCTGAACATCGCCGCCGTGCCGGTGCTGCTCACCGTCTTCGCCATCGTGCTGGCGGTGCTGCGGTCCCGCCGCCGCGCCTCGGCCCGGGTCTGAGGAGGGACAGGATGCGACGTCGAACCCTGATCGGCCTGGGCGCGGCGGCAGCCGCCTCGATCGGTGCCGCCGTGGTGCTGACCCCGCGGGAGGCCGCGACGCCCGACCCGGACGATGCGCGGCTGGCCTTCCCCGGCCTGGCGGAGCGCCTCGCCGGGGCGACGAAGATCGAGCTGCGCCGCGCCGGCACCACCATGACCCTGGCCCGGCGCGACCCGGAAACCTGGACCCTGCCGGAGAAGGACGACTACCCGGTGCGCTCCGAACGCATCCGGGAGCTCCTGGTCGGCCTGACCGAGCTGCGCCTCGTGGAGCGCCGCACCGCCAGCCCGGAACTCTTCCCCCGGCTGGGCGTGGACGATCCGGAGGACAAGGATTCCACCGCCATCCTGGTACGGGTGCTGGACGCCGCCGGCGTGCCCATCGCCCAGGTGATCGCCGGGCACCGCCGCGTGCGCACCCAGGGCGGGGTGCCGGAAAGCATCTACCTGCGCTTTCCCGGCCAGAACCAGGCCTGGCTGGCCGAGGGGCGCCTGCCGGTGGACACCGATCCGCAACTCTGGATCGACCGGGACATCGCCAACCTGCCGCGCGACCGCGTGCTGCGCGTGATCGTTTCGCGCGGGGAGGCGCCGCTGGAGCTGCGGCGGGGCGATGTGCCGGATTCGCCGCTGCGCGTCGTGGTGCCCGCCGAGGCGGCCGGGCTGGACGACAACGCGGTGAACGACGTGGCGGGGGCCTTCGAGTTCCTGACCTTCAGCGACGTGCTGCCGGAGGCGAAGCTCCAGGCCGATCCGGTGGGTGAGTCGCGCTTCACCCTCACCGACAATCTGGGCATCGCGGTCTGGGTCGGGCTGCAGGACGGGAATGTCTGGGTCCGCCTGACCGCCACGGGCGACAATGAGGCGGTGCGGCTGAACGGCCGCTGGCGCGGCTGGGCCTATCAGGTCGGCGCCTGGAAGGAGAAGGCCCTGGTGCCACGGATCGAGGATCTGCGCCGCGAGGCCCCCACCCCGCCCCCGCCGGGCCAGGCCGAGCAGCCCGGGGTGATGCCCCCCGCCCCGTCATCCATCCCGTGAGCGCCTCCCTCCTTTGAGCACCCGCGAATACCCGGACCGGCCCTGGGTCGGCATCGGCTGCGTCGTCTTCCGGGGCGAGGAGGTCCTCCTCGTCCGGCGCGGCCGCCCGCCTTTGCAGGGCAGTTGGACCATTCCCGGCGGCGCGCAGTCCGTGGGCGAGACGATGGAGGACACCGCGCGGCGGGAGCTGCGCGAGGAAGCCGGGATCGAGGTCGGCCCGCTCTCCATCGCCGTGGCGGTGGATGTCATCGACCGCGACGAGGAGGGCCGCGCCCGCTTCCACTACAGCATCCTCGATTTCTGTGCCCCCTGGCTCTCCGGCGAGCCCGTCCCCGGCGACGATGCCGCGGAGGCGCGCTTCTTCCGGCCGGAGGAACTGCCGGGCCTCGGCCTCTGGGCGGAAACCCTGCGCGCCGTCGAGACCGCCCGCGCGGTATTGCAGCGGGCGGCGGAGGCGGGCTGAGAGGCCCCCGTTCCTCCCAGCGGCCCGGTCGGTAGAATGCGCGCAAACCGATGGGGAAACCGGGCCCATGCACCGCCGCCAGTTCCTGCCTCTCGCCGGCCTCCTCCTGCCCGGCTCCGCCGCCCTCGCCGCGCCACGCCGGGAGGCGGCCCCCGCGCCGAAGCCTCTGCCGGTGCTGCCCTCGCTGGATGCCGACGGCAGGCCCAGCCTCACCCCGGAGAAGCGCGCCCTGGTGGAGAAGGTGCGGACCTCCTGGCGCGCCGCCGATGGCCGCAGCGCGGAGGAGATCGTGGCCGCGCTCGGCGGGATGGTGCGCGGCTTTCGCGCCCTGGGCTTCCGGGCGGAAACCGGATGGCCCGACCATACCGGGACGGTTGGCTTCCTTGGCGCGCCGGTGCTGGTCACGCTGGTCCTGTCGCATGACAAGGAGGTCGGCTGGCACCTGCAGCCGGACGGGCGCTTCCAGATCGGGCCGGATGTTTTCCAGCTCGGCGCCCTGGCCTATGCGGTGAACTGGCTGCAGGAGGAAGAGGACCAGGGCGGCCCCGCCGGACGCGCCCGGCTGCGGGACCCGAGGAGCCTGGATTTCCTGGAGATTGCTCCGGGCCGGCGCCTCGGCGCCCTGCTCGCCGATGGTGGCTACGGTATCCGCGACCTTTCGGTGCGGGCGGTCAGCCTGCCCCGCCCAGGCTTTACCACAGGGGGATTCACGACCGGCTTCACTCTGCGCGCCCCGGCCGGGTCCGCTGTGCAGGGCTTGCTGCGCCCTGTCTTCACCCGCCGGGCCGCCGATCTGGACACGCCGCCACAGGCCCTGGCCTGGGAGCCCGGCAATGACGATGCGCGGCAACTGGCACTGCGCCCGCCGGGCGAATGGCGTTTCACCCCGTCAGGTTGACTTGGCGGGGCGACCTGCCGGGCTAAGCGGCGGGATCAGGTGTAGAGCCGCTCGCCCTCCAGGCCCTTGTAGAGATCGGCCACGAACTCGCCATAGCCGTTGAAGATCTGCGTCGGCACGCGCTCGTTGCTGCCGAGCAGGCGCTCCGTGGCCTGGGACCAGCGCGGATGCGGCACCGCCGGGTTCACATTGGCCCAGAAGCCGTATTCGTTGCTCTGGAGCTGTTCCCAGAAAGAGACGGGGCGCTTGTCGGTGAAAGTGACCTTGACCACCGACTTGCCGGACTTGAAGCCGTATTTCCAGGGGAAGAGCACCCGGATCGGCCCGCCATTCTGCGGCGGCAGCGGCTTGCCGTACATGCCGGTGGCGACGAAGCCCATCTCGTTCTGCGCCTCGGCCAGCGTGCAGCCCTCGATATAGGGCCAGGAATACCAGATCTGCCGCAGGCCCGGCATGACGTCCGGCTGCTGCGCCGTTTCCAGGACGAGGTACTTCGCCCCGGAGCTGGGCTGGGCAAGGCGGACGAATTCGGACAGCGGGAAGCCCGTCCAGGGCACGGTCATGGCCCAGGTCTCGACACAGCGGTGCCGCAGCACGCGCTCCTCCATCCGCACCTGTTTCAGCAGGTCCTCCAGCCCGATCTCGCGCGGCTGGGCGACCATGCCCTCGAAGCGGATGCTCCAGGGGTCCATCTTCAGCTTCCGGGCGGCCGAGACGACGTCCTTGGAATCCCCGAACTCATAGTAGTTGTTGTAGGTGGTCGCATTGCGCTCCGGCGTGGTGGGCCGGCCCGGCGGGAAGCGCGGGTTCGGGGACAGGCCGCCTGGCACCGCGGCGGACTGTGCGCGGGCGGAACCCGCCCCGGACAGCGACCCCAGCACACCGAGCCCCGCGGCGATGCCGCCGCCGATCAGGCCCAGGCCCTTGCGCCGGCCGACCACCAGGGCCTCGGGCGTCGCGGCGCTCTCAGGCAGTTCCCAGCCACGGCGTGTGCGGACGAGCATCAGGGTTGTCTCCTTCGTGCCGCCTCATCTCCGTCTGCCTTCCCGGAACGTCAAGGGCGGTTACGGAAAGCTCATCAGGGCGGCCTCTACCGAGGGCGCGGCAGCAGCGCCACGGACAGGTCCGGCGCCGGCGACACCGCGTAGAGACGGTACAGCTCCGCCTCCACCCCGCCGCGCGCCCGCGCGATCAGGCCCGGCAATTCCGTCGCCCCTGGCCAGAGCGGCGGGCCTTCGCCCCGGCGGGTGCTGCGGATCAGCAGCCCCCGGACGGGCACGGGGCCGTCCGGCAGCGTGAAAAGATCCCACCGGTCGCCGATCGCCACCACCGGCACGCCGCGCGGCAGGCGCAGCGCCAGCTCGCTGGCCAGCCCGTATTCCTCGGAGGCCACGAAATCCGCCCCCTGCGCGACCCGGGCCTGTTCCACCGCCTCCGCGAAACGGTCCCAGCCGCCGAGGCGCGCCAGGGTCGGGTCGTTGCGCCGTTCCAGATGCAGGGGCGCGGCGGCCGCCTGGACCAGCACCAGCCCGGAGATCGCCAGGCCCAGCGCCAGGGCCGGGCGCCGCAGCCTCTGCCAGGCCGGGCCCAGGCAGGCGGCCGCGAGGCAGGCCGTGGGGTAGAGGATCGCGGGCCAGTTCCCCTGCACCCGGCTGCCCGTGGCCTGCCAGAGGAAGATCGCCGTGGCCGGGACGGTGAGCGCCACCAGCAGCCCGGCGCCGCTGTCCCGTCGCCGGACCCAGGCGGAAACGGCCAGTGCCGTGCCGATCACGCAAAGGGCGAAGATGACGGGCGTGGCCAGCCCCGCCTGCCCGCCGATCAGTTCGCCGAGGTAGCGGAAGGTGAAGCCGCCCTCCCGCAGCCCGGCCCGCCCGCCCTGCTTGGCGAAGGAGGCCCAGCCGTGCTGCGCGTTCCAGATCAGCACCGGGGAGAAGAGCAGCACGGCCACGACCCCGCCCGCCCAGAGGCGCCAGTCGCGCAGCCAGACCCGCGCCCGCGCATCCAGCAGCAGCCAGAGCAGCAGGCCGATGCCCAGGAAGGCGGCGGTGTATTTCGACAGCAGCGCGCACCCGGCGAGGAGGCCCACCGCGAACCACCAGCGCCCGTCCCCGCGGGCATGGGCCTCAGCCACCGCCCAGAGGGTCAGGCACCAGAAGACGATCTGCGGCGTGTCGGGCGTCATCAGCACGGCGCCGGCATTCACCAGCAGGGTGGCGTTGAACAGCGATGCCGCCACCACGCCGGGGCGGCGATCAGGGAAGAGCAGGTTGCCCGCCCGCGCCAGCGCCAGCGTGGCCAGCAGCAGCCCGATTGGCCCCAGCAGCCGGATGCCAAGCGGCGTGTCGCCCAGCAGCAGCGTCCCCGCCCGGATCCAGAAGGCGACCATGGGCGGGTGGTCGTAGTAGCCGGGCGCGAGTGCCCGGGACCAGACCCAGTAATAAGCCTCGTCCGGGGAGACCGGCACGGTGGCCGCCGCGATCAGCCGGGCCAGGGTGATGGCCGCGAGAGCCAGCAGCGGCAGGCGCAGGGACGACGTGCGAAGGGAGGGCATGCGAAGGGTCTGGGTCATGGGCCTTTCCTTCAGCGCGTGCGCCAGACCAGCGTCGAGGAGACGGCGTAGTTCCAGACGGCGGTGATCAGCGCCCCGGCGCCACCGGCCAGGCCCCAGCCCAGCGTCTCCTCCCGCACCAGCAGCCGGGCGATACCCACATTGGCGGCCGCCCCGATGCCGCAGACCAGGTAGAAGAGCACCAGCCCCCGCCAGAGGGCCGGGCCCTTGAGCCGCACGTCGCGATAGGTCACGCGGTTGTTCAGCAGGAAATTGGCTGTCATGGCGACGAAGGTGGCGATCCATTGCGAGGTGGCGAAGCCGAAATGACCGAGCCCCACCGCGCCCCAGAGCACCAGCAGGTGGACGGCGATGCCGATCAGCCCGACGGCGGCGAAGCTGAGGAAGCGCCAGGGCAGCGCCCCGCCCAGCGCCTTGTCCAGCAGCAGGCCCAGGAATTCCATCAGCACCGTGGCGTCGAGCTTGGATTCCCCCGCCTCGCGCGGGCGGAAGCGGTAGGGGACCTCCGTCACCCGCAGGGGACGGCCGGCGGAAAGCAGCAGGTCGAGCAGGATCTTGAAGCCCCGCGCCGAGAGCTGCGGCGCGATCTCCTCGAAGAGCGGGCGCGGCAGCAGGAAGAAGCCGCTCATCGGATCGCTCACCGAGGTCGGCAGGATCGACCCCGCCATGCGCGCCCCCGCCTCGCTGATCCGGGCGCGCAGCGGGGAGAAGCCGCTGTCCTTCTCGCCGCCCTCGATGTTGCGGGAACCGATCGCCACCTCCGCCTCGCCGCCCTTCACGGCCGCCAGCATCAGCGGCAGCCGTGTCTCGTCATGCTGCAGGTCGCCGTCGATGACCGCCACATAGGGGGCGGAGGAGGACAGGATGCCCTCCACGCAGGCCGAGGCCAGGCCGCGCCGACCGATGCGGCGGATGCAGCGCACCCGGGCATCTCCCGCCGCGACGGATTTCACCAGCGCCGCCGTTCCGTCCGGGCTGTTGTCGTCCACATAGACCGCCTCCCAGGCGATCCCGTCCAGCGCGGCCTCCAGGCGTTGCAGCATCGGCCGCACATTGGCGGCCTCGTTGTAGCAGGGGATGATGACGGAGAGTTCGGCTGGCACGGCGGCGGCTTAACCCCCCTGCGCCTCCGGCGGAAGTGCGCGCTGCATCCGGCTGGGCCGCGACGCCCCCATGCCTGCCGCCCCATGCCAGCCGCCCCGGGGGCACACCGCTTTCGGTGCGGCAGCGGATCGAGCCGTCATGCGCCCTTCATGGAACTGTCATATGTCTGTAGCATGCCCGCAACAAGCACCGGCGAAAGACCGGCCGCTCACACAGGGAGAATGCGATCATGCGGCGTCGTTCCGTGGCCGCCGGCGCCTTGGCGCTGGCCTCCGCCCCGCTGGCCTCGGGGCTGCTCGGCCGCCCCGCCCTGGCGCAGGGCACTGGCAATCGCACCGAACTCCAGTTCTGGCACGGGCTGACCCAGCCGCTGGGCGGGATGCTGGAACAGATCGCCGCCGACTTCTCCGAGTCGCAGGACAGGTTCCGGATCAATGCCAGCTTCCGGGGCAGCTATCCGGACACGATGGTGGCGGCCATCGCCGCCTTCCGCGCCGGCACCGCGCCGCATATCGTGCAGATGTTCGAGGTCGGCACCGGCACGATGATCAATGCCGGCCGCGCCATCGTGCCGCTGCATGAACTCGCGGCGCAGACCAAGGTCGATCTGGGCACGGCGGATTACCTCGCCGCCATCAAGGGCTATTACAGCCTGCCGGACGGGCGGCTGATGTCCCTGCCCTTCAACAGCTCGACCTCGATCGTCTTCTACAACAAGGATGCCTTCCGCAAGGCGGGGCTGGACCCGGCGAAGTTCCCCGCGACCTGGCCGGAGGTCGCCGAGGCGATGCGCAAGCTGAAGGCGGCGGGCTTCTCCTCGCCCATGACCACCTCCTGGCCCACCTGGCTGAACATCGAGCAGGTGAGCGCCATCCACAACATCCCGCTGGCCACCAGGGCGAACGGCTTCGAGGGGCTGGATGCCGAGCTGCGCATCCACAACCCGCTGCTGGTGAGGCATCTCGGCAACCTCGTGGAATGGCAGAAGGAAGGCCTCTACCGCTATGGCGGGCGCGACTCGGCGGCGGATGCGCTCTTCCCGGCGGGCGAGTGCTCGATCATCATGGCCTCCTCCGGCCTGCGCGCCCGCACCGTGAAGGAAGCGAAGTTCGACTGGGGCGCGGCGATGCTGCCCTACTATCCGGACGTGAAGGGCGCGCCGATCAACAGCATCATCGGCGGCGCCAGCCTCTGGGTGATGCAGGGCGGGCCTCGGGCGCAGCGCTCCCCGGCCGAGCTCCAGGGCATCGCCGAGTTCTTCCGCTATCTCGGCCGCCAGGACATCGCCGCGAAGTGGCACCAGGACACGGGCTACCTCCCCGTCTCCATGGGAGCCTACAAGGCGACCCGCGAATCCGGCTTCTACGACAAGAATCCCGGCGCCGACGTGCCGGTGGAACAGCTCCTGCGCGGCGGCGGCAACACGACGGAGAACAGCCGCGGCATCCGCCTCGGCGGCTTCGCCGAGATCCGCAACATCATGCAGGAGGAGATGGAGCGCGCGCTGCAGGGTGGGCAGAGCGCCGACCAGGCCCTGGCCAATGCGCAGACGCGCGGCAACCAGGTGCTGCGCAACTTCGAGCGCACCAACAAGGGCTGACCGGGCAGGGACTGATCCATGAGCGAGAAGGTCGCCTTTCGCGGCAAGGCGCTGCCGCTGCTGCTGCTTCTGCCCCAGCTCGCGATCACGGCGGTCTTCTTCTACTGGCCCGCGCTCCAGGCGCTGATCCAGTCCACGCTGCGGGAGGACGCTTTCGGCCTCTCCAGCGAATTCGTCGGGCTGGAGAATTTCCGCGAGGTCCTGTCCGACCCGAACTGGCTCCACGCAGCCTGGAACACGGTGATCTTCTCCTCCTCCGTGGCCATCCTGGCCTTGTCGGTGGCGCTGTTCCTGGCGGTGCAGGCGGACAAGCGGCTCCGCGCCGCCAGCATCTACCGCACCCTGCTGATCTGGCCCTATGCCGTGGCCCCGGCCGTGGCGGCGGTGCTCTGGCTCTTCCTGTTCCACCCGCAGATCGGGCTGATCGGCCGTGCGCTGAACGCCGCCGGCCTCGCCTGGGACTACCGGCTCAATGGCACCCAGGCGATGGTGCTGGTGGTGATCGCCTCGGCCTGGAAGCAGGTGGCCTATAACTTCATCTTCTTCCTGGCCGGCTTGCAGTCCATCCCCCAGAGCGTGCTGGAGGCCGCCGCGATCGACGGCGCCCGCCCGGTGCGGCGCTTCTGGACCGTGGTCTTCCCCCTGCTTTCCCCCACCATCTTCTTCCTGGTGGTGGTGAACCTGACCTATGCCTTCTTCGAGACCTTCGGCGTGATCCATGCCCTCACCCAGGGCGGGCCGGCGCGGGCCACGGAAACGCTGATCTACAAGACCTGGTCGGACGGCGTGCAGAACCTGAACCTCGGCACCTCCTCGGCGCAGAGCGTCATCCTGATGCTGCTGGTGGTGGCGCTGACCGCCTTCCAGTTCCGCTTCATCGACCGCAAGGTGCATTACTGATGGCGGATGTCGCCACCGCGACGCGCCGTCGGCAGGCGCGCGCGAAGCTGCTCACCCATGCGCTGCTGATCCTGGGCGTCTTCATCTTCGCCTTCCCCATCTGGATCGCGCTGATGGGGTCCACCCATGACGCCTCCACCCTGGGGCGCGGCGAGGTGCCGCTGCTGCCTGGACCGGACGCAGTGCAGAACTACGTCACCGCCTGGACCCAGGGCGGTGGCCGCATGCGCACCACGCCCGCCTGGGTGATGCTGTGGAACAGCGCGCTGATGGCGCTGATCATCGCGGTCGGGAAAATCACGATCTCCATGCTCAGCGCCTTCGCCGTGGTGTTCTTCCGCTTCCCCTTCCGGATGACCTGCTTCTGGCTGATCTTCATCACGCTGATGCTCCCGGTGGAGGTGCGGCTGATCCCGACCTTCCAGGTCATGGTGAACCTGCACCTGACCGATACGATGACCGGCCTCACCCTGCCGCTGATCGCCTCCGCCACGGCGACGCTGCTGTTCCGGCAGTTCTTCCTGACCATCCCGGACGAGTTGGCCGAAGCGGCGCGGCTCGATGGCGCCGGGCCGCTGCGCTTCCTGCGCGACGTGGTGCTGCCGCTGTCGCGCAACTCGATCGCGGCGCTCTTCGTGATCCTCTTCATCTATGGCTGGAACCAGTATCTCTGGCCGCTGCTGATCGTGACCGACCGCTCGCTGGAGACCATTGTGGTCGGCCTCTCCAAGACCATCGGCAATGGCGACTCCCAGAACGAGTGGAACACCATCATGGCCATGGCGGTGCTGGCCCTGCTGCCCCCCGTCGCCGTGGTGGTGGCGATGCAGCGCTGGTTCGTGCGCGGCCTGACCGAGACGGAGAAGTAAGCCCTTTGGCGACCCTGAAGCTGGACGAGATCCGCAAGTCCTTCGGCAAGACGCAGGTGCTGCACGGCATCGAGCTCGATGTCGCGGATGGCGAGATGGTGGTGCTGGTCGGCGCCTCGGGCTGTGGCAAATCCACCCTGCTGCGGATCACCGCGGGGCTGGAGACGCCGACCTCCGGCAAGGTGGTGATCGCCGGGCGGGACGTGACTCCGCTGGAGCCGGCGGACCGTGACATCGCCATGGTGTTCCAGAACTATGCGCTCTACCCGCATATGACGGTGGCGCAGAACATGGCCTATGGGCTCAGGATCCGCCGCCTGCCGCGCCCCGAGATCGACCGGCGCGTGCGGGAGGCCGCGGAGATCCTGGGCCTGGGCGCCCTGCTGGACCGGCGCCCACGCCAGTTGTCCGGCGGCCAGCGGCAGCGCGTCGCCATGGGCCGGGCCATCGTGCGGGAGCCGGCGCTGTTCCTCTTCGACGAGCCGCTCTCTAACCTCGACGCCAAGCTGCGCGTGCAGATGCGGGCGGAGATCCGCCGCCTCCAGCGCCGGCTGGGCGTAACCTCGATCTTCGTGACGCATGACCAGGTGGAGGCCATGACCCTGGGCGACCGGCTGGTGGTGATGCACCAGGGCCGTGCCGCCCAGGTCGCCTCTCCCATGGAGGTCTGGGCGAAGCCGGCGGACACCTATGTCGCGAGCTTCATCGGCAGCCCCTCGATGAACTTCCTGCCTGCCACGCTGCTGGAGGGCGGCACCGGCGCGCGGCTGGCTTCGGGGCAGGGGATCGTCTTCGCGGACGGGCCGCGCCCCGGTGCCGCAGGAATGCCCCTGACGCTGGGGCTGCGGCCCGAACATGTGCTGGTGGGCGAAGCGCCGGACGCCCTGCCCCTGACGGTCGATCTCGTGGAACCGCTCGGCTCCGAGACGGTGGTGCATGGCCGGCTGCCGGATGGCGTGCCGCTCACCGTCCGGGTGAACGGGCCCTTCGCCGGAAGCAACCTGACGGCCCTCCTTGACCCCAGGGAACTCCATGTCTTCGATGGCGGAACCGGGAAACGGCTGGAGGCCGCCTGAGGGCAGGGGCAAGCCGAGGGAGTAGTTTGGAGTGCGCCCGCTGGGGCTCGAACCCAGGACCCCAAGATTAAAAGTCTCGTGCTCTACCGACTGAGCTACAGGCGCCCAAGAAGGGTCGGCCGGACGGATAGCACAGGCTCCGCGCCACGCGAAGAGCGCGGAACCCACATCCGGTGCCGAAAGAAGAAGGGCGGGACCATTATGGTCCCGCCCTTCAGGAGAAGCCGGCTTACTGGCCTTCCGGCACATCCGCCGCGACACGCAGGCGGACCAGCTTGTCAGGGTCGCGCACCATGCCGCTGGAGCCACTGCCCCGCTTGATCTTGTCCACGGCCTCCATGCCCGAGACCACGCGGCCCCAGATCGTGTACTGGCCGTCCAGGCTCGCGGCCGGGGCGAACATGATGAAGAACTGGCTGTTCGCGCTGTTCGGGTCCTGGGTCCGGGCCATGCCGCAGGTGCCGCGGATGAAGCGCGCCTTGGCCGGCGGGCTGAACTCGGCCGGCAGGTTCGGCAGGGGGCTGCCGCCCGTGCCGGTGCCGGTCGGGTCGCCGCCCTGGGCCATGAAGCCCTCGATGACCCGGTGGAACGGCGTGCCGTCATAGAAGCCCTGGCGTGCCAGGGTCTTGATCCGCTCCACATGCTTCGGGGCCAGGTCGGGGCGCAGCTCGATCACCACGCGCCCGTCCTTGAGGTCCATCAGCAGGGTGTTCTCTCGGTCGGCGGGCGCCGCGGCTTCGGTACTCTCGCTCATCAGGGATCCTCCGGCGATCAACGTCGTGGCGGTCAGCAGAGTGCGTCGCCGCATCTGGAACTACTCTCCCGTGGCATTCCGCACGCGGGCCAGCGTGCGTTCGAGCGTCAGGGCGGGCACGAAAGATGAGACATCCCCACCCAGCCGCGCGATTTCCTTCACGAAACGCGAGGAAATGAACTGGTTGCGCTCGCTGGCCATCAAGAACACCGTCTCGATGCCATTGTCCAGCCGGTGGTTCATGCCTGCCATCTGGAACTCATAGTCGAAATCCGACACGGCCCGCAGGCCGCGCACGATCATTCTGGCGCCGACCTCGCGCGCGAAGCCGATCAGCAGGTTGTCGAAGGGGCACACATCGATCGGTGTGCCGGTCCGGTCGGTCACCGCCTGCATCTCCGCCCGGACGAGCTCAACCCGCTCCTCCATCGGAAAAAGCGGCCCCTTCCCCGCATTCACGGCGACGCCGATGACCAGCCGGTCCACCAGGCGCGCCGCCCGGCCGATGACGTCCAGGTGACCGTTGGTGACCGGGTCGAAGGTTCCCGGGTAGAGGCCGACCCGCTCGGCGCGGCCGGACTCAGCCATCCTCCCCCTCCCCGTCATCCACGACCGGGAAACAGGATGTCACGCGTTCGTTATCATCCAGCCGCAGCATGGTGACGCCCATCGATGTCCTCCCCGTGACCCGCACCTGATCCACCGGCAGGCGAATCAGCCGACCGTTGTCGGTGACGAGCATGACATCATCGCCCGGCTTGGCAGGGAAGGTCGCCACGACCTCGCGTCCCGTGCGCTTGCTCAGGCTGATATTGGCGATCCCCTGCCCGGCACGGCCGGAGACACGGTATTCATAGGCGGAGGAACGCTTGCCGAAGCCCTGGTCGGTCACGACCAGCAGCAGCTCCTCGGCCGCCTCCAGCTCGGCAAAGCGTTCGGCGGAGAGCGCGACCTCCTCACCATCCTCCGAAGGCTCATCCGCGTCCACAGGCGCTTCGGGGGATGCGGCCTCCTCGGCGCCCTCCTCCGCCTCGGCGCCGCTTCGGCGCCTGGCGGCGGCGGCCTTCAGATAGGCGGCGCGCTCGGCACTGTCCGCCTCGACATGGCGCAGCACGGACAGCGCGATCACCCCGTCGCCATCCGCCAGCCTGATGCCACGCACGCCGGTGCTGTCACGCCCGGCGAAGACGCGCAGCGTGTCGGTTTCCGCGACAAAGCGGATGCAGCGCCCGTTGCGGGTCGCCAGCATCACGTCGTCACCCTCGCGGCAGGTCTGCACGCCGATCAGGCTGTCGCCTTCGTCCAGCTTCATGGCGATCAGGCCGGAGGAACGGACATTGCGGAAATCCGACAGCCGGTTGCGCCGGACATTGCCGCTGGCCGTGGCGAAGACGAGATGCAGGTTCTCCCACAGGCTCTCATCCTGCGGCAGCGGCAGCACCGCCGTCACCTGTTCGTCCTGCTGCAATTGCAGGAGCTGGCGCAACGACCGGCCGCGCGCCGTCGGGCTGGCCAGCGGCAGCTTCCAGACCTTCTCGCGGAAGGCCATGCCCCGGCTGGTGAAGAACAGCACCCATTGATGCGTGTGCGCGTTGAAGGAACGCACCACCACGTCATCCTCGCGCGTCCCGGCGGCGGAACGCCCGCGCCCGCCACGGTTCTGCGCGCGGAAGCTTTCCAGCGTGGTGCGCTTCACATAGCCGTCGCGGGTCATGGTCACGACCATGAGGCCGGGCTCGATCAGGCTCTCGTCGTCCTGGTCCAGCACGCCATCGACGATCTCGGTGACGCGCGGCGTGGCGATCTGGGCGCGGACCTCGGCGAGTTCCTGCGACATCAGCTCCAGCCGGCGCACATGGCTGGCCAGGATGTCCAGCAGCTCCCGGATCCGGCCGCCGACCTCGTCCAGCTCGGCGACGATCTTCTCGCGCTCCAGGCCGGTGAGGCGCTGGAGCCGCAGTTCCAGGATGCCGCGCGCCTGGGTCTCCGTCAGGTGAACGGTATCGTCGATCACGACATTGCCGCTGTCATCTACCAGCGCCAGCAGCGCGCCGACATCGCCCGCCGGCCAGGCGCGCGCCATCAGCGCCTCGCGCGCCGTGTTGGCATCGGGGCTCTGCCGGATCAGGCGGATGACCTCGTCGATATTGGCGACGGCGATGGCCAGGCCGATCAACAGGTGGCCGCGTTCGCGCGCCTTGCTCAGCCGGTGGCGCGAACGGCGGAGGATCACCTCCTCGCGGAAGTCGATGAAGGCGCGCAGCGCGTCCTTCAGCCCCATCTGCCGCGGACGGCCCTTGTCCAGCGCCAGGATGTTCGCGGCGAAGGAGATCTGCAACTGCGTGAAGCGATAGAGCTGGTTCAGCACTACCTCCGGCGTCGCCTCGCGCCGCAGCTCGATCACGATGCGCATGCCGGAGCGGTCGCTCTCGTCGCGCAGGTCGGAGATGCCCTCCACCTGCTTGGAGCGGACCAGCTCCGCGATGCGCTCCAGCAGCGAGGTTTTGTTGACCTGATAGGGGATCTCGGTGACCACGATGGCATTGCGGCCGCCGCGCAACTCCTCGATCGCGGTGCGCGCACGCAGCGGGATGCCGCCCTTGCCGGTCTCATAAGCGGAGCGGATGCCGGCGCGGCCCAGGATCAGCCCGCCGGTCGGGAAATCCGGCCCGGGGACGATCCGGATCAGCTCCTCCAGCGAGATGTCGGGCTCGCGGATCATCGCCAGCGTGGCATCGATGATCTCGCCCGCATTATGCGTCGGGATGTTCGTCGCCATGCCGACGGCGATGCCATTGGCGCCATTGACCAGCAGGTTCGGGAAGGCCGCCGGGAGCACGCGCGGCTCCTGCGCGCTCTCGTCGTAGTTCGGCTGGAAATCGACCGTGTCCTCGTCGATGCCGGCCAGCAGCGCGGCGGCGGACTTCGCCAGCCGGGCCTCCGTGTAGCGCATCGCCGCCGGCGGATCGCCGTCGATGGAGCCGAAATTCCCCTGCCCGTCGATCAGCGGCAGCCGCATGGAGAAGGGCTGCGCCATGCGGACCATGGCATCGTAGATCGCCGCGTCGCCATGCGGGTGATAGACACCCATCACGTCGCCGACCACGCGGGCCGACTTGCGGTGCGGCTTGTCCGGCGTGTAGCCGGCCTCGTGCATGGCGAAGAGGATGCGCCGGTGCACGGGCTTCAGCCCGTCCCGCGCATCCGGCAGGGCACGCGAGACGATCACGCTCATCGCATAGTCGAGGTAGGAGCGGCGCATCTCCTCCTCGAGCGCGACGGGCGTCCCGCTCAGCGGAATGCCCGCGCCATTCTCATCCCCGCCGTTGTCGGCGCCGTCCTCGGTCTCGCTCACGCTGTCATCCTAGAAATTCGCTCGGGCCAAAAATGGGGGCCGGTTCGGTCATCGGGCCTCAGAACGGGATGTCGTCATCCAGGTCGCCCTTCGGCGCATCCCAACCGCCACCACCGCCACCGCGCGACGGGGACCGCCCGCCGGCACCACCACCCGGGGAGCCGCCGCCGAAGCCGCCACGGTCGCCGCCGCCGGAGCGTCCACCACCCCCGAAGCCGCCACCGCCGCCGGAAAAGCCGCCGCCCTCACCGCCTTCGCCGCCACTGGGGCGGCCGCCGATCATGGTCAGCTCGCCGCCGAAGTTCCGCAGCACGATCTCGGTGGTGTAGCGGTCCTGGCCGTCCTTGTCCTGCCACTTCCGGGTTTCGAGCTTGCCCTCGATATAGACCGTGGAGCCCTTGCGCAGGTACTTCTCGGCCACCTCGCCCAGGCGCTCGTTGAAGATCGCCACGGAGTGCCACTCGGTCCGCTCCTGGCGGTTCCCCTCGCGGTCCTTGTAGGTCTCGCTGGTGGCGATGCGCAGGTTCACCACCTTGCCGCCGTTCTGGAAGTTGCGGACCTCGGGGTCGCGCCCCAGATTGCCCACCAGGATCACCTTGTTGACGCTGCCGGCCATTCATCCACCTCTTGCCTGGCATCGGGCCTCCCATCGCCCCGGCCAAGGGGAGAGTGGGACAGGACACCGGGCCGACTCGTATCGCCCCGTGCGGCACCGCCGACAGGGTCGGGCGAACTTACCCAAGGCAAGCGGCGCTCGCCACCCCCAGGGGAAGTTCGCCCGGGAAGCAGGCGGAGGCGCCCCCGGCGACCTCCACCCACGGCGTGGATATGGTATCACGGTTGCAAGAACACAATGTGAACTGAGCCGCAGATCCTGCCATAATCCGCCCCTCACAGCATGTTCCACGGGAACCTTCAGGGACCCACCCGCTTTGCCCGACAGTCTTCCTCCCCGGTCCCCCTCCCGGACCCGCCGTCCCGGCCGCCGCACCGCCTCCGGCCAGGACACAGCCCAGGACACCAGCATGGCCGCCTCTCGCGACACCGACCTCGCCACTGCCGATGCCGCCGCCTCCGCCAGCACCCGGCCGGCGCGGCAGGCCGGCGCGGCGGCCCGGGCCTCCGGGCAGGGCGCGAAATGTGGCGCGGAGCGCGGGGCGCCGAGGCCGGTGCAGGGTCCGGCCATCCGGGTCCGGGGCGCGCGGCAGCACAACCTGAAGAACATCGATCTCGACATTCCGAAGGACACGCTGACGGTCATCACCGGCCTGTCCGGCTCCGGGAAGTCCTCGCTGGCCTTCGACACGATCTATGCCGAGGGGCAGCGGCGCTATGTGGAGAGCCTGTCGGCCTATGCCCGGCAGTTCCTCCAGCTCATGGGCAAGCCGGATGTGGACAGCATCGAGGGCCTGTCCCCGGCCATCTCGATCGAGCAGAAGACCACCTCGCACAACCCGCGCTCCACGGTCGGCACGGTCACCGAGATCCATGACTACATGCGCCTGCTCTGGGCGCGGGTCGGCGTGCCCTATTCCCCCGCGACCGGCCTGCCGATCGAGGCGCAGACCGTCTCCATGATGGTGGACCGCGTCCTGGGCATGGGCGAGGGCAAGCGCCTGCTGATCCTGGCCCCCATCGCCCGGGGCAAGAAGGGCGAGTGGAAGAAGGAGTTGGCCGAGCTCCAGCGCCGCGGCTTCGAGCGCGCCAAGATCAACGGCACCCTCTACCGGCTGGAGGAGGCGCCGAACCTCGACAAGAAGCGCAAGCACGACATCGAGGCCGTGGTGGACCGCATCGTGGTCCGCCCCGGCATGGAGACCCGCCTCGCCGACAGCTTCGAGACGGCGCTGGGCCTGGCCGACGGCGTCGCCTATGCGGAGGATGCCGACAGCGGCGAGCGCACCGTCTTCTCCTCCCGCTTCGCCTGCCCGGAGAGCGGCTTCACCATCGAGGAGATCGAGCCCCGCCTCTTCTCCTTCAACTCGCCCCAGGGCGCCTGCCCGGTCTGCGACGGGCTGGGCACGGAGAGCTATTTCGATCCGGCCCTGGTGGTGCCGGACGACCTGCGCCCGCTGGCCGAGGGCGCCGTGGCCCCCTGGGCCGGCGGCTCCTCCTCCGCCTATTACGACCAGACGCTGGAAAGCCTGGCGAAGCACTTCAAGGTCTCGATGAAGACCCCCTGGGCCGAGCTTCCGGCCGCCGTGCGCAAGGGCATCCTGCACGGCACGGGCGGCGAGGTGGTGACGCTCCGCTACAAGGACGGGCTGCGCGCCTACGAGGTGAAGAAGCCCTTCGAGGGCGTCCTCCCGAACCTGGAGCGCCGCCTGCGCGAGACGGACAACCCCTGGGTGCGGGAGGATCTGGAGCGCTACAAGGCCGACCGCCCCTGCAAGGCCTGCCAGGGCGCCCGCCTGAAGCCCGAGGCACTGGCCGTGAAGGTCGCCGGCCTCCACATCGCACAGGCCAGCGAGCTGTCGATCCGCAAAGCCATGGAATGGTTCGCCAATGTCCACGGCACGCTGACCGTGCAGCGGCAGGAGATCGCCGGCCGCATCCTGCGCGAGATCAACGAGCGCCTGCGCTTCCTGGTGGATGTGGGGCTCGACTATCTCAGCCTGTCCCGCTCCTCCGCCACGCTTTCGGGCGGCGAGAGCCAGCGCATCCGCCTCGCCTCGCAGATCGGCTCCGGCCTGACCGGCGTGCTCTACGTGCTCGACGAGCCCTCGATCGGCCTGCACCAGCGGGACAATGAGCGCCTGCTGAACACGCTGCGGCGGCTGCGCGACCTCGGCAACACCGTGCTGGTGGTGGAGCATGACGAGGACGCCATCCGCGCCGCCGACCATCTGATCGATATCGGCCCGGCCGCCGGCAAGGGCGGCGGCAACGTCATCGCCCAGGGCACGCCGGAGGAGGTCGCGGCCAACCCGGACAGCGTCACCGGCGCCTATCTTTCGGGCCGCCAGCGCATCGAGGTGCCTGCCGAGCGCCGCACGCCCGATCCGGAGAAGATGCTCCGCGTCATCGGCGCGCGCGGCAACAACCTGAAGGACGTCACGGCCGAGATCCCGCTTGGCACCTTCACCTGCGTCACCGGCGTGTCCGGCGGCGGCAAGTCCACCCTGGTGATCGAGACGCTCTACAAGGCCGTGGCGCGGCGCCTGATGGGCTCCGGCACCGTCCCCGCCCCGCACGACCGGATCGAGGGGCTGGAATATCTCGACAAGATCATCGACATCGACCAGTCGCCGATCGGCCGCACGCCCCGTTCCAACCCGGCCACCTATACGGGCCTTTTCGCGCCGATCCGCGACTGGTTCGCGGAACTGCCGGAATCCCGCGCGCGTGGCTACAAGCCCGGCCGCTTCTCCTTCAACGTGAAGGGCGGCCGCTGCGAGGCGTGCCAGGGCGACGGCGTGCTCAAGATCGAGATGCACTTCCTGCCAGACGTCTATGTCACCTGCGATACATGCAAGGGCAAGCGCTACAACCGGGAGACGCTGGAGGTCCGCTTCCGCGACAAGTCCATCGCCGATGTGCTGGAGATGACGGTGGACGAGGGCTGCGAGTTCTTCTCCGCCGTGCCCGCAATCCGCGACAAGCTGGTGGTGCTGCGGGAGGTCGGGCTGGGCTACATCCATCTGGGCCAGCAGGCGACGACGCTCTCGGGCGGCGAGGCGCAGCGCATCAAGCTGGCCAAGGAATTGTCCCGCCGCGCCACCGGCCGCACCCTCTACATCCTCGACGAGCCGACCACCGGCCTGCATTTCGAGGATGTGCGCAAGCTGCTGGAACTGCTCCAGGCGCTGGTGCGGCAGGGCAACACGGTGCTGGTGATCGAGCACAACCTGGAGGTCATCAAGACCGCCGACTGGCTGCTCGACCTCGGCCCCGAAGGTGGCGAGGGCGGCGGCCGCATCGTCGCCCAGGGCACGCCGGAACAGGTCGCGGCCCATAAGGACAGCCACACTGGCCACTTCCTGGCGCCCCTGCTGCCGGCACCGAAGGCGAAGCGCAAGCGGGCCTGACATCCGGCTCCGCACCCCCTGTTCCCAGGCGGTGCGCGACGGCCCCACGCTCCCGCCCGTTCCGGTGGAGGGAGAGCGGAATGGCAGGCCAGGTGGCCTGGGTGACGGGGCCGGCATCGGCGAGGCGGCGGCCCTCGCTTTGGCGGAGGAGGGCGCGGGGATCCTCCTCACCGGAAGGCGGACGACGCCCCTGGAGGATGTCTCGCCAGCCGTATCCGCGCCTCGGGCAGCCAGGCGGAGGTAATGATCAGCCCGTGCTGGAACCGCTCCTACGTGGCGCAGTTGCAGCGCGGCACCTGAACCGACCCGTGCCCGCTAGACCCGCCCGCGCAGCCCGGCCCAGGCCACGGCGATCCGGTCCAGGCCGCCGCGCGGCCCGGGCGGCCGCGACAGGTCGGCCCCGGCGGCGATCCGCCCCAGGTCCCGTCGTGCCAGGACCAGCGGCAGGGCGGCGGCGATGGCCGGCTTCGGCAGGCCCCGCAGCGCCTCCCGCGCCTGCGCCAGCACGGGGAGGGCTTCCGTCGCCAAGCGCCGTGCCACCGCGATCACGGCGGGGGAATCGGGCGCGATCCCCTCCACCTCTCCCCATCGGCCAGCATCTCCACCGGCAGCAGGTTGCGCCCCTGCCGCGCCTGGAGCGGCAGGGACCGCAGCACCCCGGCCAGCCCATAGCCGGCGCCCGCCGATTGCAGCGCCGGCAGCAGGGCCGGCGGCACCCCCAGCAACCGCCCCGCCGCCACCGCGAAGCCACCGGCCGAGCCGCGCAGATAGCTCTCGAAGGCCCCCCGGCTCTCGATCTCCTCGGCCTCCGCCTCCCGCGCATCCAGCATGGCCTGGAGATCCGCCGCCTCCAGCACCCCGGCGGTGACGAGCGCGTGCAGCGGCCCCGCCACCTCGTGCCGTCGCGCCGGCCGGGCCGCCGCCATCTCGTCCAGCGAATCGCGCCACCATTGCAGGCGGATCAGCGCCATCATCGGCTGGCTCGCCACCTCGCGGGCGCGGGCGAGTTCGTTGTTGAAAGCGATCAGCGTAAACAGTGCCTCGCGCTTCTCCGGTGGCGCGAAGAGCGCGCAGAGGAAGCGATCCGGGTCGCTGCGGCGCGCGATCGCGCCGATCTCCGACAATTCAGCCATCGGCCGCCTTCTGGCGCCGCAAAGCCCGCCCCGCAAGGTTGACGCCTCACGGGGAGCCGCCCACCTTCCCGCCGGTTTCAACATTGGGGAGACCTCTCATGGCCTTCAGCCTTCCGCCTCTGCCCTATGATCCCGGCGCGCTCGCCGCCCGCGGCATGTGCCAGGAGACGCTGGAGCTGCATCACGGCAAGCACCACCAGGCCTATGTCACCGCCCTGAACGGCCTGATCGAAAGCAAGGGCCTCGCCGGCAAGACTCTGGAGCAGATCGTGGCCGAAGCCGGCAAGGGCGGCGCCGACAGCCAGCCCGTGCTGAACCAGGCCGGCCAGCACTGGAACCACATCCTGTTCTGGCAGGTGATGTCGCCCAATGGCGGCGGCGACAAGATCCCGGGCGCGCTGCAGGCGAAGATCGACAGCGACCTCGGCGGCCTGCAGAAGTTCAAGGACGACTTCAAGGCGGCCGGCGTCGGCCAGTTCGGCTCCGGCTGGGCCTGGCTGATCCAGGATGCCTCGGGCAAGCTGAAGATCACCAAGACCCCGAACGGCGCCAACCCGATCTCCACCGGCGAGGGCACGCCCCTCCTCGGCGTGGATGTGTGGGAGCACTCCTACTACCTGGACTTCCGCAACCGCCGCCCGGACTACCTGTCCAACTTCCTCGACAAGCTGGTGAACTGGGAATTCGTCGCCGGCCTGCTCGACAAGGGCCTGACGTCCGGCCAGTCGGCCTGACCCCTCTCCGGGCGGCTCTCCGCGGGGGCCGCCCGGGAACGGAAAAGGGGGAGCGCCATCGCTGGCGCTCCCCCTTTTCGCGACCGCCCCAGGGGTTCAGCCCCGGGTGGCCCCCGCCTCAGCCCTTGGCCACGGCCGTGTCGTTGGCCGCGGTGGGCCGCACCACGCTGCCGATCGTGCCGCGCAGCACGTTGACGCGGACATTGGGGGCGATCTCGACCTCGACCTCGTCCGTGCCTTCCTTGACCTTGGTGATCACGCCCACGATGCCGCCCGCGGTCACGATGCGGTCATTCCGCTTCAGCGACTGCAGCATGGTGCGGTGCTCCTTGGCCTTGCGCTGCTGCGGGCGGATCAGCAGGAAGTAGAAGACCACGAAGATGAGCAGCATCGGGGCGAGCTGCATCACGATTCCGGCGGCGCCGGCACTTCCGGCGGCGTCCTGCGCGTAGGCGGTGGAGACGAGCATGAGGGTTGGAGTTTCCCGGCTTGCGATGGATGGGGGCGGAACCTAGCCTCCGCCCCCTGCCCGTCAACCCATCCTTACGGGCCGAACCCATCATTCCCGTCCATCGCATCGAACGAGTCCCTTCCAAGTGTCCGATCTTCTGCCGGCCCTGCTCCGGATCGCCGAGGCGCTGGAGCGCCTGGCCCCCGCCTCCCCCGCCCCGCCGTCACTGGAAGGCGCCGATGCCTTCGTCTGGCATCCCGCCCCCGAGCCGCGCCTGGCCCCCGTGCCCAGCGTGGCGGCGGTCGATGTCTCCCTCCTCCAGGGTGTCGAGGCGCAGAAGGCGCTGCTGCTGGAGAACACCCGGCGCTTCGCCCGGGGCCTGCCCGCCAACAACGCCATGCTCTGGGGCGCCCGGGGCATGGGCAAGTCCTCGCTGGTCAAGGCCGCCCATGCCGCCGCCAACCGGGAGAAGCCCGGCAGCCTGGTGCTGATCGAGATCCAGCGCGAGGACATCCGCACCCTGCCGGAGCTGCTGAACATCCTGCGCGCCCAGCCGCGCCGCTGCCTGGTCTTCTGCGACGACCTGTCCTTCGAGCGCGAGGACGCCGACTACAAGGCGCTGAAATCCGTGCTGGATGGCGGCATCGAGGGGCGCCCGGCCAATGTCCTCTTCTATGCCACCTCGAACCGCAGGCATCTGATGCCCCGCGACATGATCGAGAACGAGCGCTCCACCGCGATCAACCCGGGCGAGGCGGTGGAGGAGAAGGTCAGCCTGTCCGACCGTTTCGGCCTCTGGATCGGCTTCCACAACTGCGACCAGCCGACCTTCCTGGCCATGGTGGAAGGCTATGCCGGGGCACTGGGCCTCGACCTTCCGAGGGAGGAGCTGCACGCCCAGGCCAAGGAATGGCAGGTCACGCGTGGCAGCCGCTCCGGCCGCGTCGCCTGGCAGTTCGTCACCGACCTCGCCGGTCGCCTGGGGCATGCCCTGCCGGCATGACCAGGCCGATATGACCCTGCCAGGGGACATCCCAGGGGACGTCCCGGAGGATGCCCCGGTATGGAACCTGGACGATACGGGACCGGCCGGGGGATCGTCCGAAGCGCCCGCCGGCCCGGCCCGGGGTGCGCAGCGGGTCCGGGGGCGATTCCTCAACCCCGACGGCACGCGCGCCGGGCAGACGCGGCGGGCACTCTGGCGCCTGTCGCGCGAGCCCGCCGGGCCGCCCTGGCCGGAACGGGTCGAGGACCCGCCGCAGCCGCCCCCGGCCGAGCCGCCGCCCGGCCATGTGGCGGTCACCTTCATCGGCCACAGCAGCTTCCTGCTGCGCTTCGCCGGGGGCCCCACCTTGCTGACCGACCCGGTCTGGAGCGAGCGTTGCAGCCCCTTCGCCTTCGCCGGGCCGAAGCGGGTCCGCCCTCCTGCGATCCCGCTGGAGAAGCTGCCACCGGTCGATGCGGTGCTGCTCAGCCACAACCACTACGACCATATGGACCTGCCGACCTTGCGCCGGCTGTATCCTGTCCCGATCGTCACGGGGCTGGGGAACGGCGCCTATCTGGCCCGCAGGGGGATGCCCGGGGCGGTGGAACTGGACTGGTGGCAGGATGCCCCTCTGCCCGGCGGGGCCACGGCCACCTATCTGCCGATGAAGCACTTCTCCGCCCGCACGCCCTTCGACGGCGGCCGTATGCTCTGGGGTGGCTTCGTGGTGCGGGCCCGGGACGGGGGGCGGCTGATCTTTTGCGGCGATACCGCCTATGGACTGCATCTGGCCGAGATCGGTGCCCGGCTGGGGCCCTTCGCCGTTGGGCTGGTGCCGATCGGCGCCTTCGTGCCGCGCTGGTTCATGCATGTGGTGCATGTCGACCCGGCCGAGGCCGTCCAGGCGCGTGCCGATCTGCGGATCGAAACGGCCATCGCCATGCATTTCGGCACCTTCCGCCTGACACGGGAGGCTTTCGACGCACCGGTGAAGGGCCTGGAGGCCGCCCGCGGCGCCGCCGGCCTGCCGGACATGGCCTTCCGCGTCCCGGCCTTTGGCGAAACCCTGATCCTCCCCCTGTGAAAGCCCACCCTTGTGGCAGGCCGCCGCAAGGGCGGGGGTTCATACCCCGCCCTCCGGGTCGCGGAGCGGCTTAACGCGCCGGGCCTGTACCGGGCCCGCCACGGGCAGAGGAGCCGCTGCCCGACTCGTCCCGGGGCGTCGCACCGGGCTGGGGGGCGTCACCGCCGGGCTCTGGGCTCTGCCGGGGCCGACCTGGCTGCTGCCGGTGTTGGAGTTGTCCCGCGGGGTGGAGCCGCTGCGGGGCGGTGTCACCGCCGGGCTGCTGCTGGTGCCCTTCCCCACGCTGCTGCTGCCGCTGTTCGACGTGTCGCGCGGGGTGGAACTCTGGGCCCAGGCGGGCGAGGCCAGCAGCGGTGCGGCCAGCAGGCCCAGTATGGTGAAGGATACGGCGGGATTTCGGCGCAAGCGGGCTTCTCCTGATGGGCCGGCCGCCGCATCCACCCGGCGGTCCACCCGCTGGGGTCCCGGCGCGGCGGCCCCTGTTCCGGCGGGCCGTGAACCCCCGCCGTGAAGGGCCAACGGCGCCGGGGCGGAAAGGTTTGCGCCCGGGAGGCATCCCCGGAGGTGCTTCCCTTGAGGGGGCCGCCCGGCCGCCTCAGCCGTTGCCGAAGATGCGCTGCTCCACCTTGTCGCCCACGCGGATGCCCAGGCGCTCGGCCGTACCGGCCGCCAGTTCCAGCGTGGCCCGGACCGGGCCGTTGCTCTGGATCACCGCCTCGCTGCGGGGCACCGTGCGCTCGGCGATACGGTCGATGGTGCCATCCTGCTTGATGAAGATCATGTCGAGCGAGGTGATGGTGTTGCGCATCCACATCCCGCTCTGCATCGGCCGCCCCCAGTCGAAGAGCATCCCGCCATTCGGCGCCACGCGCTGACGGAACATCAGCCCGATGCGCTGCTGCTCGGTGTCGGTGGCCATTTCCACGTTGAAGACATGGCGCTTGCCGTCACGGGTGACGATCGTCAGCGGCTCGGCCGGCAGCGGTGGCTGCGGCCCCTGCTGCGCCAGGGCCGGCTGCGCGGCCAGGGCCGGGAGCACGGCCAGCGAACCGAGCAGGAGGGAGGTCACCTGGCGGCGGCGCATCGCTTTCGGGTCCATGGGGTCTGCATTCCATCTGAGAGGGAAGTGTGTGGGAAATAATCCCACATCACAGATTGCCGGCATTGCCGCTCTACACCAAGAGCCAGGCCCCCGAAATCCGGCCTGTTTCCCTTGGGGCCCCCGTCTTCCCCCCGGGATACCCGCCCCCTAGGCTAAGGCACGAATGAGTTTCCGAACCGCACTGATTCCCGTGATGGAGACGCCCGAATGGAAATGACCGGTGAACGGCGGATCGAGGCGCCGCGCCAACGGGTCTGGGATGCCCTGAACGACCCGGAGGCGCTGAAGGCCGCGATCCCCGGCTGCGAGTCGCTGGAACGGACGCCGGAGGGCGGCTACACCGCCCGCGTCGCGGTGCGCATCGGCCCGATGGCGGCGAAGTTCAGCGGCAAGGTCAGCCTGACCAACATCAATGCCCCGGAATCCTACACCATCACCGGCGAGGGCAACGGCGGCGCCATGGGATTCGCCAAGGGCGGCGCCGATGTGAAGCTGGAGGAGGTGACCGATGCCGTCACCCTGCTGCACTATGCCGTGAAGGCGCAGGTCGGCGGCAAGATGGCCCAGCTCGGCGCCCGGCTGGTGGACAGCACCGCCAAGCAGATGGCGGACCAGTTCTTCGACCGCTTCGCGGCCAATATCGGCGTGCCGGAGCCTGAGGAGGTGGCCGCCAGCGCCGCTGCCACCCCCGTCGAATCCCCGCTTCCCAAGGCCGCCGACAGCGCCGTGAGCGGCCTGGCCCTTGTACGCGCCATGATGCCGCGCGAATTCCTGGGGCAGAGCATGATCTTCTGGGGCGGGCTGGTCGTCTGGCTCCTGATGATGGCGCTGATCTTCCTCGGCTGAGGTTCCCCATACCGTGACATCCGCGACGTGAGCGGCGAGATCCTTTCCCCCATCTCCCGGGCAGCGTGACCGACACCCGCCGGCTCCTGGCCGAGGGGGGTTATGTCGCCGATGCTGCCCTGGCGACCTCGGTGCATCTCGCCCTGCAGATGGGCCGCCCGCTCTTCCTGGAGGGCGAGCCCGGCACCGGCAAGACGGAGATCGCCAAGGTCCTGGCCGCGCGCCTGCCACGCCGGCTGGTGCGGCTGCAATGCTATGACGGGCTCGACCTGAATGCCGCGGCCTATGAGTGGGACCACGCCAAGCAGCTCATGGCGATCCGGCTCGCCGAGGCTTCCGGCAGCGCGGGCGATGCGGCGGCCCTGGAGCGCGGCCTCTACGACCGCCGCTTCCTGCAGGAACGCCCGCTGCTCTCCGCCCTGGAGGGCAGCCCCGCCGTCCTGCTGATCGACGAGCTGGACCGCGCCGACGAGCCTTTCGAGGCCTTCCTGCTGGAGATCCTGGCCGACAACCAGATCACCGTGCCGGAACTCGGCACGATCCGCGCCCAGGTGCCGCCGGTGGTGATCATCACCTCCAACCGGACGCGGGAGGTGCACGACGCCATCCGCCGCCGCTGCCTGTACCACTGGGTGGACTATCCCGATGCGGCGCGGGAGCGCGAGATCCTGGAGGCCCGCGCGCCCGGCCTTTCGGATCGCCTGTCGCGCGAGGTCGTGGGGTTCGTCCAGGCGCTGCGGCGCGGCCCGGACTGGTTCAAGCTGCCCGGCGTGGCGGAAACCATCGACTGGGCCCGCGCCCTCGCCGCCCTGGGGGCGCGGGAGCTGGAGCCGGCCCTGGTCGAGGAAACGCTCGGCGTCCTGCTGAAGTACCAGGACGACATCGCCCGGCTGCGCGGCGCGGAGGCGGCGCAACTGCTGGCGGAGGCCAGGTCAGGTGCGGAAGCCTGAACCCGACGGGGCGGCGCCTTCGGGCGCGCAGTTCGCCGGCAACCTGATCGGCTTCGCCAGGCTGCTGCGGCGCGCCGGCCTTCCGGTCGGCCCGGCGGAAAGCCTCGCCGCCGCCGAGGCGCTGGCGATCACCGGGATCGCCGAGCGCGACACGGTGCGCGCCGCGCTGCGCGCGACGCTCCTGCACGCTCATGACCACCACGAGGTCTTCGACGGCGCCTTCGACCTCTGGTGGCGCGCCCCCGGCCTGCCCCTGGGCGGCGGGGAGAGCGGTGCGGAAGCCACGGAGCGCCTGCCCGCCGCCCGCCGCCTCGCCGAGGCTTTGGCGGCGAACCGCGACCCCGCCGGCGGCGAGCGGGAGGAGAAGCCGGACGAGGCCAGCCTCTCGGTCAGCGCGGCGGAACGCCTGGGCCAGCTCGATTTCGAGGCGATGAGCGCCGAGGAGATCGCCGCCGCCAAGCGCGAGATCCGTCGCCTCGCCCTGCCGCTCGCCGCGCGCCCGACCCGGCGCTTCCGCCCCGATCCGCACGGGCCGCGCAGCGACCTGCGCGCCACGGTGCGGGCCAGCCTGCGCCGGGGTGGCGAGATCCTGGCCATCGAGCGCCGCCGGAGGGTGGAGCGCCCGCCGCCGCTGGTGGCGATCTGCGATATCTCCGGCTCCATGGCGCGCTATGCCCAGGTGCTGGTGCATTTCCTCCATGCCGTGACCAATGACCGCGACCGGGTCCACACCTTCCTCTTCGGCACGCGGCTGACCAATGTGACGCGGCAGCTCCGCCACCGCGATCCGGAGGTCGCCTTCCAGATGGTCGGCCGGGCCGCGCCGGACTGGTCCGGCGGCACGCGGATCGGCGAGGCGCTGGAGCATTTCAACCGCGACTGGGCGCGGCGCGTGCTGGGCCAGGGCGCGGTGGTGCTGCTGATCACCGACGGGCTGGACCGCGCCGGGGGCGAGGGGCTGGGCGAGGCGGCGGAACGGCTGGCGCATTCCTGCCGGCGGCTGATCTGGCTGAACCCGCTGTTGCGCTATGCGGGCTTCCAACCCAGGTCTCAGGGCATCCGGGCGCTGCTGCCGCATGTCCACGAGCATCGCCCGGTGCATAACCTCGACAGCCTGCGCGCGCTGGTGGAGGCGCTGTCCATCCCGGGCGGCTCGCCCCCAAAGGCCGCATCAAGGAGGCCCGCATGAGCGAAACCCCCAAGGACACCCCTGTTGCCGGCGAGGACATCCTGGCCGCCGCCGATGCCTGGCGCCAGGAAGGCGAGGCGGTGGCCCTGGCCACGGTGGTGGAGACCTGGGGTTCCTCCCCCGCCCGCCCGGCTCCCGCCTCGCGGTCAGCGGCTCCGGCCGCCTCGCCGGTTCCGTGTCCGGCGGCTGCATCGAGGGTGCGGTGGCCGAGGTGGCGCAGGCGGTGATGCGCGACGGCCGGCCGCAACTGCTGGATTTCGGCATTTCCGATGAGCGCGCCTGGGAGGTCGGCCTCGCCTGCGGCGGCAAGCTCAAGGTCTTCGTGGAGAAGCTGGGTTGAGAACGGAGCTCTTCGCGCGGCTGCGTGCCGCCCAGGCGGAAAAACGCCCTGTCGCCCTGCTGACCCGCCTGCCGGATGGGGCGCAGCGCCTCTGGGGGGCCGGGGAGGATGTGGAGGACATCCCGCCCTTGCTGGCCGAGGCCGCCCGCGACGCATTGGCCGAGGATGCGGCGGGGAACGTCGAACTGGCGGGCGAGACCTGGTTCGTCCATCCGCACAACCCGCCGCTGCGGCTGATCCTGGTGGGGGCGGTGCATATCGCCCAGGCCCTGGTGCCGATGGCGGTGGCGGCGGGTTTCGCCGTGGCGGTGGTGGACCCGCGCCGCGCCTTCGCCACGGAGGAGCGTTTCGCGAAGGGCGCCACGCTGATCCATGAATGGCCGGACGATGCCATGGCCCTGCTCGGCCCGGACCCGCGCAGCGCCGTGGTGACGCTGACCCATGATCCGAAATTCGACGATGCCGCGCTGGATGCGGCGCTGCGCAGCGAGGCTTTCTACATCGGTGCCCTGGGCAGCCGCCGCACTCATGCGAAGCGCCTCGCCCGGCTGGCCGGGCTGGGCCATGGCGAAGCCGCCACCGCCCGCATCCACGCGCCGGTCGGGCTGGACATCGGCGCCGTCACCGCGCCGGAGATCGCGGTTTCCATCCTGGCGGAGATCGTGGCGGTGCGCCGCGGCGCCGCGCTCGGGCAAAGGACGTGATCTTCGGCCCCACCCCGCTGGAGGAAGCGCTGGGCGCCGTCCTGGCGCATACACACCGCCTGCCGGGGCGGGTGCTGAAGAAGGGCACGGTGCTGGATGCGGCCGCCCTGGCGGCCCTGGCGGAGGCCGGGGAGCGGGAGGTCATCGCCGCCCGGCTGGAACCCGGAGACGTGGCCGAGGACGAGGCCGCCGGCCGGCTGGCCGAGGCGCTGCTGCGGCCTGGCCTCACCCGCTCCCGCGCCGCGACCGGGCGGGTGAACCTTTTCGCCGCCATGCCGGGCGTGCTGGCGCTGGACGTGGCGCTGATCGACCGGCTGAACGCGCTGGACGAGAGCCTGACCCTGGCCACGCAGCCGGCTTTCGCGCCCCTTTCGGCGCGGGAGATGGCGGCCACCATCAAGGTCATCCCCTTCGCCGTGCCCGGCGCCGTGCTGGTGGAGGCGGAAGCCCTCGCCCGCGCCGGCCATGCCCTGTCCTTCCATCCCTATCGCCCCTTCCGGGCCGGGCTGGCGATGAGCAGCCTGCCGGGCATGAAGGAGAGCATCCTCGCCGGCACGCTGGAGGCGACGCGCGCCCGGGTGGAGGCCGTGGGCGGCGAGCTGCTGCCCGCCGAGCGGGTGCCCCATGAGGAGGCCGCCATCGCCGGAGCCCTGCACCGGCTGCGGGCGGCGGGCGCCGACCTGCTGATGGTGATCGGGGCCTCCGCCGTGGTGGACCGGCGCGATGTCGGCCCCGCCGCCATCACCCGCGCGGGGGGTGAGATCGAGCATTTCGGCATGCCGGTGGACCCGGGCAACCTGCTCTGCCTGGGGCGCCTGGAAGGGCGGCCCGCTTTGGTCCTGCCCGGCTGCGCCCGCAGCCCGGCGCTGAACGGCTTCGACTGGGTGCTGCAGCGCCTGGCCGCCGGCATTCCCGTCACCGGCCGCGATATCCAGCGCCTGGGCGCCGGCGGGCTGCTGATGGAGATCGAGACCCGGCCCCTGCCCCGCGCCGCCGCCGGGCGGGCCGAACCCCTGCCCCGCCCCGGCCACCGCCCCGTGGCCGCGCTGGTGCTGGCCGCCGGCCTGTCGCGCCGCATGGGGCCGGTGAACAAGCTGCTGGCCGAGGATGCCGCCGGGCGGCCGATGATCGCCCGCACGGTGGACCATGTCCTGGCCAGCCGGGCCGATCCGGTGATCGTGGTGACCGGCCATGAGCGAGAGCGCGTGGAGGCCGCCCTGGCCGGGCGCCCCGTGCGCTTCGTGCATGCGCCGGACCATGCCGAGGGGCTTTCCGCCTCGCTCCGCGCCGGGCTGGAGGCGGTGCCGGAGGATTCCGAGGGAGCGCTGGTCTGCCTCGGCGACATGCCGCTGGTCGGCCCAGGCACGCTGGACCGCATCCTGGACGGCTTCGATCCCGCGGCGGGGCGGAGCGTGGTGCAGCCGGTCCATGAGGGGCAGCCGGGCAATCCGGTCCTCTGGGGCCGGGAGTTCTTCGCCGAGATCCGCGCCCTGACCGGAGACCGGGGCGCGCGCGGGCTGCTGGCCCGCCATGCCGCGCATCTCGCCACCGTTCCGGTGACGGAAGATTCCGTGCTGCGCGACTTCGACACGCCGGAGGCCCTGGCCGGGCTGGATGCCCCAGCCTGATACGGTGGGCGGCATGGTGCCGGGACCATTCGCCGTACTGCCCGCGCGGGACGGAGCACGCCGCCGGATGTGGCCCTTTAATGCTTTAGCGTTTTAGGATTTTAGCCCTTTATCGGGCGGGATGGTAGCCACCTTGGCTCGCTCGCCTCCGTGGGGGTGGTACTGTGATGACAAGGTGGCGTGTTGATTTTATTCCCATGCCACAGGATCGGCTGAAGAACAAGGGCAGTTGCGTTCCAGCCTTCCCCGGAAGGGTCGCCCCTTCCGGGGAGGCGTTCAGCCTGTCACCGCATTCGCGCCGGGCTTCAGCCGCACGCCCGGGCGGATGTGGCGGAAGGGCAGGGCCGAGGGATCGGCCACCACCGGCCCCGGTGCCACGGCCACCAGCACGCGCCCGGCGATGGGCTGGAAATCCGCGCGGAAATGCACGCTGGATTTCAGCGCCAGGATGCGCTCCGCCGCCGGGTCCACGCCGAAATGCCGGATCAGCGCCTGGTCCAGCGCCTGCATCTTGCGGCTGGTGACGATCACCTTCACCCCGCCGATGGTGAAAAGGGCGGAGGGGCCGAGATCGACCCGGTTGCCCCTGGCCATGGGGCCGGTGCAGGTGAAGCGCCCGTCCGAGAGGCGTGCCACCACCCCGGTCACCTCCGCCGGGGCGCCGTCCGTCCTGCCGCCGAGGGCGAGGGTGACGGTGGCCCCCTCGCCCGCCGCATGCAGCGCCGCGGCGCTTTCGGCGTCGTTGATCAGGGCCACGGTGGCATCCTGGGCCTCCTGCCGCACCAGTTCCCGCAGCAGGCCGGTCGTGTCGCCGTGGCCGCCGCCGCCGGGATTGTCCTGCGTGTCGGCGATGACGACGGGGCCGTTCACCTCCCGCGAGAGGCGGATGGCCGTGGCGACGGCCTCGGCGGCGCCGAGCAGGTCGGGCACGAAATCCGCCTCCCGCCGCGCCAGATCGGCGAGGAAGCCCTCGGCGGCGGTGTCGGCGGCGTCCTGGCCCTCGGCATAGGCGGCGACCGCCATGCCGCAATCGGCGAAATCGGCATAGGGGAAGCCGAAGCAGAAGCCGAGCTCCACCACGCCCGGGGTCATCGCCTCCAGCCGCGCCCGCTCCGCCATCACATCGGCCATAGGCGGGACCAGCGTGCATTGCCCGGTGATCGGGGTCCAGTAATCCGCCTGCCGGAAGCTCTTCGCGAAGGGCGCGCCGCGTTCGATGCGCCGGAGCAGGAGTTCCACCGTCCGGGCCCCGCATTCCGCGCCATCCACATGCGGATAGGTGCGGTAGGGCACGAGGATGTCGCTATGCGCCACTATGGCGGCGGTCAGGTTGGCATGCGGGTCCAGGCTGGCGCCGATCGGGATGTCGCCGGCCACGGCGCGGAAGCGGCGCAGCAGCTCGCCCTCCGCATCGCCGAAGCCCTCCGCCACCATGGCGCCATGCAGTTCCAGGTAGATCGCGTCGAGCGGGCCTTGCGCCATCGCCTCCTGCAGGTCGTGCAGCAGCAGCGCGGCCATGCGCTCGAAAGCCTCGGCGGTGACGGGGCCGGAGGGGCCGGTGGTGGCCCAGCTCAGCGGCGCCACGGCGATGCCCTTCGCCTCGGCGGCGCGGATGGCGCCGGCGGCGGGGAAGCTGGTCGGGCGGATCGCATCCGGCATCGCGGCGGGCCGCAGCAGTGGCGGCGCCCCGCCCGGCGCCAGGAAATCCGCCCAGGTCGCGGGGCGCGGCGCGAAGGAATGGCTTTCGTGCTGGAAGCCGCCGATGGCGATGCGCATGATCCTCAGCCCCTCGCCACGCCGGCCGTCGCCAGCACCGCATCGGCCAGCACGCTGGCCCCGGCCTCGGCCCATTCCGGCGTGATGCTCTCTTCCTCGTTGTGGCTGATGCCGCCGTGGCAGGGCACCCAGACGAAGCCGGCCGGCAGCTTCTGCGCCACATAGACCGCGTCATGCCCGATGCCGGTCGCCATGTCCTTGTGGCGATAGCCGCGCCGCCGGGCGGCCTCCCGCAGCCGTTCCGCCAGTTCCGGCGCGAAGGGGGTGTGCGGCGAGTACCAGAAATCCGTCACCTCGACCTCGACGCCGCGCTGCGCCGCCACCTCGGCGCCCCGGGCCTTCAGGGCATCGGCCATGCCCTTCAGCGCCGCCGGGTCGCCATGGCGCATGTCCACGCTGAACCAGGTCTCGGAGGGCACGACATTGCGCGAGGAGGGCGTGACCTTCACCACGCCCACCGTGCCGCGCCCGTCGCCGCCGGCCGCGAGGGCGATCTCCTCCACCGCCTGCATGAGGATGGCCGCCGCGACGAGGGAGTCGCGCCGCCCCTGCATCTGCCCGCCGCCATGCGAGTCGGCGCCGCGTACCGTCACCTCCAGCCAGTGCTGCGCCAGGGCGTGGGTCACGATGGCGAGGTCCAGCCCCTCCCGCTCCAGCACCGGGCCCTGCTCGATATGCAATTCGAAATAGGCGCCGAGCTTCCGCAGGTCGGCGGGATCGGCGTCACCCTTCCAGCCGATGGCCTCCAGCGCGTCGCCGAAGCGGGCGCCCTCGGCGTCGCGCTTGTCCAGGATCTCCTGCTCCGTGAAGATCCCCATGGCCGCGCCGCTGCCCATCATGGGCGGCGAGAAGCGGGCGCCTTCCTCGTTGGTCCAGTTGATCAGCACGACCGGTGCCTCGGTCTCGATCCCGGCCTCGTGCAGCGCCCGCATCACCTCCAGCCCGGCGAGCACGCCCAGCACGCCGTCGAACTTGCCGCCGGTCGGCTGGGTGTCGAGATGCGAGCCCATGGCCACGGCGGGCCGCGACGGGTCCCGCCCCTCCCGCCGCAGCACCATGTTGCCCAGCCGGTCGGTGGTGAGCGTCAGCCCGATCTCCGCGCCCCAGCGGGCCAGCAGCTTCCGCCCCTCGCCATCCTCGGCGGTCAGGGTCTGCCGGTTGCAGCCGCCCTTCGCCGTGCCGCCGATCCTGGCCATCTGCATCAGCGAGTCCCAGAGCCGTGTGCCGGAGATGGGCAGGTTGCTGCCGGTGCTCATGCGCGGGCTCCCGGATCGAGGCGTTCGACGCCGCACCACTCGGCCATGGTCAGGGCGATGGTGCGGGTGATGTCGTGCATGCTGGCGAGGCCGACGCTCTCGTCGATGCCGTGGATGTCCTGCGCATCCGGCCCGAAGACCGCCGTGGGCGTGTCCTGGTAGAGCGTGAAGAAGCGCCCGTCGGTCAGCCCCGAGGCGGCGTAGCCGCGCAGTTCCTGGCCCGCCGCGTCCGCATAGTGGTGCCTGGCCAGGCGGACGATCTCGCTGTTCATGTCGAAGACGCAGCCCTCGGCATGGAAGCCCTTGAACTCCAGCTTCACCTGGGCGCCGCGCAGCCGCTGGTCCTGCGCCAGCTTCGCCACCAGGGCCTCGATATCCGCCTTCGCCTGTGCCGCCGGATAGCCGACCATGATGCCGACCCGCAGCCCGATCCGCGCCCGCGTCGGCACGGAGGAGTTCCACTCCCCGCCCTCGATGCTGCCGAGATTGACGTTCACGGGATGGTTCACGCCGTGGAAGGAGGCATGGACCCGCTCCGCGCGGTTCATCTCCGCCTCGTATTCCTTGAAGCCTGCGGCGATGATGCCGGCGGCCTCGATGGCATTCACCCCGGCATGCATCTCCCGCACATGGGTCGGGCGGCCGGTGACGGTGACCCAGGCCCAGATCACCCCGACCTCGGCCGAATAGACGGCGGCGAAGCCCGGCCCCGGTTCCGGGATGATCACCGCATCCGTGCGCGGCAGGGCCAGCATGGCAGCGAGCGCGCCGTTGCCGGTGCATTCCTCCTCGATCACCGCCTGCATCTGCACCTCGGCGGCGGGCTGCACGCCGGCCCGGCGCAGCGCCTCGAAGGCGGTGAGGTAGGAGACGATCCCGGCCTTCATGTCTCCCGCGCCGCGCCCGTACATGCGCCCGTTCCGCACGGAGGGCTCATAGGGCGGCGTGGCCCAGAGATCCGCCGCGCCTTCCGGCACGACATCCACATGGCCCTGCAGGGCGAGGCTGCGGCCGCGCTTCTCGCGCGGGGTGAAGACCGCCACGACGTTGTCGCGGCCGTCATAGGGGATCAGCGGCGGCGAGAATCCGGGATGGTCCTTCAGCGCCGCCGGGACGGTCGGCACGCGGCGCGGGGCGAGGCCCAGCGCCTCGAAGTTGCGGGCCATCTCGTCGAGGGCGCCCTGTTCCTGGCCCAGGGTGGAAGGGCAGCGTACGAGGCGCGCCAGCCGCTCCACGGCATCCATCTCCAGCGAGGCCACGGCGTCCAGGATGGCGCGGCGGAGACCGGGATCGAGCGTCACGGCCGGCGCCCCTGCCCGAGGGAAAGGGATGCGGCGGTCGCGCCGTCCTGGGTCCTGGCCATGTTGCCTCCGGTGATTGCCGGGGGCGGAGGCTAGACCCTAAGCCGGGCTGGCGGAAACACCCGCGGACAGGGTTTTTCGGGCCGCAAACAAGGGGATACGTCCGAAATCGGGGCATATGCCACGGGCCCTGCCCAAGGGGCCGGCAAACTCGCGGATGGGATTTCGGGGTGTTCGGGAATGGTCGGAGCGGCGGGATTCGAACCCACGACCCCCAGTCCCCCAGACTGATGCGCTACCAGGCTGCGCTACGCTCCGTGCGGAGGCCGTCTAGCATCGGCTCACCGCCCCGCCAAGGCCCCCTGCCCGAAAAGCTTCGCGGCGGCGCCGGAAAAGAGGGGTGCCGGTCAGAATTCCCGGCTGGGGCCGCGGGTGATGAAGCGGATGCGGGCGGCGATGGATTCCAGTTCCTCCAGGCATTCGGCCAGGAGGTCCTCTCGCCCGATCGGCGTTTCCGGCGCGGGCGGGTTCGCCGCGGACTCGGCCCCGCTGTCGCGCAGCAGGCGCTGCACGCCCTTGATCGTGTAGCCCTGGGTGTAGAGCAGGTCGCCGATCCGCTTCAGCAGGGCGATGTCGTCCGGCCGGTAATAGCGGCGGCCGCCGCCACGCTTGAGGGGGCGGACCTGCGGGAACTTGCTTTCCCAGAAGCGCAGCACGTGCTGCGGGATATGCAGGTCCTCCGCGACTTCGCTGATGGTGCGGAAGGCCGTGGGCGCCTTGCGCGGGCGAAGCGGGGTGTCTTCCATCACCTCAGACGGCATCAGTCATCATCCTGGGAATCGGTCTCTCCATCCACCGGCGGGGAATCTCCGTTGATGCGTGCCTTGAGCACCTGGCTCGCCCGGAAGGACAGGACGCGGCGGGGCGAGATCGGCACCTCGATCCCCGTCTTGGGGTTGCGCCCGACGCGCTGGGCCTTCTGGCGGACGGTGAAGGTGCCGAAGGCGGAGAGTTTCACCGGATGGCCCGCCGCGAGGCTGGCAGAGATCCGTTCCAGGACATCCTCCAGGAGCGCGGCGCTCTCGTTCCGGGACAGTCCCACCTGCGCGTAGATCGCGTCTGCGAGATGCGCGCGCGTGACGGTCTGCATGCCCATCCATACCCCGGGTTGCCCATGGAAATGGAGTGAAAACCGCCCCTTGGGGGAGCGTCAACCATGAACGGGGATTCGGCACCACACTGCGGCAGGGAAGCCACAGAAATGGCCGCCAGCATGGGCCGCGCGGGCGGCCCGCCCCGCGAGGGCGGGAAGATCAGGCGGCGGGTGGGGCCAGGGAGGCGCGGCGCCCCGGGGGCGCCGGAAAGTTTTCGGAGTCCGGCGCCGCGCGGAGGGGTCAGTAGCGCGCCAGCGCCGCACCCCAGGTCAGGCCGCCGCCGATGGCCTCCATCAGCACCAGGTCGCCCCGCGCGATGCGGCCGTCGCGCGTGGCCTCGGCCAGGGCGAGCGGGATCGAGGCGGCGGAGGTGTTGGCGTGCCGGTCCACGGTTACCACCACCCGCTCGCGCGGCAGGCCCAGCTTCTTGCCCATGGCCTCGATGATGCGGAGGTTGGCCTGGTGGGGCACCAGCCACTGCACGGCGGAACGGTCCAGCCCATTGGCCGCCAGGGCCTCGTCCACCACGGCGGCGAGTTTGGAGACGGCATGGCGGAAGACCTCGCGCCCCGCCATGCGCAGCAGGCCGGGGCCGCCGGTGCTGCCGGCCCCGCCCTCGACATGCAGGATATCGGCGAAGCGGCCATCCGCATGCAGGTGCCAGGACAGCAGCCCGCGATCCTCCTCCTCCGAGGCACGCAGCACGACCGCTCCGGCACCGTCGCCGAACAGCACGCAGGTGCCGCGGTCGGACCAGTCCACGATGCGGGAATAGACCTCCGTGCCGATCACCAGCACGGTGCGCGCCTGCCCGCCGCGCATCAGCGATTCCGCCATGCCCAGGGCATAGACGAAGCCGGTGCAGGCGGCGGAAAGGTCGAAGGCGATGCCGGAGGGCGCGCCGATCGCCGCCTGGACCAGCGCCGCCGTGGAGGGAAAGGCGCTGTCCGGGGTCGAGGTGGCGACGATCACCGCATCCACCTCGGCGGCCGCGATTCCCGCCTGTTCCAGCGCCCGCGCCGCCGCCGCCGCGCCCATGGAGGAGGCCGTCTCCCCGGCCGCGGCGATATGCCGCCGGCGGATGCCCGTGCGCTCGCGGATCCATTCATCCGAGGTGTCGAGCCCATAGGCCTGGGCCAGTTCCTCGTTGCTGAGGGCACGTTCGGGCAGGTAGCCGCCGGTCCCGGCGATGATGGCGCGCATGGGCGGTCGATTCTTCAGCGGAGGGCGGTGGAGGAGAGGCCCGGGGTTTCGTGGCCGGGCGTGTCGCAGCCCGGGTCGTGCCTGGGCCCGCCATTCGCAGGCCCGCCGGAAGGCCCGGCGGAGGCGGTTCCGCCAGGAGGCGCCGCGGGCGTAGCCACGGTGGCCCCGCCCTCCGGCATGGCCGCCGCGGGACCCCGCCGCAACAGGGCGGCACCCTCGCGGATGCGCTCGTTGAAGCCGTGGCTCACCATGTCCAGCGCCACGTCCACGGCATGGGCGAAGCCCAGCGCGTCGGTGCCGCCATGGCTCTTCACCACCACGCCGTTGAGCCCGACCAGCACCGCGCCGTTGTAGCGGCGGGGGTCCATGTAGTCGCGCAGCCGGTCCAGCGCCGGGCGCGCCAGCAGGTAGCCGATCCGCGCCAGGATGGTGGAGGTGAAGACCTGCTTCAGCAGCCCGCCCATCAGCTTCATGGCGCCCTCGCCCGTCTTCAGGGCGATGTTGCCGGTGAAGCCGTCCGTCACCACCACGTCGGTCGTGCCGGCGGTGATGTCGTGGCCCTCGACGAAGCCGCGGAAATTCGCGCCCAGATGGCTGTCGCGCAGGATCTCGGCGGCCTGGCGGACGCGCTCGTCGCCCTTCAGCTCCTCCGAGCCCACGTTCAGCAGGCCGATGGTCGGCGCCGGCAGGCCGAGGACGGCGCGGGCGAAGGCATCGCCCATCACGGCGAATTCGGCGAGGTTGCGGGCGTCGTACTGGACGTTGGCGCCCAGGTCGAGCAGCACCACGTCGCCGCGCGCCGAGGGGCCGATCGCCGCCAGGGCCGGCCGGTCGATATCCGGCAGCGTCTTCAGGACGATCTTGGCCAGGGCCATCAGGGCGCCGGTATTCCCGGCCGAGACGACCCCCGCCGCCTCCCCGCCGGCCACCGCGTCGATGGCCATGCGCATGGAGGAGCCCCGCACGCGCAGCGCGGCGGTCGGCTTCATGTCGCCCGGAATGGCCTCGGCGGCATGGCGCAGGCTGCAGGCCCGAGCCGCGCGCGGGCGGCGAGCGAGCAGGCCCGAGAGCCTCGCCTCGTCGCCCAGCAGCAGGAAGCGAGCCTCGGGGTGGCGTTCCGCCGAGAGCTCGATCCCGTCCAGCACGGCATCGGGTGCATTGTCGCCGCCCATCGCATCGATGGCGAGCGAGTAGGCGGGCACGCGGCCCGCGACGGACCCTTCGGACACGACAGGTCTCGCGGTGCCGTCGTGGCTCAGGTGCGGACCGCGGCCTTCAGGGCGTCGCCGGCCTGCACGACCTCACGGCCGTCATAATGGCCGCAGGAGGAGCAGACATGGTGCGGGCGCTTCAGCTCGCCGCAGTTCGGGCACTCGTGATAGGCGGAGGCGGTGAGGGCCTCGTGGCTGCGACGCATGCCGCGGCGGGAGGGCGAGACTTTCTTCTTAGGGACGGCCATGGTCGCCGGGCCTTTCTAAAATGGCTTTGCAAGAGCTGCGTGATCTGGGCGCGATCGACCGGAATCGATGCAAGCTGAGGGCGGGCCTCTACCACCCGCCCCCCGGGAAGCAAGCGGGAAGCAAGCCTGAGGGCTGGCCGGGCCTCCCGCCAGCGCCCCGGCGGCCCCGCGGAGGGGACATGCCGGGGATCTGCCCGGTCGAGGGCCCTGCTTCAGGTGCCTCGCCTCAGGCGCCCCGCTTCAGGCGGCTCAGGGCGGAGAAAGGGGTGACGGGCTTGTCGCCCGCCCCCTCCGGCCCGAGTCCCGCCCCCGGGGCACGCGGATAGGGATCGAGGGACAGGGCAAGCTGCTGCGCCAGGGCCTCGCCGAGATCGAGCACGCCATTCTCGGCCTCCACCTCGTCCGGGCCCTCCAGGATGTCCTCCTCGTCCGTCTCCGTGGGCTCGGCGCCCGGTGGCGGCACGCGCCAGTCGATCTCCTCCTCGATCTCCTGCTGCACCGGCTCCAGCGTCACCACGCAGGCCTGGGTCACGCTGGCGCGCATCTGGCCGCGCACCGCGATACGGCCGCCGGCCTGCGGGGTCAGCGCCAGCTTCGCCTCCAGCTTCTCCAGCGACAGCAGGTCCAGGCGGCGGGCCAGGGCCTCCCGCTCCTCCGGCGTGGCGGAAAGGCTCTCGCGCTGGCCGGAACGGGGAATGTTGGCCAGCACCACGGGCCGGGAGAACTCGTTCTTCGTCACGTCTGGAACTCCAGCAGGTCGAGGCGGCCGGCGGCGAGATCGTCGATCCGCCGGGCCGAGAGGGCGGCCGCGATCCGGCATGCGCGGGCGGCCAGCAGGGCGGGGGCACCCTCCGGCGCCTCGCCGCGCCAGATGTTGCGCGCCAGGGCCTCTTTCAGGGGGGCTTCCTCCAGGGGGGCTTCTTCCAGGGGAGCCGAATCCGCCGTTCCGGCCGCCCCCATGGCCTCCAGCGCCGCTTCATAGGCGCGGGCGCGGCCATGGAAAGCCTCCCACATCGTCTTCACGCGCCGGCCGATGGACATGTCGCCCACGCCCATCTCCCGCAGGTTCAGGTCCATGTCGGCGAACATCGCGTCGAAGACCGCCTGGGCGAGTTCCCGCCCGCGCGGGTCCGGGTCATGGCGCAGGCGGTGCACCAGCAGCGCCACATGGAGGGCGATGGCGTCGAAGCGCCCCTCCAGCGTGTCGGGCACCCCGATGGTCCCGAACAGGCTCGGCGCGCGCGCCGCCGCCACGCTGGCGGTGTAGAGCTCGAAGCCCGCCCGCTCGAAGGGCTTGCGCCGGAGAAGGCCGAGGAGGCCCATATTCTGTCCCGATCACCGTTTCAAAGCCGCCCCGCCCGCGCAGCACCGTTGACCGGAGGGCGAGGCGGTGGCAATCCGCCCGACGAGATGGCCCGCGCCCCCTCCCCAGTCAATCGCCGCCCTTCGGGGCGATCCCGCCTTCTGCCAGCCGGCCGCGCCGGTCTCGCATTGGCCATGGCAGCACTGCTGGCCGTGCCCCTTGGTGGCTGCTCGATCTTCGGCGCTCCGCGCGAGATCCGTGGCAACCGGGTGGACCCGGAGCAGCTCGCCCAGATCACGCCCGGCGTGCAGACGCGGCAGGACGTGACCGCGCTGCTCGGCTCGCCCAGCGCCACGGGGACCTTCGACCCCAACGAGTGGTACTATATCAGCGAGGTCACCCATATCCGCCCGGCCCAGATGCCGGGGGTCAGCGACCAGCGGGTGGTCGCCATCAGCTTCGACCAGAACGGCGTGGTGCGGAACATCCGCGAGCTGACCGACAAGGACCGGCAGGACGTGACCTTCGTGTCGCGTGAGACCCCCTCGCCCGGCACCGAGCGCACCGTGCTGCAGCAGCTCTTCGGCAATATCGGCCGCTTCAACGGCGCCGGCGCCATGGGCTCCGCCACGGGCGACCAGGGCCCGGGCGGCGGCCCCGGGCGCTGAGGCGCGCCTTTCGGAAACACGCCTGATCTTCGCCTGAAAATCGAGGCCTGAAGATCGGGTCCAGGCTTCCGGGGATGGGTGCGCCCCACCCCGGAAGGCCACCCCTCGTCCGTCAGAAGTGGCTCCAGCCTCCCCGCGGCAGGGACGCCGGCTGTCCCGCCCGGTCCAGCACCAGGACCGAGGCCGGGCTTGCCTGGAATCGGCCGATTCTCGTGACCGGGATGCCGCTGCGGCGGGATGCTTCCTCCACCCGGGACGCATCGGCGGGATCGGCGGCGAAAAGCAGCTCGTAGTCGTCCCCACCAGCCAGGAGCGGCAGCAGCCGGGACTCGTCGTCCGCCACCGCCGCCCGCGCCGGGCCGGAGAGCGGCACGCGGGCCAGCTCGATCGCCGCCCCGACCCCGGCGGCGCGGCAGAGATGCCCCAGATCCTGCACCAGCCCGTCGGACACATCCATCGCTGCCCGCGCCACGCCGCGCAGCGCGACGCCCAGGGCGAGGCGCGGGTCCGGCAGGCGGTAGCGGCGCAGCAGATAACCCTCCGGATCGGGCGGCAGGCGCCCCTGCCCCACCGCCAGCCCCAGCGCGCCATCGCCGATGCAGCCGGAAACCCAGACATCGTCGCCCGCCCGCGCCCCATCCCGGCGCAGGGCCGCGCCGGGCGGCACCGTGCCCAGGATGGTCAGGGAATGGCAGGCCGGGCCGGGCGTGGAGACCGTGTCGCCGCCCAGGACCTGGAGGCCGAAGAGCCGCTGGTCCTCGGCCAGCCCGGCGGCGAAGCCGGCGACCACGGATTCCGGCGTGCCGCGCGGGAAGGCGGTGGTCAGGAGGTAGCCCAGGGGCTCCGCCCCCATGGCGGCGAGGTCGGACAGGTTGGTGCGCAGCAGCCGGCGCGACACGGTGTCCGGCGGATCGGTGGGGAGGAAATGCACCCCCTCCACCATCGCATCCGCCGCCAGCACCAGCGTCCTGCCGGCGGGCGGGTCGAGCAGCGCCGCGTCGTCCAGCAGGCCGAGCGCCCCCGGTGCGGCGAGAGGCCGGAAATGCCGGGCGATCAGCCCGAATTCCCCGGGGAGTGGCCCACCGCCGGTGGGCGGGGCCTCGGACGGATGCGGGGGCAAGGACGGTTCAGGCGCGGGCGGTGTTGAACTCGCTGGCCCGCAGGTCCTTGGCCATGGCGTCCAGCACCCCATTGGCGAAGCGCGGCTCGGCACCGTCGAAGAAGCCGTGGGCCACGTCCATGTACTCGTTGATCACCACCTTGGCCGGCGGCTCGGTGCCGGACCAGAGCTCCCCGGCCGCGGCCCGCAGCAGGGCGCGCAGCACCGGGTCGAGCCGGTCCATGCTCCAGCCCGGCGACAGATGCGCGGCCACGATCGGGTCGATGGTCTCGACATTCTTCGCCACGGCGCGGACGATGCTGGTGAAGAGCGGCACATCCGCCTGCGGCACCCGCCCTTCCTCGAAGCCGCCCTCACCCGGCAGCGCGCCGAGGCGGTGCTGGATGAACTGCTGGATGATGGCCTCGGCATTCTCGCCGACGGCCTCGGACTGGAACAGGGCCTGCACCGCGGCCACGCGGGCGCCCAGGCGCGGACGCGCCTTGTTCCCGCCGCCTTGTCCCTTGCTCTTCGTATTGCTCTTCGGCGTGTCGTTCATTCGGATAATCCCAGGCTTCGGGCGAGCGCGATCTGGCCGATCAGCGCATGGGCCGCCTCCGCCCCCTTGTTGTGCCGGTCCGGGCGCGAGCGCTCGATGGCCTGCTGCAGCGTCGCGACGGTCAGCAGCGCGAAGCCCACGGGCGCGGCGGTCTCCACGGTGATGTCCATCACGCCGCGGCAGGCTTCCCGGCAGATATGTTCGTAATGATCGGTGTCGCCCTTCACCACGCAGCCGAGGATCAGGTAGCCGTCATGGCCGCCCTTCTCCCCCTTCGCGCGGAGGGCCATGCGCAGCGCCGCCGGCAGCTCGAAGGCCCCGGCGACATCCACCACCTCGGTCCGGGCGCCGATCTGCTCCAGCACCGCCAGGGCGCCGTCGCGCATCCCGCCGACGACCTGGGCATAGTAGGGCGCCTGGATCAGCAGCACGCGCGGCGCCGGTCCCTCCAGGACCGCCTGGCCGCGCTCCGGTGCGTCCTGCGTGCTCATGCCTGCTTCCCCTTCTGGACGGCCTTCCCGCATTCCGAGATCGGCCGCGTATCCACTCCACGGCCTTCCCGCACCGTCAGCCCGTAGCCCTCCAGCCCGACGATGGGGCGCGGGTGGTTCGACAGCAGCACCATCTCCTTCACGCCCAGATCGGTCAGGATCTGCGCGCCGATGCCGTAGTCCCGCAGCTCCGGCGCCGTGCGGTCGCGGCCGGCGCGCACGCGCTCGCTCAGGATGGTCGGGCGCATCTCCCGCAGCAGCACCACGACGCCGTGCCCGGAGCGACCGATCTCCTCCATCGCGGCGTGCAGCTCGGCCGGCCCCTGGCGGCTCAGCGTGTCGGCCAGCATGTTCACCGCGTGCATCCGCACCAAAGCGGGGCCGTTGCGGTCGGGCTCGCCCTTCACCAGGGCGATGTGCTCGCCATACTCGATGGTGTTGGCATAGACGATGATCTTCCAGGGCCCGCCCGGCGCATCCTCCAGCACATTCTCCTCGACCCGCTTCACCAGCCGCTCGGTGCGGCGGCGATAGGCGATCAGGTCGGCCACGGTGCCGAGCTTCAGCCCATGGTGCTGGGCGAAGGCCACCAGGTCCGGCAGGCGGGCCATGGTGCCGTCGTCGTTCATGATCTCGCAGATCACGCCGGCGGGGTTCAGCCCGGCCAGCCGCGCGAAATCCACCGAGGCCTCGGTATGGCCGGCGCGCACCAGCACGCCGCCCTCGCGCGCCGCCAGCGGGAAGACATGGCCCGGCGTCACGATGTCGCGGCGGCCCATCTCCGGGTTGATCGCGACCGCCACGGTGCGAGCGCGGTCGGCGGCGGAGATGCCGGTGCTCACCCCTTCCCGCGCCTCGATCGAGACGGTGAAGGCGGTCTGGTGCCGGGTGCCGTTGCTCTGGCTCATCAGCGGCAGGCCCAGCGCTTCCACCCGCGCGCGGGTCATGGCGAGGCAGATCAGCCCGCGCGCGTGGCGTGCCATGAAGTTGATCGCGTCCGGCGTGGCGAACTGCGCCGGGATCACGAGGTCGCCCTCGTTCTCCCGGTCCTCGTCGTCCACGAGGATGAACATGCGGCCCCGGCGGGCCTCCTCGATCAGTTCCTCGGTCGGGCTGAGGAAATCGGACAGCGAGGCGGAAACGGGCTGATTGGTCGCGGAGGCGCTCATGCCTCGAACTCCTTCAGGCGGGCGACATAGCGGGCCAGCATGTCGATCTCGAGATTGACCTTCGCGCCCGGGCCCAGCGCGCCGAAGGTGGTGACCTCCCGGGTGTGCGGGATCAGGTTCACGCCGAAGAGGCTGCCCTTCTCCGCGTTGCCCATCACCTCGTTCACCGTCAGCGAGACGCCGTTCAGCGTCACCGAGCCCTTGGGCGCGATGAAGCGGGCCAGATGCGCCGGCGGGCGGAAGACCCAGCGTTCCGAGCCGTTCTCGGGCGTCACCGAGACCACCTCCGCCAGACCGTCCACATGGCCGGAGACGACATGGCCGCCCAGCTCGTCGCCCATGCGCAGCGGGCGTTCCAGGTTGATCCGGGTGCCGGGCCGCCATTCGCCGAGCACGGTCAGGGACAGGGTCTCGGCCGAGGCCTCCGCCTCGAAGCCCTCGGGCTCCAGCGCCACGGCGGTCAGGCAGCAGCCGTTGCAGGCGATGGAGGCGCCCAGTTGCGCCCCCTCCAGCCATCCGGGCGGGGTGCGGACACGCAGGCGCATGTCCCGCCCCCCGCCGATCGGGGAGACGGAGAGGACCTCTCCGGTGGCGGTGACGATTCCGGTGAACATCAGGCGCGCTCGAACTCGCTCAGCAGGTCGGGACCGCACGGGATGGTGGCGGTGCGACGGAACTTGGGAAGGGCGGCGAGGGAATCCACCGGCAGGGCCTGCGCGGCGGGAAGGCCATCGCCCCCCATGACGCTGGGAGCATGGAACCAGGCGAGCCGGTCGACCAGTCCCGCGCGAAGCAGGGAAGCCGCGAGCGTGGCGCCACCCTCGACCATCAGCCGGGTCACGCCGCGCGCCGCCAGGGCACGGAGGATCGCCTCCGGGTCCAGCCGGTCGGAATCCCGGGCGCCGCTGGGGTCGGCGGCGGGCCTGCCGGAGGGCGGCACCACGACCAGCGTCGCCCCGGCGCCGGAAAGCCGGTCCATCGCCGCGCGGTCATGCCCCGCCACGGTCAGCACCACCACCTCCCCCCGGCGGTGGACCGCCTCCGGCCCGCCTTGCAGCAGCCGGGCGGTGGGCGGGGTGCGGAGCCGGGTATCGGCCACGGCGCGCAGGATCGGGCGCGGGGTGAAGCCCTCCAGCCGGCAGCTCAGGTCGGGATCGTCGGCCAGCACGGTGCCGCTGCCGACCAGGATGGCGTCCTGCGTGCCGCGCAGCGCATGGGTCAGCCGCCGCGCCTCGGGGCCGGTGATCCAGCGGCTTTCCCCCGTGCGGGTGGCGATGCGGCCGTCCAGCGTGGTGGCGAGCTTGAGCGTGACCAGCGGCAGGCCGGTCTCGATGCGGCGGATGAAGCCGGCGTTCAGCGCCCGGGCCTCCGCCTCCAGCACCCCTTCCGTGACCTCGATGCCGGACTCCCGCAGCCGGCGGATGCCGTTGCCGTTCACCCGCGGGTCGGGGTCGCGCAGTGCCGAGACCACCCGCGCCACACCGGCCTTGGCCAGCGCATCGACGCAGGGCGGGGTCTTGCCCCAGTGGGAGCAGGGTTCGAGCGTCACATAGGCGGTGGCGCCGCGCGCCGCCTCGCCCGCCCGGGTCAGCGCGTTCACCTCGGCATGGGGGCGCCCGCCCGGCGAGGTCCAGCCGCGCCCGACCACCACCCCGTCGCGCACGATGACGCAGCCGACGGCGGGGTTCGGCCAGGTGTTGCCCAGTCCGCGCGCCGCCAGGGCCAGCGCGACGCGCATGTGCTGCCGGTCGGTCTCTGTCCCTGGCGGGGTCCCTGGCGCGGGGATGTCGTGATCGTGAGGCATGGCGAAGGGGGGCGGGTTTGGCACCCCCTCAGCCATTGTCCAGCGAGCCGAGCAGGTCCTGGAAGTCCTTCGCCTCGCGGAAATTCTCATAGACGCTGGCGAAGCGGACATAGGCGACCTGGTCCAGCTCCTTCAGCCGCTCCAGCACCATGCGGCCGATCTGCCTGGAGGTGACCTCGCTGTCCCCGTCCGTCTCCAGCCGCCGTTGCAGGCTGTTGACGATGCGGTCCACCGCCCCCTCCTCCACCGGCCGCTTGCGCAGCGCGACGCGGATGGAGCGGCCGAGCTTGTCGCGGTCGAAGGGCACGCGGCGGCCGTCGGTCTTCACCACCGTCAGCTCGCGGAGCTGCACCCGTTCGAAGGTGGTGAAGCGCTCGCCGCAGCCGTTGCAGACGCGGCGGCGGCGGATGGAGTTGCCCTCATCGGCCGGCCGGCTGTCCTTGACCTGCGTATCCTCGCTTCCGCAGAAAGGGCAACGCACCGGCCGGCGGTCCCGTCAGGCCTGGTAGATCGGGAACCGGGTGCAGAGTTCGAGGACCCGGGCCTTCGCCGCCGCCTCGGCCGCGCTGTTGGCCCCGGCATCGTTGGCCTTGCCGAGCCCTTCGAGAACCTGGCCGATGAGCTGCCCGATCTCGCGGAACTCGGCCTCCCCGAAGCCGCGCGTGGTGCCGGCGGGGGAGCCCAGCCGGACGCCGGAGGTCACCATCGGCTTCTCCGGGTCGAAGGGGATGGCGTTCTTGTTGCAGGTCAGGTGGGCGCGGTTCAGCGCCGCCTCGGCGGCCTTGCCGGTCAGCGACTTGGGCCGCAGGTCCACCAGCATCAGGTGGTTGTCCGTGCCGCCGGTGACGATGCCGAAGCCCAGCCCCTGCAGCGTCTCGGCCAGGGCCTTGGCGTTGGCGACGGTCTGGCGGGCATAGGCGCGGAACTCGGGGCGCAGCGCCTCGCCGAAGGCCACGGCCTTGGCGGCGATGACATGCATCAGCGGCCCGCCTTGGAGGCCCGGGAAGACGGCGCTGTTGATCTTCCTGGCCAGCGCCTCGTCATTGGTGAGGATCATGCCGCCGCGCGGGCCGCGCAGGGTCTTGTGCGTCGTGGTGGTGGTGACATGGGCGTGCGGCACCGGCGAGGGATGCGCGCCGCCGGCCACGAGACCGGCGAAATGCGCCATGTCCACCATGAAATAGGCGCCCACCTCGTCCGCGATCTCGCGGAAGCGGGCGAAGTCCCAGTGCCGGGCATAGGCGGAGCCACCAGCCACGATCACCTTCGGCCGGCTTTCCCGCGCGATGCGGGCGACCTCCTCCATGTCGATGAGCTGGTCCTCGCGCCGCACCGTATAGGGCGCGACCTTGAACCACTTGCCCGACTGGTTGGCCGGGGAGCCATGGGTCAGGTGGCCGCCGGCGGCGAGGTCGAGGCCCATGAAGGTGTCGCCCGGCTGCATCAGGGCGAAGAACACCGCCTGGTTGGCCTGGGCGCCGCTATGCGGCTGGACATTGGCGAAGCCGGCGCCGAACAGCGCCTTGGCGCGCTCGATCGCCAGGGACTCGGCGATGTCCACGACCTCGCAGCCGCCATAGTAGCGGCGGCCGGGATAGCCCTCCGCGTACTTGTTGGTCAGGACCGAGCCCTGCGCCTCCATCACCGCGCGGGAGACGATGTTCTCGGAGGCGATCAGCTCGATCCCGTCCTGCTGCCGCGCCAGCTCGCCCGTCAGCGCGGCGGCGATCTCGGGATCGGTCTCGCTCAGCGGGGCGGAGAAGAAGCGCGACAGGTTCGGGGCGGTGGTCTGGTCGTTCATCGGGGGCCTCAGGCGGAAGGCGTGCGTTCGGGGGTCAGCTTGGCCACGCGGCGCTCGTGCCGGCCGCCCTCATAGGGAGTGGTCAGGAAGGTGCGGACGGCATCCAGCGCCACTTCCGGCCCGATCATCCGCGCGCCGAGCGCGATGACGTTGGCGTCGTTGTGCTGGCGGGTCAGCCGGGCGCCGGTGACGTCGTGCACCAGGGCGCAGCGGATCTTCGGGTGGCGGTTGGCCGCGATGGAGATGCCGATTCCCGTGCCGCAGACCAGCACGCCGAACTGGGCATGGCCGGAGCTGACCGACTGCGCCACCTTGTTCGCGAAATCCGGGTAATCCACGCTTTCCGGCCCGTGCGTGCCGAAATCCTCGACCGTATGGCCGGCGCCTTCCAGCGCCTTCTTCAGCGCGGCCTTCAGCTCGACGCCGGCATGGTCGCTTCCCATCGCCACCATGAACGTGGCGCGCGGGGGGAGGATTGTGTCATGTGCCGTTCCCTACCATGGCTGGTGGTTCCGTGAAACAACGACCACCCGCTGTGGCCGCCCGGGCTGCCATGCACCGGTCGTGGCATCGCGGGCGGGGTTCATCTTCCACCGGGCGAGAGGCGCGCCAGGAACGCCCCGGCCCGGCGGATCGCATCGGCACGGGCCGCCGCGTCGGTGCCCATCCGCACCCGGCCATCGCCCTTCGGGGTGATCGCCAGGCCGGACAGTTCCCGCACCGGCATATGGGGCTGGTCGAAGCCGTGTTCCGCCCCCGGATAGGTCACGCTTTCGACGACGGGTCCCAGGCGGTCATTGGTGTGACGCGCCAGGGCCTCGCAGAAACGCGCCGGGGTCCAGTCATCGGCGCCGCCCAGCAGCATCAGCACGGGCGATGCCGGCGCGAAGGGCGGCAGGGCGCGCCCGGTGCGGACGCAGCCGGGATAGAGGGCCACGGCGCCCCGGAGCAGCCCTTCCGGCACGGGCCCGAAGGCGCGGTTCACCGCCGCGAGCACCGTGCTGCCGCCATGCGACCAGCCCAGCAGCACGACGCCTCCGGGCAGCGCCCAGCCCTGCCGCTCCGCCCAGGCGGCGGCGGCCAGCGCATCCCCGCGCCGAAGGTTCTCCGGCTGGATGCCGCGCTCCCCGCCATGGCAGACCTCCGACACGCCGCGCGGCCCGAAGCTGTCGGGAAAGAGCACGGGATGGCCTTCGGCGGCGAGGCGCGCCGCCCAGTCGGCCTCCCGTGCCGGCAGGTGCATGGGCCGGTTCGGCCCGCCCAGCCCGCCGCAGCCATGCAGGGCCACCACCGGCACGCCCCTTGGGACGTCCCGCCGCCCATCCCCGGGCAGCACCAGCAGGGCGCGGAGCGTGACGCCGTCCGGGCCGGGGAAGGAGACGGGTTCCGGCGCCGCCATCGCCGGCCGGGATATGGCGAAGCCGGAGAGCAGGCAGGCCAGGACCGCCAGCCGGCGGAGACGGAACGGATTCATGCCAGGGCCTCCCGGATGGAATGCGCGGGGCGAGCCCCTTCCGGTTCCGGCCGCAGCCCCGCGCAACGGGAATTTGGCATCCGGCGGCGGTTTGGCCACATAGGAGGCTCCGATGGCCGGACCGCCCCTGCCCGCCCGTGGCGCCCGGCGGTTCCGTTTCGCAGAGGCCCGAGAACAGCGTGATCATTCCCAGCTTTCCCCTCGCCCGCCCGCGCCGCAACCGGCGCGACGACTGGACCCGTCGTCTCGTGGCCGAGAACCGGCTCTCGGTGGATGACCTGATCTGGCCGATCTTCATCCGCGAGGGTGACGGGGCGCCGGAGGAGGTGGCCTCCATGCCCGGCCAGTTCCGTGTCGGCCTGGACCGTCTCGTGGAGCATGTCGGACAGGCGGTGGAGCTGGGCATCCCGGCCATCGCGCTCTTTCCCGCCACGCCGGCCGGGCGGAAGGATGCCGAGGGCAGCGAGGCGCATAACCCGGAGAACCTGATCTGCAGCGCCGCGCGCGCCCTGCGGGCGGCCTTCCCGAAGCTCGGGCTGATCGGCGACGTGGCGCTCGACCCCTATACCGACCATGGCCATGACGGGGTGATCCGCGACGGCTATGTCCACAACGACGAATCCGTCGCGGTGCTGGTGAAGCAGGCGCTGGTGCAGGCCGAGGCCGGAATCGACTGCCTCGCCCCTTCCGACATGATGGACGGCCGCATCGCCGCCATCCGCCGCGCGCTGGACGACAAGGGCCTCGTGGACACGCGGATCATGTCCTACGCGGCCAAGTATGCCTCGGGCTTCTATGGCCCCTTCCGCGACGCGCTGGGTTCGGGCGGCGCGCTGAAGGGCGACAAGAAGACCTATCAGATGGACCCGGCCAATTCCGACGAGGCGCTGCGCGAGGTGGCGATGGACCTGTCGGAAGGCGCCGACATGGTGATGGTCAAGCCGGGGATGCCCTATCTCGACATCATCCGCCGGGTGAAGGACGGGTTCGGCGTCCCGACCTTCGCCTATCAGGTGAGCGGCGAGTACGCGATGCTGATGGCGGCGATCCGCAACGGCTGGCTGGATGGCGACCGCGTGGTGCTGGAGGCGCTGATGAGCTTCAAGCGTGCCGGCTGCGACGGGGTGCTGACCTATTTCGCCCTGGACGCGGCGCGGCGCCTGCGCGCCGGCTGAGCCGGGAAGCGCCCGGGAGGATGAACCTCCCGGGCGCCAGCCAGGGTTAGCGGTGCTGGGGCGGCACCGGGCGCATGCGTCCGCGCGGCGCGGCCGGGCCGGAGGGGACCGGTGCCTCCAGGAAGATGTCGCGCAGCCGCCCGGACAGGAAGGTCTGGGCCTCCCTGGCCTTGGACAGCACGGCGTCGGCGCCGAAGAATTCGTGCGTGACGCCGGCATAGACCTGCCGCTCGACCGGCGCGTTGGCCCGGCGCATCGCTTCCTCCAGCCGGGCGCCGTCATCGACCAGCGGGTCGATCTGGGCGTTGAGGATGATGGTCCGCGGCATGCCGCGCAGATCGGCCTTGCCATAGATGTTCAGGCGCGGGTCCTGCAGGTCCGAGCCGCCATTGGTGTACTGGCCCAGGAACCACAGCAGCGCCGGGGTGCTGAGCGGCTTGGCATTGGCGAACTGCTGGTAGGACGGCGTCCGGTCGGTGCCCGCGACCGGGTAGATGGCGCCCACGGCCAGGGGCTTCGGCCCGTTGCCGGCCTGGGCCGCAAGGGCCGTGGCCAGGGCGAGGTTGCCGCCCGCGCTCTCGCCCACGATGGCGACCTTGTTCGGATCGGCGCCGAGCACCGTGGCGTTCCGCACCGCCCAGACATAGGCGGCATAGGCATCGTCATGCGCGGCCGGGAACTTGTTCTCCGGTGCCTTGCGGTAATCGACCGAGACGACCACGGCATTCGCATCGGCCGAGAGGGCGCGGCAGGAGGAGTCGTAGGTGTCGAGATTCCCCAGCACCCAGCCACCGCCGTGGAAATAGACGATCAGCGGCAGCGGCTTCTGCCCACGGCGCTCGGGGATCTGCGCCGAGCTGTAGACGCGGGCCGGCAGGGCGCCACCGGGGCCGGGGATGGAGATGTCGCGCACCAGCGGCAGCGGGCGGGGGTCGGTGGACTTGCCCGTCTGGCGCAGCAGGTTCTTCACCGCGTCGCCAAGGCCGGGCTGAAGCCGGGCCTCCAGCGGCGAGAGGGTCTCGACCGGCTTCGGGTTCAGCGAGGCGAGGCTTTCCAGCAGCGCCCGCATCTCCGGGTCCGCCAGGCCCGACGGATCGGCCGGGCCGGTGGGCGGGGCGGAGGTGTTCGCGCAGGCCGAGAGCAGGGCGGGCATGCCAAGGCCCAGGAACAGGGCGGATCGGCGGGAGAGCGGGGTCATCGGCGGGTTTCCTCCGGTTTCCGGACCCGGCCAGGGGGCCGGGAAGACGGTCCGGGAACGCCGAGGAGCCGGGGGGTTCCCGAACATGGCGCATGGCTGACACGTTCCGTCACAGTGCAACCATGCGGTGGGCCGGGGCCGGCCCGTTTCAGCGCCGGGCCAGGAAGTGCGTCACGAGGGAGGTCTGGGACAGGCTCATCAGCGCCGGCGCATGGCCGCAGCCGGGGATCACCGCCAGCTCGGTGCCGGGCCGTTCCAGCATCCGCGCCGCCGTGTCCGGCAGCAGCAGCGGGCTGTCCTCGCCGCGCAGCAGCAGCACCGGCAGGTCCAGCATCCGCCAGAGCGCCCAGAGATCGACATCGGCGGGGGGTGCGAGGCGCAGGGGCTCGCCGATCGCCGGGTCGTAATGCATCACCAGCCGCCCATCGGCCGTCGCCCGCGCGCTGGTTTCCGCGAGGTGCCGCCACTGCGCATCGGTCAGCCGGCCGAAGCCGGCATGGATCGCCCGCAGGTGCCGCTCCAGCGCCTCGATGTCGGGAAAGCTCAGGACCTCCGACAGATAGGCACCGATATGCGCCAGGGCGGCGGCCGGGATGAAGGCGCCGACATCGTTCAGCACCAGGCGGCGCAGGCGGTTCCCCGGCAGCGCCGCCACCGACATGCCGATCAGCCCGCCCATGGAGGTGCCGACCCAGTCATAGGGCCGCTCCAGCGAGGCCAGCATCGGCGCCAGGCCCGTCACGTAGGTCGGCACGCTGTAGAGCGCGCCCTCGATCAGCCAGTCGCTGATGCCGCGCCCGAAGATGTCGGGGCAGATCACCCGCCGCCCCTGCCCGGCCAGGAGGCGAGCCAGCACGTCGAAGTCCCGCCCGGTGCGGGTCAGCCCGTGCACGCAGATCACCGGATCGCCGTCCAGCGGGCCCCATTCGGTCCAGCGCAGCGTCGCGGCCAGGGGGTTGAAGCTGCAGCGATAGGCGCCTGTCCGGGGAGCTTCCGCCCAGGCCCTTTCGAGGATGGTCATGCGAAGGCGTCTCCCGTTCCGCGAGTCGTGCCAGGGCTTCGCGGGGGATGCTTCCATGCCCCGCCGCGCGGCCCGATCACGATCCGTCCATGGCCGGGGCAGGCCGCGGGCTTCCGCCGCGCCCCGGCTCCGGCCGCCCCTGGTGCCCGGACCGTGCCCCTGGCCATACTGCGCCGGCATGCGCCGCCCGCAACATCCCCGTCCGTGGCGCCGCAGGTTGCGCGCCGGCCTCGGCATCCTCGCCCTTCTCCTGCTGCTGGCCAGCGCCGCCGTGGCGGGCTGCCTGTGGTGGACGCTGCCGCCACGCGAGGCGAGCCTTTCGCTGCCCGGCCTTTCCGCCCCGGTGGAGGTGGCCTTCGACGAGCATGGCATCCCCCGCATCGCCGCGCGGAACGAGACCGACGCCGCCATGGCGCTGGGCCTGCTGCATGCCCGCGACCGGATGTTCCAGATGGACCTGATGCGGCGAGGCGCCTCGGGCCGCCTCGCCGAGATCGCGGGCCCGGCGGCGCTGCGCGCCGACCGTTTCATGCGCGTGCTGGATCTGGCCGGAAGGGCGGAGGCCGATCTCGCGGCCCAGGCCCCGGAGACGCGGCGCCTGCTGGACGCCTATGCCGCCGGGGTGAATGCCTGGATCGCGGAGCGTGGCCGCTTCGCCGCCCCGGAATTCCTGCTGCTGGGGGCGCCGGAGCCCTGGCGGCCCGCCGACAGCCTGCTCTGGGGCAAGCTGATGGGCCTCTACCTGTCCGGCAACTGGCGCACCGAGCTCGCCCGCGCCCGGCTGGCGCGCAGCCTGCCGCCGGAGCGGATCGACGAGCTCTGGCCCGCGGATGAATCCTCCGGCCATGCCGAGGTGGCCGCGCTCGATCCGGCGATGCCCGGGCGGCTGCTGGCCGCCCTGCCCGAATTCCCGGGCGACGCGCCCCTGCCGGACAGCGCCTCCAATGCCTGGGCCGTGGCGGCGCGGCGCTCCACCACGGGGGTGCGCTGCTGGCCTCGGACCCGCATCTCGGCTTCGGGGCGCCGGTCCTCTGGTACCTGGCGCGGATCGAACTGCCGGAGGGGCATTTCCTGGCCGGGGCCACGGCGCCGGGCGTGCCCTTCATGGTGATCGGCCGCAGTGACCGGCTGGCCTGGGGCTTCACCACCACCCATTCCGACACGCAGGACGTCTTCGTCGAGCGCCTCGCCGGTGCGGAGGGCTACGAGACCCCGGATGGCCTCCGCCCCTTCACGCTGCGGGAGGAACGGATCGCCGTGCGCGGCCAGCCTGAGGAGGTGCTGCGGGTGCGCGAGACGCGCCACGGGCCGGTGGTCTCGGATCTGGACCCGGTTCCCGGCACCACTCCCCCGGGAACCGTGCTGGCGGTGCAGATGGCCAACCTGGCCCCGGGCGATACGGCGGCCTCCGGTCTGCACGCGCTGAACCGGGCCACGACGCTGGAGGAGGCCGGCGCCGCCGTGGCGCGCATCAGCAGCCCCGCGCAGAATGTCGTGGTGGCGGAGGCGGCGGGCGAGGTGGCGCTGTTCCTGGCGGGCCGCACGCCCATCCGCGCCTCGGGCGATGGCAGCCTGCCGGCGCCGGGCTGGGACGGCAGCCATGACTGGACCGGCTGGGTTCCCTTCGCGCAGATGCCGCACACGCTGCGCCCGGCCTCCGGCGCGGTGGCCAATGCGAACAACCGGGTGCAGCCGCAGGACTCGCCCGTCTTCCTCGGCCGCGACTGGTTCGGCGACTGGCGCTTCCGCCGCATCGCCGGCGCCCTCGCGGCCCGGCCGCGCCATGCGCCGGAGGATTTCGTGGCGCTCCAGGAGGATACGGTCAGCCTGCTGGCGCGCGAGCTGCTGCCGCGCCTCCGGGCCCTGCCCCGCCCCGCCGGGCTGGCCGGCGCGGCGCGGGACCTGCTGGACGGCTGGGACGGCGAGATGGCGGCGGACCGGCCGCAGCCGCTGATCTTCAACGCCTGGATGCAGGAGGCCGGTGCCCTGGCCCTGCGCGCCGGCGGCGTGCCGGAGGGGAGCTGGGAGGCGGGGCCGGAATTCCTCCGCTTCGCGCTGACCACCGAGGCGGGCGCGGCCCATTGGTGCGGCCCGGGGGGCTGCGACGCCCTGGCCGCCGAGGCGCTGTCCCGGGCCAGCGACAGGCTGGCCGCGCGTTTCGGCCCGGACCCTGCCGCCTGGCACTGGGGCGAGGCGCACCGGGCGCTGTTCGAGCATCCGCTGCTGCGCTTCGTGCCGCTGCTGTCGCGCCTGACCCGGATCAGCGTGCCGACCCCGGGTGACGGGGAGACGGTGAACCGGGGCGGCTACCGGGCGGATTTCGCCCATGTGCACGGGGCGGGCCTGCGGCTGGTGGCGGATCTGGCCTCGCCGGACGGGCTGCTGGCGGTGATCGCCACAGGCCAGTCGGGCAATCCCCTCTCCGCCCATTGGGCCGACCTGAACGCCGCCTGGGCGGCGGGGCACCCGCTGCGCCTGGGCCGGGACGCGCCCGTGGCGGGAAAACTGCATCTTTCTCCCGCTCCGGCACGTTGAAACGGCATTGATGCATTGCGGCCGGGCTCCGCAATCACGAGAATAAGAGGGACGATGCTTTCCCGCAGCCCCACCCGTCCGCAGTTCTTCTACACGACCACGCCCCTGCCGTGCCCCTATCTGGCGGGACGGACGGAGCGGAAGATCGTGACCGAGCTGGCCGGGCCGGATGGCGAGGCGCTGCACGACCGGCTGTCGCGCGCGGGTTTCCGCCGTTCCCACAACATCGCCTATGCACCGGTCTGCCCGGGCTGCCGCGCCTGCATCCCGATCCGCATCCGGGTGGCCGATTTCACGCCCGACCGCACGCAGCGCAAGGTCGGGCGCGGCAATGCCGATCTCCAGGGCCGCGAAACGCCCGCCCGTGCGACGGCGGAGCAGTACGCGCTCTTCCAGCGCTACCAGCAGGGCCGCCATGGCGATGGCGACATGGCCTCGATGGGGTTCTACGACTACCGCGCCATGGTCGAGGACACGCCGATCACCACCCGCGTGGTCGAGTTCCGCGAGGCACCGGACCGGCTGGTGGGTGCCTGCCTGACGGACATGCTGGGGGATGGGCTTTCGGCCGTCTATTCCTTCTATGACCTCAACTCGGCGCGGCGGTCGCTCGGCACCTTCACCATCCTCTGGCTGGTGGAGCATGCCGCCCGGCTCGGCCTGCCCTATGTCTATCTCGGCTACTGGGTGCCACAGAGCCGGAAGATGGCCTACAAGGCCCGCTTCCGCCCCAGCGAGGTGCTGACCGGAGGCACCTGGCGCCCGCTGACGGATGCGGAGATCGAGGGGGAAGGCGAGCCGGTCGCCGCCTCCCCTGCCCCCGTGGAATAGGGCTCCCTTTCCTACTGGCCGGGATCAGGCCACGGGCGCGGCGAGCGGCGGCGGGGAGAGGCCGTTCGCGGAGGGGCCGGCCTCGGTCCTCACCTCTCCCCGGCAGACCTCATGCAGCATGGCGGCCAGCCCCGCTGGCTTGCGCCGCGCCCAGGGCGCCTGCCGCAGCGCTGCCCAGAGCTCCGCATGGCCCGCCTCGCGCCTCGCCTCGATGGAGGCGCGGGAGAATTCGGCGTCGCTGCCGGAAATCGCCGCCGGACCCGGGTCGTAAGTCACGTGCAGGATGTCCATCCGGGTGGTCCGTGCCAGGGCTGCTTCCTCCGGCGGGTCCTGCCCCGCCAGATCGGGCCGCGCCTCGCGCAGCAGGCTCCGGGCGTGGCAGAGATCCACCCGCGCGGCCAGCGAGCGGATGCCGCGGCAGGTCCGGCTGGCATACTGGATTTCCTTCTGCCGCCACTGCACCCCGTCCATGCTGTCCGGCACCTCCCCCTGGCGGCTCCAGAGGTCGATGATGAAGACGACGCAATGGCCCGCCGGCGGGCTGCGCAGGATGGCCTCCAGCGGGGTATTGGACACGCAGCCGCCATCCCAGTAGGTGCGGCCGCCGATGCGCTGCGGCGGAAAGGCTGGCGGCAGGGCGCCGCTGGCCATGACATGCTCGGGGGTGATCCGGCTTTCGCGGCTGTCGAAGAAGACCAGCTCGCCCGTTTCCACATCCGTGGCCCCCAGGCTGAGCCGTGTCCCGCTTTCCGGGCCGAGGCGGCCGAAGCGGACCAGCCCTTCCAGGGTCCCCCGCAACGGTGCCGTGTCGTAGAAGCTGAGCGCCGCCTCGGAGCCGGGCGGCGCCAGATAGGGCCCCGGGATGCGGGGCGTGAAGAAGCCCGGCTGGCCCAGGAGCAGCGCCTCCCAATAGCTGAAGGCATCGGACAGGCGGGGGTTCCGGCCGCGCGGGAGCGGGTCGGGGCGGGAGATGGTGCGCCAGAACCCGGTCAGCCGCTCCAGCCGCTCCGCCGGTTCGTTGCCCGCGATCAGCGCCCCGTTGAAGGCGCCGATGGAGATGCCGATCACCCAGTCCGGGGTGAAGCCGGCCTCCTCCATCGCCTGATAGGCCCCGACCTGATAGGCGCCGAGCGCGCCACCGCCCTGGAGCGCGAGGATCACCGTCGGCTTCGGCCCGTTCTGGGGATGCGCCCGCACCGGGGTGGCGGTGACCGGGGTCATGGCCATGCAGGCCCTCCTGAACCATGGCTGGAGCGCGGTCCCCGGCCGGACCGCATCACTCCATTCCGGGGATGCTACCCGGCGCGCGCCCGGCCCGCACGCGATTCCGGCCCGGTGTGCCCCCGGCCTCAGCCGTCGAAGCTGTTGCTCTTGGGGAAGCCGTTTGGCGGCATCTTGCCGGCACCGGCGCGGTTCCCCAGCCAGCCGGACAGCGCCGTCTCGGTGCGGGTGCGCCCGCCGAGCTGCCAGGTCAGGCCATCGGCGCGGCGGAAGACCTTCACATCCGACAGGCCGCCATCCTTGTAGCCCTGCAGCGTCACGCCACGGCCCCGGGTCATTTCCGGCACCTGCTCCAGCGGGAAGACCAGCAGCTTCCGGTTGTCGCCGATCACCGCCACGCTGTCGCCCTCCACATCCGCCACCACGAAGAGCCGGTCGGGGGCCTCCACGGTCAGGACGTTCTTGCCGGTGCGCTTCTCGGCCAGCAGGTCCTCGGCCTTCGCGATGAAGCCGCGCCCGGCCTTGGAGGCGAGCAGGAAGCGCAGCCCTTCCTTGTACACGAAGGCGGCGATGATCTCGTCCTCGTTGCCCAGATCCACCATGAGCCGCACGGGCTGCCCGTCGCCGCGCCCGCGCGGGATGGCATCGGCCTTGATGGTATAGGCGCGGCCGTTGGAGGCCATGAAGACGATGCGGTCCGTGGTCTCCGCATGCAGGCTCAGTTGCAGGGAGTCGCCTTCCTTGAAGCGCAGCTCCGCCTCCGGCGGCAGATGTCCCTTCTGGGCCCGCAGCCAGCCTTTCTCCGACAGGATGACGGTGATCGGCTCGCGCTCCACGAAGGCGGATTCATCCACCAGCGCCGCCGCGGGGGCCTGGGCCTGCACCGTGCGGCGGCCGCCCAGCGCGCCGGAGCCGAACTTCTCCCGCGTCGCCTCCAGTTCCTCGCCGATCCGCTTCCAGCGCGCCGCCTCGCTGGACAGCAGGCGCTGCAGCGTCTTGCCCTCCGCCGTGAGCTTCTTGTGCTCCCGGCGGATCTCCATCTCCTCCAGCTTGCGCAGGGCGCGCAGGCGCATGTTCAGCACCGCCTCGGCCTGCACCTCGGTCAGCGAGAAGGCGCGGATCAGCGCCTCCCTGGGGTGGTCCTCCTCGCGCACGATGCGGATCACCTCATCGAGGTTGAGATAGACGGCGAGATAGCCGTCGAGGATCTCCAGCCGCCGCTCGATCGCCGCCAGCCGGTGCTGCGAGCGCCGCACCAGCACCACCTCCCGGTGGTCGAGCCAGTGGCGCAGCACCTCCTTCAGCCCCATCACGCGCGGGGTGCGGTCGGCGGCCAGGACGTTCATGTTCAGCGGGATGCGCGATTCCAGCGGCGTGGCGCGGAACAGCGTCTCCATCAGCATGGCGGGATCGACGGCGCGGGACTTCGGCTCCAGCACCACGCGCACCACATCGGTGCTCTCGTCCCGCACATCGGCCAGCAGGGGCAGCTTCTTCTGCTCCAGCAGCTCGGCGATCTGCTCGATCAGGCGGGACTTGGCGACCTGGTAGGGGATTTCCGTGACCACGACCTGCCAGGTGCCATTCTTGAGCGGCTCGACCTCCCACTTCGCGCGCAGGCGGAAGCCGCCGCGCCCGGTCTCGTAGGCGCTCAGGATCGCCTCGGGGCTTTCCACCAGCACGCCGCCGGTCGGGAAGTCCGGGCCAGGCACGTGGCGGACCAGCTCGGCCGTCGTGGCCGCCGGGTTGCGCACCAGCTCCAGCGCCGCGGCGCAGAGCTCGCCCGCATTGTGCGGCGGGATGGAGGTCGCCATGCCGACCGCGATGCCGTTCGCGCCATTGGCCAGCAGGTTCGGGAAAGCCGCCGGCAGCACCACCGGCTCCCGCTCCTCCCCGTCATAGGTCGGGCGGAAATCGACCGAGTCCTCCTCGATCCCCTCCAGCAGCGCCTTGGCCACCTCGGTGAGCTTGGACTCGGTGTAGCGCATGGCCGCGGCGTTATCGCCGTCGATATTGCCGAAATTCCCCTGCCCCTCGACCAGCGGGTAGCGGGCGGCGAAATCCTGCGCCAGCCTCACCAGGGCCTCGTAGACCGAGGCATCGCCGTGCGGGTGGAACTTGCCGATCACGTCGCCCACCACACGGGCGCATTTCTTGAAGCCGCCCGCCGGGTCCAGCTTGAGCTGGTGCATCGCCCAGAGCAGCCGCCGGTGCACCGGCTTCAGCCCGTCCCGCACATCCGGCAGGGAGCGCGAGACGATGGTGGACATCGCATAGGCGAGGTAGCGCTCGCTCAGCGCCTCGGCCAGCCGCGTCTCGTTGACGCGCCCACCTTCCGGAAGGGTCTTCAGGTCATCCGGCATCGCTCAGTCCTCTCGCCCGACGGTGTTCTTGCTTCGTTCTTGATCTCAGTGTGGCGTTCTACGCCGAAACATCGCCGGGGGGAACCTCCGACGGCGGCTCCGGGGACAGCTCCGGGGGCGCGGCCAGGGCGGAGACCCGGTCATGGAGCATCTCCCGCGCCGCGGGGACCGGCCGGTGCCGTGTGCCGAAGGCGTCGCGGGCCAGGAAATGCCCGGTGAGCCGCAGCCCGGCCACCCAGTCCTCCGGCCCCGAGGCGGCGGCCGGATCGCGCAGGAAGGCCGGCAGCGGCAGGAGGCGGTCGCGGTAGGGTTCCGCCACCTCCGCGCAGACGGCCCGGCCGGTGCGGGGGGAGACATGGGTCAGCCCCTCGGCCACCCCGGTCTGGGCGCAGCGGGAAAGGTCGAGCCCATAGCCCAGGTCGGTCAGCAGCATCAGCTCCCAGCGGATATAGTCGGGCAGCAGCTCCGCCGTCGCCGCCGGCTGCGTGCCGAGCCGCGCCAGGATGGGCAGCAGCCCCCGGAACAGGCGCGGATGCGCTTCCCGCTCCGGCAGCGCCTCCCCGGCCACGGCACAGGCGGCGGAGAGCAGCGCGAGGGCCAGCGGGTCCTCCATCGCCAGGGCGGCGGTGGGATGCACCAGCTCCCCGCTCAGGTTGCCGAGCTGGTCGGCCAGCCGGGCCCGCCAGCGTGCCTCGATCAGGTTGCCGGCCTGCCAGACCGCCGCCTGCCCGCGGGAGGTTCCGCCATGGACCATGCCGCCATGGCGCCCATGCGCCTCGGTCAGCACCACCGCCACCGCCCCGCCCTCGCCATAGGGGCGGGCATCGAGGACGATGGCCGGGGCCTGCCACTCGATCAGGGGGCTAGCCCTCTTCCTCGTGCAGGCCGATGGCGCGCAGCCGGGCGCGCTCCTCGTCCCAGCCCGGGCGCTCCTTGACGTTCAGGAAGAGATGGACACGGCGCTCCAGCAGGCGGGTTAGCTCCTCCCGCGCCCGGCGGCCGATCTCCTTGATGCGCGCTCCGCCATCGCCGATCAGGATCGCCTTCTGGCTGGCCCGGCCGACATAGATGGTGCAGTCCACCCGCACGCTGCCGTCACGCCGCTCCTGCCAGCTCTCGGTCTCCACCGTGGCGTGGTGCGGCACTTCCTCATGCGTCTGGCGCAGGATCTGCTCGCGCACGATCTCAGCCGCCAGCATCCGCTCGTTGAGATCGGAGAGCTCGTCCTCCGGGAAGAGCCAGGGCCCCTCCGGCATGGCCTCGGCCAGCTTCGCGGTCAGCCGTTCCAGCCCGTCCCCGGTCTCGGCGCTGACCATGAAGGTCTCGGCGAAGGTGAGCTGCTCGTTCAGGGCGGCGGTCAGCGGCAGCAGCCGCTTGGTGTCCAGCAGGTCGGTCTTGTTCAGCACCAGCCAGAGCGTCGGGGAGCCGCGCTTCAGCCGGGTGACGATGGCCTGCACCGCCTCGGTCAGCCCGGCCCGCGCATCCACCACCAGCAGCGCCATGTCGGCATCCTGCGCGCCCGTCCAGGCGGCGGCGACCATGGCGCGGTCGAGGCGGCGCTTGGGGCGGAAGATGCCCGGCGTGTCCGTCAGCACGACCTGGGAGCGGCCATGCATCAGCACCGCCCGCACCCGGAAGCGCGTGGTCTGCGGCTTGGGCGAGACGATGGTGACCTTGGCGCCGGTCAGCCGGTTCACCAGCGTGGACTTGCCCGCATTGGGCGCGCCCAGCACGGCGACGATGCCCGCCCGGGTCGGCCCGGCGGCCTGTGCCTGTCCGGAAGGGGCCTGCCCGGAAGGCGTCTCCGCCCCGCCAGCGGCCGGTGGCCCATCGGGCGGCCCATCGGCCGGCAGGGAATCCTCGGGCGTGCCCGCCCCGCTGTCAGTCATGATTCTTCTTCTCGGGCTCGGACCCCGCCTCCGGGGGCAGCCCGGACAGCCAGGCTTCGGCGGCGGCCTGTTCGGCGGCGCGCTTGGTGTCGCCCTTGCCCTCGGCGGTACGGCCCTGCGCCTGCACCTCGATCACGAAGACAGGTGCGTGGGAGGGGCCGGTGGTGGAGGCCATCCGGTAGACCGGCAGGCCCAGCCCGCGGCCCAGCGTCCATTCCTGCAGGCGGCTCTTGGCCGACATGGGCGGGGTCGGATCGGCCGCGATCAGCTCGGCCCAGTAGCGGCGGACGAAGCGCTGCGCCGCCTCCAGCCCGCCATCGAGATACAGCGCCCCGATCAGCGCCTCCGTGGCATCGGCCAGGACGGTGGCGCGCTGGCGCAGCCCGGTGCGGCCCTCGGCCGGTGGGATGCGCAGGGCCTCGGACAGGCCGATCCCCTCCCCGACCTTGGCCAGCGTATCGGCCGCCACCAGCACGGCGAGGCGCTTGCCCAGTTCGCCCTCCCGCTCCTGCGGGAAGCGTTCGGCCAGCCATTCGGCGATGGCGAGCGCGAGCACGCGGTCGCCCAGGAATTCCAGGCGCTCGTTGCTGTCGAGCTGACGGCGGCGCGGATCGGCGGCCGAGCGGTGGGTCAGGGCCTGGGACAGCAGGGCCGGATTGGCGAAGCGGTGCCCCAGGCGGTCGGCGAAGTCACTCACGGCGGTCAGTGAATCCCTGAGAAGATCCGGCTCCAGCGGACCTCGAAGGGCCAGCGCCAGATCTGCCACCAGGGCGCGGAGCCGTCCCAGGAGAAGAAGATGAACTCGGCGCGGCCCACCAGGTTCTCCACCGGCACGAAGCCGACCGCGTTCATGTAGCGGCTGTCCTGGCTGTTGTCCCGGTTGTCGCCCATGGCGAAGAGATGCCCGGCCGGGACGAGGTATTCCGGCGTGTTGTCCGCCTGCCCGTTATCCGAGAACTCGATGATGCTGTGCGTCCGGGGCTGGGCGCCGGGGCTGGGCGGCAGCGTCTCCAGATAGCGCTTTGCCTCCATCGTCGGCCCGTCGCCCGTCACGGTATAGGGGCCGACGAAGTCCCGCTTCACCGGCTGGCCGTTCACGTGGAGGATGCCGCCGCGCATCTGGATGCGGTCGCCGGGCAGGCCGACGATGCGCTTGATGTAGTCCGTCGTGCCGTCGGAGGGCAGCTTGAACACCACCACGTCGCCACGCGCCGGCAGGCGGCCGAAGACGCGCCCGGAGAAGAGGTCTGGCGTGAAGGGCAGGGACGCGTTCGAATAGCCATAGGCGTATTTCGACACGAACAGATAGTCGCCGACCTGGAGGGTCGGGATCATGCTGCCGGAGGGGATGTTGAAGGGCTCGAAGGCCACCGTCCGGATGCCCACCGCGATGATCACGGCGTAGACGATGGTCTTGAGGCTCTCCACCCAGCCGCCCTGGGCCTTGTTCTTCGCCATGCTGCTCAAGGGAAGGATCCACATTCGCGCGGCACGGAAGGGGCCGCAGGGGGCCGGTTAGACCCCCTGCCCCTCCGGCCTGTCAAGGAAGGCCGTGCGGCGCGGCGCCGATACCGCCCATGCCGGCGGCACCGGCGGCCAGGGCCACGGGGATGCCGGAGATGATCACGATCGCCTCGGCATAGGGGTATTCGTCGGTCATGGTGAGGCTGACCTGGGCGGCATAGCCCCGCGGCGTGATGGCGGAGAGCCGCGCCGAGGCGCCGCCGGTCAGGCGCAGCGTCGGCTGCCCGGTGGACAGGTTCACCACCCCCAGGTCGCGGTGGAAGACGCCGTGGCTGAAGCCCGTGCCCAGCGCCTTGGACGCCGCCTCCTTGGCCGCGAAGCGCTTGGCATAGGTGGCGGCGCGCAGCTTCTCGGTGCGCGATTCCGCCTTGCGCCGCTCAGCCTCCGTGAAGACGCGCTGGACGAAGCGCTCCCCGTGCCGCGCCAGCACCTTCTCGATGCGGCGGATGTCCACGATGTCGTTGCCGAGGCCGATGATCATGCCCCCGGTCATAGCGCGGCGCCGGGGAAACGTCGCCCCCGGCCTTTCCCGGGCCTGGCCATGGGCCTCAGCCCTTGGCGCGCTCGACCTGCTCGATCCCGCTGGTGGCGCGGAGGGTCGCGATGACGCCGGACAGGTGCCGCAGGTCCCGGACCTCCAGGTCCACCCGCAGTTCCGTGAAGTCGCTGGCCCGGTGGAGGAACTTCAGCGACTGGATCTTCGCATCCTGCTTCGCGATGGCGATGGTCAGCGCCGCCACGGCGGCATTGTCGTTGGCGGTGATGATGGACAGCCGCGCCAGATGCTGCCCCACGGAGCCGGAGGCGATGTCCCAGTCCACGTCGATGAAGCGTTCCGGCGTGGCGGCGAAGGAGGTCAGGGTCGAGCATTCGGCGTTGTGGATCGTGACCCCCTTGCCGGTGGTCACGATGCCCACGATCCGGTCCCCCGGCACCGGATGGCAGCAGCCGGCGAAGCTGACCGCCATGCCCGCCACGAGTCCGGAGATGCCATAGGCCGCCTCCGGCCGCCGTGCCTGCCGGCTGGGCAGCACCGTGGCCCCGGGCTTGCCGCGCGCATGGGTGAAGGGCAGCACCTCATGTGCCTGCCGGGCCGGGCCGCGCAGTTCCGGATAGACGGCGTGCAGCACGTCCTTGGGCTGGATGTTGCCGCTGCCGACGGCGATGCAGAGCTCGTCATAGCCCGGCTGCTTGAGTGCCTTGATCGCCGGCTCGACGATCTTCTCGGAGAAGTCCAGCCCTTCCTGCCGGAAGGCGCGGGCCATGGCGCCCCGGCCGTTCTCGCGCGCTTCCTCCCGCTGCCTCGCCAGCACGAAGCGGCGGATGCGGGCCCGCGCCTTGCCGGTGACGACGAAGCGTTCCCAGGCCGGGTTAGGGGTGTTGCCCCGGGCGGTGATGATCTCGACCTGGTCGCCATTCTCCAGCCGCTGGCGCAGCGGCTTGATCTGGCCGTTGATCTTGGCGCCGACGCAGGCATCGCCGATGGCGCTGTGGACCTGATAGGCGAAGTCCACCGGCGTGGCGCCGCGCGGCAGGGCGATCAGGTCGCCCTTGGGCGTGAAGCAGAAGACCTGGTCCTGGTGCAGGGCGAGCTTGGTGTGCTCCAGGAAGTCCTGCGCCTCCCCCCCGGCATTCTCCAGGATGTCCAGCAGGTCCTTGACCCAGGGATAGCGGCGCCGCGGCGGTGGTGTCCCTTCCCGCCCCTGCTTGTAGATCCAGTGCGCGGCCACGCCGTATTCGGCGACCTCGTGCATTTCCGGCGTGCGGATCTGCACCTCGATCTTGGCGTTGCGCCGCTCCGGCACCGTCACGCCCGTGTGGAGTGACTGGTAGCCGTTGGGCTTGGGGGTGGAGATGTAGTCCTTGAAGCGCCCCGGCACGACGCGATAGGCCGAGTGGACCGCCCCCAGCGCCGCGTAGCACTGCCCCTTGTCCGGCACGATGACGCGGAAGGCCATGATGTCCGAGAGCTGCTCGAACTCGACCTTCTTCTCGTGCATCTTCAGCCAGATGGAATAGGCCGCCTTTTCCCGCCCCTGGATGTCGATCAGCGGCACCCCGGCCTCGGAGAGCTTGTGCCGCAGGTCGGCCGCGATCTCGTCGATCAGGTCGGCGCCCTGGCCACGCAGGAAGGCGAGGCGGGCGGAGATGGTCTGGAAGGCGTCCGGCTGCAATTCGCGGAAGCAGATCGCCTGCAGCTCCGTGCGCAGGGCGTCCATGCCGATGCGCTCCGCGAGCGGCGCGTAGATCTCCATCGTCTCGCGCGCCACGCGCTGCCGCTTCTCGGGCTTCACCACGAGATGCAGGGTGCGGACATTGTGCAGCCGGTCGGCCAGCTTCACGAGGAGGACGCGGATGTCCTCGCTCATCGCCAGGACCAGCTTGCGGAAGTTCTCGGCCTGCTTGGTGCGTTCGGACTGGATCTCCAGCCGGGTCAGCTTGGTCACGCCATCCACGAGGCGCGCGATCTCGGTGCCGAACTGCTTCTCCAGCGCCTGGAGCGTCAGCCCGGTGTCCTCGACCGTGTCGTGCAGCAGGGCGGTGACGATGGAGGCGGTGTCGAGCCGGTAGCCGGCCAGGATCCGCGCCACGGCCACGGGATGGCCGATATAGGGGTCGCCGTTCTCGCGGGTCTGGCCCTCATGGGCCTTGCGGGCGACCTCATAGGCCCGCTGGATCAGGGCCGCGTCGGCCCGTCCGTCATAGGAGGCGACGAGGGCACCGAGCTGGGCGCCGTCACCCTCCGCCGGAATGGCGGCGGGGGCGACGTCCGCCAGCGTGCCGCCCGCGCCGTCAGGGGCGTGCGCCGCCCAGAACCCGCCGGCTCCGGCAGCGTGCACGCCCGGGCCTCTCAGCGGCGGCCGCCGAGCTCGGCGGCGATGGCCGCCTCGATGTCATCGGGGTTCAGTTCCTCGCCCGAGGCAGAGGAATCGCCGCCCTCGTTCTCGTTCACGTCCATGACGCCGAAGATGTTCTCGTCGGTGGCGATGAGGTCGATGACCTCCTCCTCCACCGGCTCGGGCTCCGGCGCGCGCAGCAGGGACTTCACGATGTCCTGCTCCAGCGCATCGAGGTCCACCGTCTGCTCCGCGATCTCGCGCAGGGCCACGACCGGGTTCTTGTCGTTGTCCCGGTCGAGCGTCAGTTCCTCGCCCCGGCTGATGTTGCGGGCACGCTGCGCCGCCTTCAGCACAAGCTCGAAGCGGTTCGGAACCTGAAGGATGCAGTCTTCTACCGTGACGCGTGCCATATCGAAAAACCAGTCGCTGCTTGGGAGGACAAAACTAGATAGACGTCACCCCCCTGCGCCGCAAGGCTTTTGCCGGAAGGCAGACGCTCCGGGCGGGTCAGAGCCGCCGCATCGGCATGGGCGGGAGACGGTCCAGCAGGGCCTCCACCGGCCCTTCCGGATGGCGCCAGCCGGGGGCCACCTCGGCCAGGGGCAGCAGCACGAAGCGCCGCAGATGTGCCCGGGGATGCGGCAGGATGGGGTCCGGCGCCGGACGGATCGTGCTGCCCACCGCGATCAGGTCCAGGTCCAGGGTCCGGGGGGCGTTGGGATAGGGGCGGACCCGCCCCGCCGCGTCCTCGATCGCCTGCAGGGCGCGCAGCAGCGCCAGGGGCTCCGCCGTTCCGCGCAGGCGGGCCACGCCGTTCACATAGGGGGGCGAGCGGGGGTCCGGCGGGTCGGGGGGCGTTTCCCACCAGTTGGAGAGCGCCATCAGCGGCAGGCCGCAAAGGCCGTCCAGCGCCGCCGCGGCGCGGCGGCAGGTCTCCAGCGCCCCGGTGCCGTCGGCGGCCGGAAGGTTGGCCCCCAGCGCGATCAGCGTGTCGGCGAAGGGCGTGCCGGCGAAGGGCCGCCCCGCCGCCTCAGCCGCGCCGGACATTCCAGAAGATCGGCATGTTGGCGGGCACGACATCCTGCAGGGAGGTGCGGTAGGCGGTCGGGTAGAAGAGCTGGCCCAGGGGCAGGAAGGGCACTTCCTCGAAGGCGATCGCCTGCATCTCCCGCGCGATCTGCTTCTGCGCCGCCTCGTCCGGGGCGTCGAACCAGCGGTCGCGCAGGGCCTCCAGGCGCGGGCTGGTGGGCCAGCCGAACCAGCCCGCGGCGCCGTTGCCCCGCAACGGGATGTGCGTGGCGGGATCGGCCACGGTCAGCCCCTCATAGGTGGTGGCGAAGGCGCTCCATCCCCCCTTCTCCACCGGCTCCTTGCTCGTCCGCCTCTGCACCAGCGTGCCCCAGTCCATGCTGGTATAGTCCACGTTCAGCCCGAGCCGCTTGAACAGGTCCGCCGCGACCTGGGCGAAGGTCTGGGTGGTCGGGTAGTCGGAGGGCGACATCAGCACGATCCGCTCGCCCTTGTAGCCGCTCTCGGCCACCAGCTTCCGCCCCCGCTCGATGTCGCGGGGGCCGGTCAGCACCTCCATCCCGGCATCGTTGGCCATGGGCAGGCCAGGGGTGAAGACGCCGCAGGGGACGTGGAAGAGATCCTTCTCGTCGCCCAGCGCGGCGGTCATGAAGTCGCGCTGGTCCAGCACCGAGAGGATGGCGCGCAGCAGTTCCGGGTTGTCGAAGGGCGGGTGCAGGTGGTTCAGCGCCAGCATCCCCATCACCCCCACCCGGTCGTTCACCGCGACCTTCACCCCGCGCGCGGCGCGCAGCATGGGCAGCATGGGCAGCAGGTCGAACTGCGGCACCTGCACCCAGTCCACCTCGCCATTCTGCAGGGCCGAGGAGGCGGTGGCGCTGTCGGGCATGACCCGCCATTCCACCCGGTCGAAATGCACCACCTTGCCACCGGCGAGATAGCTCGGCGGCTCCTGGCGCGGCTGGTAGCGGTCGAAGCGCGCATAGACCGCGCGGTCGCCGGAGACCCATTCGTCGCGCAGGAAGCGATAGGGGCCGCTGCCGACATAGTCGGTGATCTGCTGGAAGGCGTCGGTCTTCGCGATCCGCTCCGGCATGACGAAGCAGCTATCGCTGAAGGCATGGGTCATCAGGGCGAAGGGGTGCTTCAGCCGGATCTCGAAGCGCTTGTCGTCGAGCGGCTTCATCTCCTCCGTCAGTTCCAGCAGCTTCTGGCCCAGCGGACGGCGCTTCGCCCAGCGGTTGATGCTGGTGGTGCAGTCCACCGCCCGCACCGGCTCCCCATCATGGAAGAGCAGTCCGTCCCGCAGGGTGAAGCGCCAGGTGAGCCGGTCGCCGGACAGTTCGTGCCCCGCCACCATCTGTGGCTGCGGCGTGAACCGGGCATCGCGGGCGTAGAGCATGTCCCAGATCATCAGCCCGTGGTTCCGGGCGATGGTCGTGGTGGTCCAGACGGGATCGGCATTGGCCAGGTTGCTTTCGGGCGCGAAGCGCAGCACCCGCGCATTCCCCTGGGCCAGAGCGGGGCTGGCCAGGATGGGGACGTCCAGTGCCGGCGCCGCCACCCCCAGGGCGCCCGCCGCCAAGAAGCTCCTGCGTCGCATCACGCCGAATCCCTTCCGTTCCCGGTTCGCGCGGAGGCTAGGCGGTGGCGCCCAGGCTTTCCAGCCGTCCGGCGTCGCGGAACGCGTGCCATGATTTCGCAGCATTGTGGCAGCGCATGAGGCGAGATCTTCTGTGATATATAAGTTGATCCTTTTTAAGCTTTGTTATTGTTAATTTTCATACGGACGCGTATCGGTCCAATTCGGGCGAAATTGTGTTTGCAATAAGGCGTGCCCTGCCCCTAAGACGGCCATGGCGGTTTGATGCCGCATCGCACAATGACATGCAGGGGGCGTGGTCTTGCAGTATCGGCGGATCCGGACGGGACTCATGGGCGGGCTGGCGGCGATTCTGCTTGCAGCCGCCGGCCATGCTTCCGCGCAGCCCGCCGGGCCTTCGCACGATGGGCTGGTGGTCACGGCGGCCTTCGGCGGTGCCGTGCCCTCGCAGAATGTCGGCGGCGACAGCGTTTATCTCGTCGCCCGCCTGAACGCGCAGGGGCTCCTGGATGACGGGGTCAGCATCGCCAAAGCCTCGCCCTTCCTGCCGCTGACCAGGGCGGTCTGGGACAGCCGCCCGCAGATGGCCCTGGGCGCACGCTATGGGATCGGCCGGATCGAGGATCTGGGCGAGGTTTCGGTCGGCGCCCTGGTCTGCGCCGCCGTCGAATACGACCCGGCGGAGCGCCGCCCGATGGTCGGCGTCGCCACGCTGCGGCTGAGCTTCTGAGCCCGCCTCAGCCGTAGCGTTCCTCCAGCCAGGGATCGCCACGGTGGTGATAGCCGCGGACCTCCCAGAAGCCCGGCCGGTCCTGGGCCAGGAACTCGATCCGCCGCAGCCATTTCGGGCTTTTCCAGAAATACAGATGCGGCACCACCAGCCGCATCGGCCCGCCATGCTGCCGCGTCAGCGGCGCGCCGTTCCAGCGGAAGGCCAGCAGGTTCTCCGGCCGCGCGAAATCCTCCAGGGCGAGGTTGGTGGTGTAGCCATCGTGGGATTCGAGCGAGACGAAGCGCGCCTCGTCCTTCACCCGCACATGCTCGATCAGGGCGCCGACCGGCACGCCCTCCCAGTCATTGTCGTAGCGGGACCACTGGGTGACGCAGTGGATGTCGTTGCGGAAGCCCTGCCGCGGCATGGCCTGCAAGGCGCCCCAGTCCAGCAGGGCCGGCGCCGCCACCAGCCCGTCGATCCGCAGCCGGGCCTTCTCCAGCGGCACATCCGGCTGCACGCCGAGATCCAGCACCGGGAAGTCGGTCACCAGGCGCTGGCCGGGCGGCAGGCGGTCCCGTTCGCGATCGCCGGGCCGGCCGGTGAGCAGCCGGCCTTCCTCGGCCCAGCGCCGCTTGGTTTCCACCAGCTTGTCGCGGATACGCCCGGCCGGCCCCGTCCCGTCCTCGCTCATCTGCCATCCTCGCAATGCGGCACGGCTGGCACATGAGGCGGCGGGCCTGGCGGCGCAACGGGCCACCCGCCGGTATCGATCAGCTCGGGGCGGGGACTATGCGCCGGGACACAATACCGGAACCGGAACGCCTATCCCGGCTCCGAGGTCACCCCCGAGGTCACCCCCTGTCGCCGCCCCGGTCGCGCATCAGCCGGGCCTTGTCGCGCTTCCAATCGCGGTCGGCGATGGCGGCGCGCTTGTCCGCCTTGTTCTTGCCCTCGGCCAGTCCGAGCACGACCTTGGCCATGCCCCGCTGGTTGAACAGGATCTCCAGCGGCACCAGGGTCGCGCCCTCCTTCGACACGGCCCCGGCCAGCGAGGCCATCTGCTTGCGGTGGAGCAGCAGCTTGCGCGGGCGGCGCGGCTCGAACTTCGCCACCACCGAGCCCGCCTGCCATTCGGGGATGTAGCAGTTGAACAGCCACATCTCCCCATCCCGCTCCCCGGCCCAGGCCTCGGTCAGCGTGGCGCGGCCGGCGCGCAGCGACTTCACCTCCGGGCCGACGAGCATGATGCCCGCCTCCACCGTGTCGTTGATCTTGTAGTCGAAACGCGCCTTGCGGTTGGTCGCGGCGGTTCCGTGGCTGATCAGGCCCTTCTTGCGTGGCTCTGCCATGCTGTCCGTCCCCGGGGTCCGGCCCCCGCCCGCGCGGCGGGCCGGGCACCGGCCTTTCCTGTCATCGCGTGGCCCGGCCCCGGGCCGGTGAGCCCCGGGCCGTCACGCTCCTGGCATCCCGGGGGTTGCGCCCCGGGGGCCGTCCTCAGTTGAGCAGTCCCGCCGTCACCATCGCCTCACGCACCCGGCCACGGCTGCCCTCCGCGATCGGTGCGAGCGGCAGGCGGCAATGGTCGGAGCCGTAGCCGAGCAGGCTGGCGGCGTATTTCACCGGGCCCGGCGAGGTCTCGCAGAACATCGCGTCATGCACCGGCAGCAGCCGGTCCTGGATGGCGATGGCCTCGGCCACCCGTCCTTCCGCCCAGGCATCGTGCATCTCCCGGCAGAGGCGCGGGGCGACATTGGCGGTGACGCTGATGCAGCCATGGCCACCGGCGGCCAGGAAGGCCACCGCCGTATGGTCCTCGCCGGAAAGCTGGCAGAAATCCGGGCCGCAGGCGGCGCGGGTGTGCAGCGGGCGGGCGAGGTTCGCCGTGGCGTCCTTCACCCCCACGATATTGGGGTGCTTCGCCAGCCGCGCCATGGTCTCGACGCTCATGTCCACCACCGAGCGTGGCGGGATGTTGTAGATCACCACCGGCAGGTCCACCGCATCGGCGATGGCCATGAAGTGGCGGTACAACCCCTCCTGCGTCGGCTTGTTGTAGTAGGGCGTGACCACCAGCGCGGCATCCGCGCCCACTTCCTTGGCATGGCGGGTCAGGCGGATCGCCTCGGCCGTGCTGTTGGAGCCGGCGCCGGCCATGACCGGCACGCGGCCGGCGGAAACCTCGACGCAGAGCTCCACCACGCGGTCATGCTCGGCATGGGAGAGGGTCGGGCTCTCGCCTGTGGTGCCGACGGGGATGAAGCCCTGGGTGCCCTCCCCGATCTGCCATTCGACGTGGTCGCGGAAGGCTTTCTCGTCCAGGACTCCTTCGCGCGTCATCGGGGTGACCAGGGCGACGAGGGAGCCCTTGAACATGGCGGCTGATCCTTGGAAAGGCAGGCGAGAACGCGCCCCCTGCCGGCTGGCATGGGGAAGGTGCCGAAACTAGGCGCCCGGCGGGCCCGGAACAAGGCGGCGCGGGCCGGCTTCCGCGCCAAAGCCCGCCCGGGTGGCTGGCGAAGGGGGCGGATGGCGCGGACGGGACGGAACAGGCGTGAAACGAGCGGCGCCGGATACAACCCGCCGCGGGACAAAGCGGCCGCGCTCGGGTAAAGGCGGTGTCATGCGCCGCGCCGCCCTCGCCCTGCTGCTCGCCACCGTCGCCTTCCCGCAATCCATTCCCGCGCAGCCCTGGTCGCCGGAGGATCAGCGCAATGCCGGGCGCGTGGCCCTGGCCATGGCGGATTCCGGCCGGATGGTGGAGGCCCAGGGCCTCGCCCTCACCGCCGATCCGATGGTGCGCAAGCTGGTCACCTGGATTCGCCTTCAGGCCAAGGACCAGGCCACGGCGGAGGAGCTGGTCGCCTGGATCGAGGCGAATCCGGACTGGCCCCTGCCCGGCCTGATCGCGAAGCGCGCCGAGGAGGCGCTGCTCGCCAGCCCCGACGATGCGCTGGCGCTGCGCTTCTTCGCGCAGCGCCCGCCGCGCAGCCTGGATGGCGCGCAGCGCTATGCCGATGCGCTGAACCGCGCCGGACGGCTGGGCGAGGTCACGCCGGTGCTGCGCGCCGCCTGGGTCCAGGCGCCGGGCGATGCCGTCGCGGAGCCCGGCTTCCTGGCCCGCAACGCCTCGGTGCTGACGCCGGAGGACCATTGGCAGCGCTTCGACCGGCTGGCCTATGCCCGCGAACCCGGCGCGGCGGCGCGGGTGATGCCCTATCTCGACCCGGCGCGCCGCCCTTCCGCCTCGGCCCGGCTGGCCCTGGCCGGGGACCGGCCGGATGCCGAGGCGCTGCTGCCGGCGGTGAGCACGCCCGATCTGGGGCTGCTGCTGGAACAGGCCCGCTGGCTGCGGCGGCGGGACCGGGATGCCGAGGCCGCCACCGTCTGGGAAAGCGCCGCGCGGCTGCAACGGAACCTGCCCCCCGAAGCCGCCAGGGCGGTCTGGGCGGAGCGCGAGGTCCTCGCCCGCAAGCTGATCCGGCTGAACGAGCCGCGCGCCGCCTATGCTGTCGCGGCCGAGAACGGGCAGCCCGGGCCGGGTGCCGCGCGTGGCGAGGCGGAGTTCCTGGCCGGCTGGATCGCCCTGCGGCGCCTGAACGAGCCCGCCACCGCCCATCTCCACTTCAGCCGGGTGGCCGAGGACAGCACCAGCATCATCACACGCTCCCGCGCCGCCTACTGGCAGGGCCGCGCCCTGGCCGCCCAGGGCGATGCGGCGGGGGCCAGGGCCGCCTGGAATGCCGCCGCCAGCCTGCCGACCTCCTATTACGGACAGCTCGCCTCCTTCACCCTGAATGAGAGTCCCGCCCGGCTGGCGGAGCGCATCCGCGCCGCGGGCACCGCGCCGCCGCCGCCCGGCCAGACCGCGCTCTTCGTGGAGCGGGAGCTTCCCCGGGCGGTGCTCACCCTGGCCGATCTCGGCCTGCAAAGGCGGGCGCTGCCCTTCCTGCTGCGGCTGGAGGAACTGTCACCGGATGCGGGGACGCGGCTGCTGGTGGCGCGGCTGGCGAACAGCACCGGCCGCCCCGACCAGGCGGTCTGGGTTTCCCGCCGCTCCGGCATCGACGGCGTGGCCCTGGTGCCCGAGGGCTGGCCCACCCCCTACCCCACGCCGGACGGGCTGGAGCCGGCCCTGGTCCGCGCCATCTCGCGGCAGGAGAGCAATTTCGACCCGCAGGCGGTCTCGCCCTCCAATGCCCGGGGGCTGATGCAGCTCCTGCCCACCACGGCGGCCGAGGTGGCCCGCAAGAACGGCATCCCGCACCAGTTCGGCTGGCTGACCAGCGATCCGGCGCACAACATGAAGCTCGGCTCGATCTATCTGGGCGACCAGCTCTCCCGCTTCGGCAACAACCCGGCCCTGGCGGCGGCGGCCTGCGGGGCCGCGCCGGGTCGCGGAATGGCTGGCCACCTATGGCGAGCCGGGCACGCCCAGCGCGGCCACCGGCGTGGACATGATCGACTGGGTGGAGCTGATCCCCTTCTCCGAAACCAGGAACTACGTGCAGCGCGTGATCGAGAACATGGTCGTCTACCGTGCCCTGGGCGGCGAGGGTGAGCAGCCGCATCCCCTGGCCCGCTGGCTGGCCCCCTGAGCATGCCGGAGCAAGCCCCCCGGGAGCGCCGGATACGCAGCCGCGACGGATTCACCCTGGCGGCGCTGGACTGGGCGGGCGATGCCTCGCGCACCCCGCTGCTCTGCCTGCCGGGGATCGGGCGGAACGCGCTGGACTTCGGCCCCCTGGCGGAGCGCCATGCGGGGCAGCGCCGCGTGGTGGCGCTCGACTATATCGGCCATGGGGAAAGCGACCGTGCCGAGGAGATCGGGCGCTACGACCCGCGCGAGGCCCTGGCCGACATCCTGGATGTCTGCGCCGCTCGGCATGCCCCGGGTGGTCACCGTGGGCACCTCCTTCGGCGGGCTGCTTTCCATGTTCCTGGCCCTCCAGCGGCCCGCCATGCTGCGTGGGGTGGTGCTGAACGACATCGGGCCGCGCGTCGAGAGCGGCGGCCTGGGCCGGGTGCGGGACTTCCTGGGGCTGGACCCGGCCTTCGCCACCGAGGCCGAGGCGGCCCAGTATCTCCGCAAGGTGCTGCCGCAGCTCACCGTGGCGGACGAGGCCGGCTGGCTGCGCCTCGCCGCGCGCACCTATCAGCGCGGCCCCGATGGCCGGTTGCATCCGCGATGGGATCTCCGCATCGCGCAGGCCATGGAGGCCAAGGCGCCGGTGACGGATTTCGGCCCGCTTTTCTCCGGCCTGGGCAACGTGCCGGCCATGCTGGTCTGGGGCGAGCGGAGCGAGCTCCTCTCGGCCGACACGGTGAACCGCATGCGGCGGGAGAAGCCGGACCTGGAACTCGTGGTCCATCCGCATTCCGGCCATGCCCCACTCCTGGAGGAGCCGGAGATCGTCCCGCGCCTGGACGCCTTCCTGGACCGGCTGGCGTGACCGTCCCCCGGTCCACCCCCTGTCTGCACCCGTGACCGCGCCGCTGCGGGCCGCTCCCCGCCTCGCGGTGCTCGTCGCCTCGATGGGCGGCGTGGGATGGCTGCGGCCGGCGCCCGGCACCTGGGGCTCGGCCCTGGTCCTGCCCCTCGCCTGGCTCGGCCCCGGACCCTGCATGCTGGCGGCGGTGCTTTTCACCCTGGCCGGGGTGCTGGCCGTCAGCCGCCTGCCCCGGGCGCAGAGCGACCCGCCCTGGGTGGTGGTGGACGAGGCCGCCGGGCAGAGCTTTGCCCTGGCCGCCCTGGCGCCACAGGCCGGGCTCCCCTGGGTCCTGGCCGCCTTCCTCCTGTTCCGCTTCTTCGACATCCTGAAGCCGCCGCCGGTCCGCTGGGCCGACCGGCGCGACGGGCCGGTCTGGGTGATGCTGGACGACGTGCTGGCCGGGGCGCTCGCCGCCGCCGTGCTGGCGATCGCGCGGAGTGTCCTGTGATGCTGCCCGAGGAAACCCTGGCGCAGGCCGGACGCCTGCTGGAACGGCTCCAGTCCCGGGGGCTGACCCTGGCCACGGCGGAAAGCTGCACCGGCGGGCTGATCGCCGCCGCGCTGACGGCCATCCCCGGCTCCTCCGCCACGGTGCTGGCGGGGTTCGTGACTTATTCCAACGAGGCCAAGACGGCGATGCTGGGCGTGCCGGCACCGGTGATCGCCGCCGCCGGCGCGGTCAGCGAGGAGACCGCCCGCGCCATGGCGGAAGGGGCGCTGGAGCGTTCGGGCGCCGACCTCGCCGTGTCGGTGACGGGCATCGCCGGCCCCGGCGGCGCCGTGCCGGGCAAGCCGGTGGGAACGGTCTGGTTCGGCCTCGCCCGGCGGGGCCGGCCGGTGCGCGCGCTGCGCCATGTCTTCCCCGGCGACCGCGGCGCCGTCCGGGCCGCGACCGTGGCCGAGGCGCTCCGCCTGCTGGACGAAGCCGCCGCCTGAGGCCGGGCCGGGAGGGACTGCTCCCCCCCCGGCTGCGCCGTTCAGCGGCCGGCGACGATGCCGCGGATGGCGGCCAGGGTTTCCTCGATCATGCCCGAGGACACGTCGAGATGCGTGCAGGCGCGGATCTTGCCGGCCAGGGCGCTGACCAGGATGCCCTGGCGGCGCAGCTCCGTCTGCAGGTCGGCGGGGGAGAAGCCGGCGCCGCGCGGGTCGAAGTAGACCAGGTTGGTGTCCGGGTTGGTGACCTCGATGCCCGGGACCTGCCGGAGGCCCCGCGCCAGGGCGCTGGCATTCATGTGGTCCTCCGCCAGACGGTCCACATGGTGGTCGAGGGAATAGAGGCAGGCCGCGGCGCAGACGCCGCCCTGGCGCATCGCCCCGCCCAGCCGCTGCTTCCAGCGCCAGGCATGGCCGATGAACTCCTCCGAACCGCAGAGCACCGCGCCGAGCGGGGCGCCGAGGCCCTTGGTGAAGTCGAGCCAGGCCGTGTCGAAGCCGGCGCACATCTCGGCGGCGGGGATGCCGGAGGCGACGCAGGCGTTCAGCAGCCGGGCGCCGTCCATATGCGTGGCCCAGCCCTGCTCATGCGCCACCGCCGCCACGGCGTCGAGCTGCGCCTTCGGCCAGATCGCGCCGCCGCCATGGTTCGAGGTCTGCTCGACCTCCAGCATCGTCTGCGGCGGGGCGTTGCGGTTGCGCGGGCGGATCGCGGCGCGGACGGCCTCGGCGTCGAACATGCCGCGCGGGCCCTTGAGGCCGGTGATCTGCACCCCGCCCAGCGCGGCATGGGCGCCGCCCTCGCTGTTGATGATATGCGCCGTCTCATGCGCCAGGATCTCGTCGCCCGGCCGCGTGTGCACCAGCGTGGCGATGACGTTGCACATGGTGCCGGAGGGCAGGAAGACCGCGGCCTCCTTGCCCAGCAGCGAGGCCATGCGGTCGCAGAGCGCGTTGATGGTCGGGTCGTTGCCGGACTGGTCGTCCCCCACCTCGGCCCGGGTCATGGCCTCCAGCATCGCCGGGGTGGGCCGGGTCTGGGTGTCGGAATAGAGGTTGATCCGGACGGGGGGCGCACCGGCGGGCGGGCGGGGCGGGGCATGGACCATGCGCGCGGACTCCTGACACTGCTTCGGCGCGGACGTTGGCAGGGATGTCGCATCGCGTCATCCCCTCGCCCGCCGGATCAGCGGCGCAGCGGCAGGGCCGCCCGCACCATTTCCAGCCAGGCCCTGGCGGCCGGAGAAAGCGCGCCGTCCTGCCGCCAGATCAGCCCGCACTGCCAGCGCAAATCGGGCTCCTCGACCAGTGCCACGGGCATGGAGAGCGGGGCGCGCGGGGCGACCATCAGGCGCGGCAGCAGTGCCACGCCCAGGCCGGAGGCCACCAGGGCGGTGATGAAGTCGCTCTGCCCGCTGCGCGCCGCCTCGCGCGGGGTGAAGCCGCGGGCGGCGCAGGCGCGCTGGATCACCTCGTTCAGCGCGAAGCCGGTCTCGAAGAGGATCAGCGGCCGGTCGCGCAGTTCCTCCAGCCGGATCGCCGCCCGCCCGGCGAGCGGATCGCCTTCCGGCAGCAGGGCGACCAGTGGATCGTCCCAGACGGGCTGCCATTCCAGCCCGGCCGCGATCGGCAGGATGGCCATGGCCATCTCGATCTCCCCACCCAGCACGGCTTCCGACAGGGTGAGCGAGCCCTGTTCCAGCAGGGCGATGGTGATGTCCGGATGGGCGGCCCGGAAGCGCCCCACCAGCGGCGCGAAGAGCGCGGCGCTGCCGAAGGGGGTCAGCCCCAGGCGCAGATGGCCACGCGTCAGGCCACGCAGCGCGTCCAGCTCGGCCAGCATGGTCTCGCGGCTGGCCAGCATGGCCTGGGCATGGCGCAGCACGACCTCCCCGGCCTCCGTGGGCCGCACCCCGTGGGGCAGGCGGTGCAACAGGCCGAGGCCGAGTTCGTCCTCCAACTGGCGGACGGCCTTGCTGACGGTGGGCTGGCTCGCGAAGATCTCGCGGCTGGCGGCGGAGAAGCCGTTGCGCCGCACGACCTCGACAAAGGCCCGGAGGGTGCGCAGGTCCATATCTTATTCTGCATCGGAATGGACAGAATTCCAGCAATTCATTTTGGGTATGCTGCGGCGCTCCCTATTCTGGGGTTCTGACGTCCGGATTTCTTTTCCGGACCATGGACCCCGCCCCGGACCCCATCATGAGCATTCCCGCCAATCTCGCAGGCCCTTTCCGACACGAGTTCCAGAAGCGCTGGTGGCTCCAGCTCGGCTTCTTCGTCCTCGTGTCCTGGCTTTGCGGCCAGTTCGTCCAGCGGACGGGGATCGGGCTGCCCGGCACCATCCTGGGCCTGGGGGTGGTCCTGATTCTCCTCGCCTCCCGCCGGATGCAGCCGGAGAGCCTGCGCCGCGGCGCGCTGGTGCTGCAGGACCACCTGATGCTCTTCTTCGTGCCGCCCATGCTGGCCCTGCTGGACCATGCCGAGTTCCTCAGCCTCGACGGCCTCCTGGTGCTGCTCTCCGTGGTGGCCGGCACGCTGGTCGTGATGGCCGGGACGGGTCTGGTGGTGGAGTTCTGCATCCGCTTCATGGAGCGGGCGGAGGCGCGTGAGGACGCGCTTCAGGATGGGCAGCATGTGGCCTGAGCATCCCCTCGCCGCCCTGGCCTGGCTGCTGGCGACGCTGGCGATCTATGCGGGCAGCCGCGCCCTGCACCGCCGCTTCATGGCGTGGTGGAGCGCTCCCCTGCTGGTCACCTGGGCTTCCCTGCTGGTGCTGATCCCGCTGGCCCATTCGGATTACCGGACCTATCTCGGCGGCACGGCCTGGCTGGGGGCGCTGCTGGGGCCGGCGACCATTTCCTTCGCCCTGCCGATCTATGACCAGCGTGCGCTGATCCGGCGCTACTGGCCCGTGCTGATGGCCGGGGTCCTGGCGGGCAGCCTGCTGTCCGTGGCCGTCTCCGCCGCGCTGGCGCATCTGCTGCACTTCTCCCCGGTCATGGAGCTGAGCCTCTTCCCCCGCTCCGTGACCACGCCCTTCGCCATGATCGCCTCGCAGGAGATCGGCGGCGTCCCGGGCATCACCGCCAGCTTCGTGGCCATCACCGGCATCTTCGGCGCCACGGTGGGGCCGGTGCTGATCCGCCTGCTGCGCCTGCGCAGCGGCTTCGCGCGCGGCGCCATGCTGGGCATGGGCGCGCATGGCGCCGGGGTCGGGCGGGCCTATCAGCTTTCGGCGCAGGACGGTTCGGTGGCCAGCACGGTGATGGTGCTGGCGGGGCTGCTGAACGTGCTGGTGGCGGTGGGCGTGGCTGCCCTGATGGGGTGACGGCTCAGCCCGGCTGGAAGTGCTTCCGCCAGACGGACCCCGCCGCCGGGCGGGCCGCCACGGCACGGGTCAGGGCCTCCAGCCCGGGGCAATGGGCCGGTACCCAGTCCTCCCCGCCCATCCAGCGGGTCAGGACGGAGAGGTAGATATCCGCCGCCGAGAAGCGCGGCCCCAGGATGAAGGGGTCCGGCCTCGCCTCCCGCTCCACCAGAAGCCAGATCTCCCGCCCCATCTCGCGCGCCCGCTCACGGATGGCGGGGGCGTGGGACGGGTCGGCGCTGAAACGTTCCGGGTAATCGGCCCGGGTCACATGCGGATAGAATTCCCCGGCGGCGAGCGCCATCCAGCGCAGGGCCCAGGCCCGTTCCGGATCGCCGGGCGGCGGCAGGAGGGCTGCCTCGGGATGCCGGTCCGATAGGGTCAGGAGGATGGCGAGGCTCTCCGTGAGCACCGTTCCATCCGGAAGAATCATGGCAGGAATGCGGCCCATTGGATTGATTTTGCGGTATTCATCGGAAAGCTGATGGTCGCCTTCCAGCGGTACCGGGCGCAGTTCCACGGGTGCGCCGATCTCGGCCAGGGCCATTTCCGCGGTGCAGGAGCCGGAGCGGCGGTCGCCATAGAGGATATAGGGTTCCATGGCGGGCAAGCCTGCCGCCGGAGGCCGGGCGCAGGCGAGTCAATAAGCCTGATGCCCGGCATCAATCCGCCGCATGAGCCGATCCCTCACAAGGTCAGCTTCTTTCTGTAAGGCGCTGTTCCTGCGGCTTTCTAGCTGATCGGCTGCGGCTCGCCACTCGGCTGGGTCACGCCGGGGCGGCCATAAAGGGCCATGGCGCGGCGTTCGAAGGCCCGGACCATCAGCCGTACCGCCTCACCGAAGACGGTGCCGATCACCGCCTGGAGCAGGCGGGAGCGGAACTCGAAATCCACGAAGAAATCGACCTCGCACCCGGTGCCGCCGCCAGGCAGCGGCATGGGGTGGAAGCGCCAGTGGTTGTTCAGGTAGCGGAAGGGACCGTTGAGATATTCGACCTGGACATGATCCGGCCGTTCCAGCGTGACCTGGGAGCGGAAGGTCTCGCGGAACATCCTGAAGCCGATGGTCAGGTCGGCGATCAGCTTCCCTTCGTCCCGCGAGATGACGCGCGCGCCCACGCACCAGGGCAGGAATTCCGGATACCGGCCGACATCCGCGACCAGATCGAACATCTGCTCCGGCGTGTACCGGAGCAGCCTCTTTTCGGCATGGGTCGGCATCAGACGGCCGAACGCGCCCCCTGCCCGGCCGGTTGCAGCCCGAGCCTGGCCTCCCGGGCCGCCCGGAGCGCCGCGAAGTCGCGGTCGGCATGGTAGGAAGAACGGGTCAGCGGCGTCGCGGAGACCAGCAGGAAGCCCTTCGAGCGGGCCATGGCGGCATAGTCCTCGAACTCCGCCGGCTCGACGAAGCGGTCCACGGCGGCGTGCTTGACCGTGGGCTGGAGGTACTGGCCGATGGTCAGGAAGTCGATCTCGGCTGAGCGCATGTCGTCCATGACCTGCAGCACCTCGACCCGCGTCTCGCCCAGCCCGACCATGATGCCGGACTTGGTGAAGACCATCGGGTCCAGCTCCTTCACCCGGTCCAGCAGGCGGAGCGAGTGGAAGTAGCGGGCGCCGGGCCGGATACTCGGATAGAGCTTCGGCACCGTCTCCAGATTGTGGTTGAAGACGTCCGGCTTGGCCTCCACCACCACCTCCAGCGCCCCGTTCTTGCGCAGGAAGTCGGGCGTCAGGATCTCGATGGTGGTGTCCGGGGCCGCGCGGCGGATGGCGGCGATGGTCTCGGCGAAGTGCCGGGCGCCGCCGTCCCGCAGGTCGTCGCGGTCCACCGAGGTGATGACGACGTGCTGTAGGCCGAGCTTGGCCACGGCATCCGCCACCCGGCGCGGCTCGTCCGCATCCAGATGCTTCGGCATCCCCGTGGTGATGTTGCAGAAGGAGCAGGCCCGCGTGCAGATCTCCCCCATGATCATCATGGTGGCGTGGCGCTTGGACCAGCATTCCCCGATATTCGGGCAGGCCGCTTCCTCGCAGACCGTCACGAGCTTGTTGTCGCGCATCAGTTCGCGCGTCTCGTGATAGACCGGATGGGTCGGGGCCTTCACCCTGATCCATTCCGGCTTCCGCTTGATCGGGTTGTCCGGCCGGTGCGCCTTCTCCGGATGGCGCAGGGCCGCCAGGGAGGGGGCGACAGGCGAGGGTTTGCGCGCCGCCAGCGCGGCGCGCACCTCCTCGTTCGGGGTGGGGGCGATGGCGGCACCCGCCGCCTCGCCATTCTGCTGCACCACGCCGCCGGCGCGGTGATCCACCAGGATACGGTTGGCCATGACGCCCCTAGATGTGGATCACGCGGCCATAGGCATCAAGCACCGACTCATGCATGGCTTCCGAGACCGTGGGGTGGGGGAAGACCGTGTCCATGAGCTCCTGCTCGGTGGTCTCCATGGTCTTGGCGATGACATAGCCCTGGATCATCTCGGTCACCTCGGGGCCGACCATATGGGCGCCCAGCAGCTCCCCGGTCTTGCTGTCGAAGACGGTCTTCACGAAGCCCTCGGGCTCGCCCAGCGCGATCGCCTTGCCGTTGCCGATGAAGGGGAAGCGCCCGACGCGCACCTCGTGCCCGGCTTCCCTGGCCTTGGCCTCGGTCAGCCCCACCGAGGCGACCTGCGGGCGGCAATAGGTGCAGCCCGGGATGTTGCTGGTGTCCATCTTGTGAGGGTGGCCGCCGGCGATGGCCTCGATGCAGGCGATGGCCTCGTGGCTCGCCTTGTGCGCCAGCCAGGGGGCGCCGGTCAGGTCGCCGATGGCGTAGACACCGGGCTCCCCGGTCTCGCCGAAACCGGTGGTGACCACATGGGTCCGCTCCACCTTCACCTTGGTCCCTTCCAGGCCGAGATCCTCGACATTGCCGACGATGCCGACCGCCGAGATCAGCCGGTCGGCGGTGATCTCCTGGATCTTGCCGCCGGCCTCCACCGTGACCGTGACGCTGTCGGCGCCTTTCTTCACGCCCTGCACCTTGGCGCCGGCCATGACGGTCATGCCCTGCTTCTGGAAGGCCTTCTGCACGAAGGCGCTGACCTCGGCATCCTCGACCGGCAGGATGCGGTCCAGCGCCTCGATCAGCGTCACCTTGGCGCCCATGTTCAGGTAGAAGGAGGCGAATTCCGAGCCGATGGCGCCGGAGCCGATCACCACCAGGGACTTGGGCATTTCCTGCGGCACCAGGGCCTCGCGGTAGGACCAGATCAGCTTGCCGTCCGGCTCGATGCCGGGAAGGACGCGGGCGCGGGCGCCGGTGGCGAGCACGATGTGCTTCGCCTGGATCTCGGCGACCGGCTTGCCGTCCTTGGCGACCGAGAGCCTGCCCGGCCCGGCCAGCCTGGCATGGCCGTCGAAGACCGTGACCTTGTTCTTCTTCAGCAGGTGCTTCACGCCGCCCGAGAGCTGCGAGGCGACCGCGCGGGACCGCTTCACCACCTTCTGGAAGTCGAAGCGGACATTGTCGGCGGCGAAGCCATAGGCATCCAGCGTGTGCAGGAGGTGGTTGATCTCGCTGGCGCGCAGCAGGGCCTTGGTCGGGATGCAGCCCCAGTTCAGGCAGATCCCGCCGAGGTTCTCGCGCTCCACCAGCGCGGTCTTCATCTTCAGCTGCGACGCGCGGATCGCCGCGACATAGCCGCCGGGGCCACCGCCCACCACCACCAGGTCGAACTGCTCGGCCATCGGTTCTTGTCCTTCCGTGTGATCAGCCCGCCGCCAGACCCGGCAGGCGGCGCAGCCCCGGTATCCGCCGGGCCGCGAGTGAGAGGATTCCCAGGCCGCGGCGATGGCGCCGCCGAGCATCAGGGCGAGGTTGTAGCGTTCCTGGTTCACCGAGGCGCCGGCATGGACGAGGAGCATGATCCAGGCGGGCGACGCGTAGAGCAGGAGGGGGCCGAGCCGCCCGGCCCGGCGCGCGGCAGCGAGGCCGAAGGGCGCCAGGAGGACCATGCCGATCCCCCAGTAGCGGCCGATCCAGAGGCCCCTCCAGGCCAGGGACAGGGTGGTCAGCGTGTGCCAGACCGGGTGGACCAGGATTCCCTCCCGCACGATCTCGGCGAGATGCGCGTCGATGCCGCCGGGCAGGGCCAGGGCGGCCTCGCGATGCTGTTGGCCGAGGTCGTAGAAGCTGCCGGGCCGGTCCCAGTCGAGCTGCCAGACCGTGTCCTGGCCGAACAGCGCGGCGGCGAGGTTGTCGCCGAAATCCGGCAGCCAGTAGAAGAAGGAGGCCAGGAGCTGGCGCGGCGTCATGTCGTCATAGGACAGGCGCTCCACCAGCACCGCCGGGCCGTAGCCGGCGCTCAGGGCGAAGCGGCCGAGCACGAGCTCGTTGCGGATCATCCAGGGCAGCAGGGCCAGCGCCACGCCGAGAAACCCGAGCGGTAGCGCCGACCAGGGCAGCCGTCCGCGCCAGGCGAAGACGGCGATCGCCAGCAGCGCCACGGGGACCAGCACCACATGGCTGGGCCGCGTCAGCACCAGCAGGCCGAGGGCCAGGCCCGCCAGCAGGGGCAGGAGGCGGGCCGGACCACGGTCCTGGAACAGCCGAAGGAAAAGCAGCGCCGCCCCGGCGAAGAGGAAGAGGCCCAGGCTCTCGGTCATGGCCAGGGTGAGGAGCTTGGCGTAGCTCGCCAGCGTGCCCAGGCCGATGGCGGTGGCGAGGGCCGCGATGGCCGTGCCGCCGGACAGCCGCCGCGCGGCGGCGAAGAGGAAGGCCAGCGACCCGGCACAGAGCGCCATCTGCACCGGCAGGGTGATGCCGCGATAGGGTGGGCAGGCCCGCGCCACATCGCCGCTGGACCAGTGGCGGACGAGGCAGGCCGCGTTTTCCCGCAGCTTCGGGTCGAGCTCCATCATGCCCGCGAGGAGCAGCGGATAGCCGGGGCCGAGGAACATGCCGGGCGGCGGCACCTCTCGGCTGCTGTCCACCTTGTCGAAGAAGCCGTCGGAATAGACGCCGTGATGCACCAGGTCCCAGGCCGTCATGGCGTAGAAGCGCTGGTCGAAGACATCCAGCGAACGCCGCGGCGCCGCCCAGCCCAGTGCCAGCAGCACCGCGAAGCACAGGGCGAAGGCGGCCCAGGCCTGGAAGAGAGGTGTGTGGAGCGGCGACCGGCGGGGATCGGGAGGGGGCGTCATGACGGTCAGGCCAGGAGGTTCCGCAGGCCCGCACCGTCGAGGAACAGGCGCCGGCTGCCCGTGACCACCTGGGCGCCGAGCCTTTCGTAGAAGGCGATGGCCGTCACGTTGTCGTCCTTCACGCCCCAGTCCAGCCTCTCGCAGCCCGCCGCCAGGGCGCGGCGCGCCAGATCGGCGAAGATGGCCCGGCCGACCCCCTGCCCGCGTGCCGCGGCCTCCACGAAGACGGTGGTGGCCTGCATCGCGGTGCGGCCCCGGTACATGCGGAAGGGGAAACTCCAGGCGGCGAAGCCGACCGGAAGGCCGTCCCGTTCCGCCACCAGCGCCCAGGCCACGGGTGCCGGTGCGGGCGGCGTGCCGAAGAAGGCACGCCGCAGGTCGTCCTCCGTCGCGGTCACCAGCTCCGGCCGCCCTTCATGTTCCGCCAGCGCCCGGGTGAGGCGCAGCAGCACAGGGATATCGGCCGGGATGGCATCCCGCAGCAGGAGGGTCACAGCATCAGGCTCAGCGGGTCCTCGACCGTCTTCTTGAAGGAGGCCAGCCACTCCGCCGCCAGCGCGCCGTCGACCACGCGGTGATCGACGGAGAGCGTGCAGGTCATGACCGTGGCGACCGCCAGGGCGCCGTCCTTCACCACCGGGCGCTGCTCCCCGGCGGAGACCGCCAGGATGCCGGCCTGCGGCGGGTTGATGATGGCCGCGAAGTCCTTCACCCCGAACATGCCCATGTTCGAGATGGAGAAGCCGCCGCCCTGGAACTCCTCGGGCTTCAGCTTGCCCGACTTGGCGCGGGCGGCGAGGTCCTTCATCTCGTTGGAGATGGTGGCGAGGCCCTTCTGGTCGGCCTTGCGCACGATCGGCGTGATCAGCCCCTCCGGGATCGACACGGCCACCGAGATGTCCACGTCGTCGTACTGGAGGATCGCCTCGTCGGTCCAGGTCGCGTTGACGTTGGGGAACTTCCGCAGCGTCGCCGCCGCGGCCTTGATCACCAGGTCGTTGACCGAGAGCTTGAAGGCGCCCGGCCCATCCTTCGGCGCGCGGGCATTCAGGTCGGCGCGCAGCTTCAGCAGCGCATCGAGCTGGATGTCCATCGAGACGTAGAAATGCGGGACGGTCTGCTTCGATTCCGACAGGCGGCGCGCGATGACCTTGCGCATCGTGCTGTTCGGGATCGCCTTGTGCGGGGCGGTGATCGCCGGGGGCTTGGGCGCGGGCTTCGGTGCCTCGGCCTGCGGCGCGGCGGCCGGGGCAGCGGCGGGCTGGGCCGCGGCCGGCTTCGCGGCACCGCCACCCTTCTGGGCCGCCTCGATATCCGCCTTCACGATCCGTCCGTTGGGGCCGGAGCCCTTCACGGCGTCCAGGTCGATCCCCGCCTGCTCCGCCATGCGGCGGGCGAGCGGCGAGGCGAAGACGCGGCCATTGGAACCGCTGCCCGAGGAGGCGGCCGGCGCGGCATGGCCCTTGGGCTGCGGCGCGGGCACCGGCTGCCCGGCGGCACCAGCCACCTTGCCGCCGGCATCCTTGACCGCTTCCAGCGCCGGGCTGCCGGAGGGGGAGGTGTTGCCCTCCCCGCCCTTTCCATTGGCGGCCCCGTGGGTGGCCGGGGCGCCTGAGGGCACCGCCTCGCCTTCCTCGACCAGAATGCCGATGGGCGCGTTGACCTTCACGCCCTCGGAACCCTCGGGCACCAGGATCTTGCCCAGCACGCCCTCATCGACGGCCTCGAACTCCATCGTGGCCTTGTCGGTCTCGATCTCGGCGAGGATGTCGCCGGACTTGACCGTGTCGCCTTCCTTCTTGAGCCAGCGCGCCAGCGTCCCTTCCGTCATGGTCGGGGACAGGGCGGGCATCAGGATGTTGGTGGCCATGCGGATGCGCCCCTTACTTGCGGTAGGTCACGGATTTCACCGCGTCCACCACCTGGGAGAGATGCGGCAGGGCCAGCTTCTCCAGGTTCGCGGCATAGGGCAGCGGCACATCGGCGGCGCAGACCCGGGCCGGCGGCGCGTCGAGGTAGTCGAAGGCCTCCTCCATCACCCGCATCGCCACCTCGGCACCGATGCCGGCATAGGGCCAGCCTTCCTGCACGATGACGAGGCGGTTGGTCTTCTTCACCGAGTTGACGATGGTCTCGGTGTCGAGCGGGCGCAGCGTGCGCAGGTTGATGACCTCCGCCTCGATCCCCTCGCCCGCCAGTTGCTCCGCCGCCTGCATCGCGAGGCCGACCTCGATCGAATAGGCGACGATGGTGACGTCCTTGCCCTCGCGCTCGATCTTCGCCTTGCCGATCGGCAGGACGAAATCATCGGCGGTCGGGCACTCGAAGGTCTGGCCGTAGAGGATCTCGTTCTCGAGGAAGATCACCGGGTTCGGGTCGCGGATCGCGGCGCGCAGCAGGCCCTTGGCATCCGCCGCCGACCAGGGCGCCATCACGATCAGGCCGGGCACGCTCGCATACCAGGCGGCGTAGTCCTGGCTGTGCTGCGCGGCCACGCGGGCGGCGGCGCCGTTCGGGCCACGGAAGACGATCGGGCAGGTGATCTGGCCGCCCGACATGTAGCGGGTCTTGGCGGCGGAGTTGATGATCTGGTCGATCGCCTGCATGGCGAAGTTGAAGGTCATGAACTCCAGGATCGGCTTCAGACCGTTCATGGCCGAACCCACCGCGATGCCGGTGAAGCCGTGCTCGGTGATCGGCGTGTCGATCACGCGGCGTGGGCCGAACTCGTCCAGCAGGCCCTGGGAGATCTTGTAGGCGCCCTGGTACTGCGCGACCTCCTCGCCCATCAGGTAGACGCGGTCATCGGCCCGCATCTCCAGCGCCATGGCGTCGCGCAGGGCCTCGCGCACGGTGATCGGCTTGGTCGGGCCCCAGTCCTTCTCCGGCGCCACCGGCTTGGCCGCGGCCTCGGGGCGCTCGGCCGCGCCCTTCTCGGCCACCTGCTTGTGGTCCTCGGCCTGCTTCGCCACATCGGTGTGCGCGGCGGCCGGGGGGGCGGGCTCGGTCGGCTGGTTGCCGCCGGCGCCCGGGGCGGCAGGCTTCGCGCCCTCTCCGCCGCCATCCAGTTCCGCGATCGGGGCATTCACGCTGACGCCCTCGGTGCCTTCGGGCACCAGGATCTTCGTCAGCTTGCCTTCGTCCACGGCCTCGAATTCCATCGTGGCCTTGTCGGTCTCGATCTCGGCGATGATGTCGCCGGACCTGACCTCGTCGCCTTCCTTTTTCAGCCAGCGCGCAAGCTTGCCCTCGGTCATCGTGGGCGACAGGGCGGGCATCAGGAGGGTGGCACCCATCTCAGCGGCTCTCCACCAGAACATCAGTCCAGAGTTCGGATTCGTCGGGTTCGGGCGAGGTCTGCGCGAACTCGGCGGCATCGGTGACGATGGCCTTCACCTCGTCGTCGATCTTCTTCGTCTCGGCCTCGTCCACGCCGAGCTCCTGCAGGCGCTTGCGGACCATCTCGATGGCGTCGTGCGTCTCGCGCATCTGCTGCACCTCGTCGCGGGTGCGGTACTTGGCCGGGTCGGACATGGAGTGGCCGCGATAGCGGTAGGTCTTCATCTCCAGCAAATACGGGCCCTTGCCCTCGCGGCAATGGGCCACGGCGCGCTCGCCGGCCTCCTTGACCGCCAGCACGTCCATGCCGTCCACCTGCTCGCCGGGGATGCCCCAGGGCGCGCCGTTCAGCGACAGGTTCTTCGAGGCCGAGGAACGCTCGACGCTCGTGCCCATGCCGTACTTGTTGTTCTCGATGATGAACACGACCGGCAGCTTCATCAGCGCGGCCATGTTGAAGCTCTCGTAGACCTGGCCCTGGTTCGACGCGCCCTCGCCGAAATAGGTCAGGCTGACATTGTCGTTCTGGCGATACCAATTCGAGAAGGCGAGGCCGGCGCCGAGCGAGACCTGCGCGCCCACGATGCCGTGGCCGCCGAAGAAGCCCTTCTCGACGCTGAACATGTGCATCGAGCCGCCCTTGCCCTTGGAATAGCCCGTGGCGCGGCCGGTCAGCTCCGCCATCACGCCGCGCGCCTCCATGCCCGTGGCGAGCATGTGGCCGTGGTCGCGATAGGAGGTGATCACCTGGTCGCCCGGCTTCAGGCACATCTGCATGCCCACCACCACGGCCTCCTGGCCGATATAGAGGTGGCAGAAGCCGCCGATCAGGCCCATGCCGTAGAGCTGGCCCGCGCGCTCCTCGAAACGCCGGATCAGCACCATGTCGCGATAGGCCTTCAACAACTCTTCACGCAAGGCGGATGGATCCTTGGACTTCCCGCGGCGCTGCTTGGAGGTCGGTTCGACGCCCTGGATCATGGGGGCCCTCTCGCTGCTGTCCTGATAGGCTATCTGCCGGTATTCGCGGCGATAGCTTTACTCGGCAGATACGCGGGAGACGGCGCGCCTGCAAGCGCACCCAAGCAGCCGGAGAGGTCGTAAGTAGTTGATGCTGCGTTGCAACAGGAGATTTTTCGTCTCTCTACCCGTAATTGTTCAGTCAAGAATGGCGGGTAGGGCCATCTATACATTTAAACTTCTAGATGACAGGCATGAGGACTTGAATCAGGCCGCAGCGAATCTTGTGCGCCGCACAACAACCCCTTTGGGCATTCCGCCACGGCCAGGAAAACCACGGCGGAGCCGGGTGGCGGATGGTTCAGAACAGGCGCTCGTTGGGCCCGTAGGGGATCACGATCTCGTCCTTGCCGACAACGTTCAGCAGGGCGCGGGCACGCTCGTCGAGCATGTCGCGGTCCAGGTGCTCCGCCCGCAGCCCGGCGACGCGGCGCTCCATCGCATCCCGCTCGGCCTCGGCCAGGCGCAACTCGGCCTTCGCGTCCTCGATCTGGGCCATGCGGACGGTCCGGGCCTCGGTGCCGCGCGAGCCGCTGATCGCGTGATGGGCGAAATAGGCGCAGATGGCCAGGAAGATCGCCGGCAGCACAGCCCCCTGCAGGCGTCTCTTGATCGACTTCAGCATGGTTGATCGCCCCCCCGAGCGATGAAAACCCCTCAATAGGCGAGAGAAGACACTCGCACATGCGAACGTGCAAGGGATTCAAGGCATAAGGATTGGTTTCGCGGTTCCACTGTGTCCCGGCCGCCCCGCCTGTCACTTTTCGTGGGGCGCAGGACGGGACGGCCCCTGGCCCCCGCCGGCCGCTTCGCGGGAAGCGGTGCGGGGCGCTCCCGGAGGAGCGCCCCGCTTCGTGCTCAGCCGCGCGGCAGCACGGAGCGGCCCGCATAGCGGGCGGAGGTGCCGAGGCCGCCTTCGATGCGGATCAGCTGGTTGTATTTGGCCAGCCGGTCCGAGCGGGACAGCGAGCCGGTCTTGATCTGCCCGCAATTGGTCGCCACGGCGAGGTCGGCGATGGTGGCGTCCTCGGTCTCGCCGGAACGGTGCGACATCACCGCCTTGTAGCCGGCGCGATGGGCCATCTCGACGGCCTCCAGCGTCTCGGTCAGCGAACCGATCTGGTTCACCTTCACCAGGATCGCGTTGCCGATGCCCTGCTCGATGCCCTGGCGCAGGCGCTCCGGATTGGTGACGAAGAGGTCGTCGCCCACCAGGTTGCACTGGGCGCCCAGCTTCTCGGTGAGAAGCTTCCAGCCCTCCCAGTCGTCCTCGGCGCAGCCATCCTCGATCGAGACGATCGGGAACTTGCCGCACAGCCCGGCCAGGTAATCGACCATGCCGGCGGCGTCGAGCTTCTTGCCCTCGCCTTCCATGTCATAGACGCCGTTCCTGAAGAACTCGGTCGAGGCGCAGTCGAGCGCGAAGACGATGTCCTCCCCGACGCGGTGGCCGGCCGCCTCGCAGGCCTGGGCGATGAAGCCCAGCGCTTCCTCGGCCGACTTCAGGTTCGGCGCGAAGCCGCCCTCGTCGCCCACATTGGTGTTGTGGCCGGCGTCGTGCAGCTTCTTCTTCAGCGCCTGGAAGACCTCGGAGCCCATGCGGACGGCATCGGCCTCGGTGCCGGCGGAAACCGGCATGATCATGAATTCCTGGATGTCGATCGGGTTGTCCGCGTGCTGGCCGCCGTTGATGATGTTCATCATCGGCACCGGCAGGGTGCGGGCGAAGACGCCGCCGACATAGCGGTAGAGCGGCACGCCCAGATCCGCCGCCGAAGCCTTGGCCACGGCGAGCGACACGGCCAGGATCGCGTTGGCGCCCAGGCGGCTCTTGTTGGGGGTGCCGTCGAGCTCGATCATGGTCTCGTCGATCTTGACCTGCTCGGTCGATTCCATGCCCGAGATGGCATCGAAGATCTCGCCCTCGACATTGGCGATGGCCTTGGCCACGCCCTTGCCGCCGTAGCGGGACTTGTCGCCGTCCCGGAGTTCCACGGCCTCATGGGCGCCGGTCGAGGCGCCCGAGGGGACGGCGGCGCGGCCGGCGGCGCCGGAATCCAGCACCACATCGACTTCGACCGTGGGATTGCCGCGCGAGTCGAGGACCTCGCGCGCGATGATATCGGCGATGGCGGCCACGGCAGGTATCCCTCTGTTGGTGTCCCGGTTATGGCGCATAGGGTGCCCGTCCGCCCAGGGCAAGAGTAGGGGGCAAGAGTAGGGGGCAAGAGTGGGGGAGCATCCCCGCCGGGATACCGGCCATGGACCGCGGCTGCCCGCCCCCATGGATTGACCGGATGGCGGCCGCCCTTCCCAATGCGCGGCTGCGGAGGCCGGCACGGTTGACGGGGGATTCGGAGGCTATGAGGCGACGCGCCCTGGGCGGCTTCCTGCTGCCGCTCCTTCTGCTCCCTGCCCTCCCTGCCCTGCCGCAGGGCGCCCCCGCCATGAACCGCGACCCGATGGCGATCCGCGCGGGGCGTTATCGCCTCGATTCCGCGCATGGCCGCATCACCTGGGCGGTGAACCATTTCGGCCTGTCGATCTATCGCGGACAGATCACCGGGATCGAGGCGCTGCTCGTGCTCGACCCGGCGAACATCGCCGGCACCTCGCTGGAGGTGACGGTGCCGGTCGATGGGCTGCGGACCCATGACGCGGATCTCGATCGGCACCTGCGGACGCCGGATTTCTTCGACCTCGCCCGCTTCCCGCAAGCGCGCTTCGTGGCGGAGAAGGTGGAGCGGACGGGGGACCGCGGCGCCCGGGTGCATGGGCGGCTGACCCTGCGGGGCGTGACGAGGCCGGTGACGCTGCGCGTCACCTTCAACGCCGCCGGGGTGCATCCGGTGAGCGGGCGCTACACGCTCGGCTTCGACGGCAAGGCGGCGATCCGGCGCTCGGAATTCGGCATGACCGGCTATCTGCCCGCCGTGGGGGACGAGGTGTCGCTGGAGCTGGAAGGGGAATTCCAGCTCCAGGAGTAGGAGGTCAGCCCGGCTTGGCCAGACGGTCGAACGCCATCAGGCGCTCGATCAGCGCGGGCATCTCGCGGACCGGGATCATGTTCGGCCCGTCGCTGGGCGCGTGGTCCGGGTCCTCGTGGCACTCGATGAAGACCGCCGCCACGCCCACGGCCACCGCCGCCCGGGCCAGGACCGGGGCGAATTCCCGCTGCCCGCCCGAGGAGGTCCCCTGCCCGCCCGGCTGCTGCACCGAATGGGTGGCGTCGAAGACCACGGGGAAGCCCGTTTCCGCCATGATCGGCAGGGCGCGCATGTCGGAGACCAGGGTGTTGTAGCCGAAGGAGGCGCCGCGCTCGCAGAGCATCACCTGGTCGTTGCCGGTGGAGGCCAGCTTGGCCGCCACGTTGCGCATGTCCCAGGGCGCCAGGAACTGGCCCTTCTTCACGTTCACCGGCTTGCCCGTCCGCCCAGCCGCCAGCAGCAGGTCGGTCTGGCGGCAGAGGAAGGCCGGGATCTGCAGGCAGTCCACCGCCTCCGCCGCCGGGGCGCATTGCGCGGCGTCGTGCACGTCGGTCAGCACGGGCAGGCCGGTGGCCTCCCGCACCTCGGCCAGGATGGCGAGCCCCTCCGCCATGCCGATGCCGCGGGCGGCATGGGCGCTGGTCCGGTTCGCCTTGTCGTAGGACGACTTGTAGATCATCCCGACCCCGGCCTTCTCCGCCATCTCCCGCAGGGCATGGGCGGTTTCCAGCGCATGGGCGCGGGATTCGATCTGGCAGGGGCCGGAGATGAAGGCGAGAGGCCGGTTGTTGGCGATCTCCGCCACCCGGCTGCCCGGGGCGCCGATGCGGACGGTGATCATACGAGCCGCGCCTGCTTCACCGCCGCGCCCACGAAGCCCGCGAAGAGCGGGTGCGGGGCGAAGGGCTTGCTCTTCAGCTCCGGATGGAACTGCACGCCGATGAACCAGGGATGGTCCGGGCGCTCCACGATCTCCGGCAGCACGCCGTCCGGCGACATGCCGGAGAAGCGGAGCCCGTGCTCCTCCAGCCGGTCGCGGTAGTTCACGTTCACCTCGAAGCGGTGGCGGTGGCGCTCCGTGATCTCGGCGGCGCCGCCATAGACCTGCCGCACCAGCGAGCCCTCGGCCAGGATGGAGGGGTAGGAGCCCAGGCGCATGGTGCCGCCCAGGTCGCTGGCCTCGTCCCGGCGCTCGGTGACATTGCCGCGCCGCCATTCGGTCAGCAGGCCGACCACCGGCTCGGCGCAGGGGCCGAATTCGGTGGAGGAGGCCTCCTTCAGCCCGGCCTCGTTCCGCGCCGCCTCGATCACCGCCATCTGCATGCCGAAGCAGATGCCGAGGAAGGGGATCTTGTGCTCGCGGGCGAAGCGGACGGCCTCGATCTTGCCCTCCGCGCCACGCTCGCCGAAGCCGCCGGGCACCAGGATGCCGTGCACGCCCTCCAGCCGCTCCACCGCGCCACCGGTCTCGAAGACCTGGGCATCCACCCAGTCCAGCTTCACCTTGACGTTGTGCGCGATGCCGCCGTGGATCAGCGCCTCGTGCAGCGACTTATAGGCGTCGAGCAGGTTGGTGTACTTGCCCACCACCGCGAGCTTCACCTCGCCCTCGGGGTGGTTGAGGCCGCGCACGATCCGCTGCCAGCGGCTCAGGTCCGGCTCGCCATAGGCGGACATGTCGAAATGGCGCAGGACCTCGCGGTCCAGCCCTTCCTCGTGATAGCTCAGCGGCACCTCGTAGATGCTGCTGGCATCCAGGGCGGGGATCACGCTCTCGGGGCGCACATTGCAGAACAGCGCGATCTTGCGGCGCTCGTTGTCCGGGATCTGGCGGTCGCAGCGGCAGAGCAGGATCTGCGGCTGGATGCCCAGGCCCAGCAGTTCCTTCACGCTGTGCTGGGTCGGCTTGGTCTTCAGCTCGCCGGCCGAGGAGATGTAGGGCACCAGCGTCAGATGGATGAAGAGGCTCTGCCGGTGGCCGAGCTCGTTGCCGAGCTGCCGCAAGGCTTCCAGGAAGGGCAGGCTCTCGATGTCGCCGACCGTGCCGCCGACCTCGACCAGCACGAAGTCGTAGTCCTCGGTCTCGGCCAGGACGCCGGCCTTGATGTGGTCGGTGATGTGCGGAATGACCTGGACGGTGCCGCCCAGGTAGTCGCCGCGGCGCTCCTTGGCGAGCACCTCCGAATAGATGCGCCCGGAGGTCCAGGCATCCGCCTGGTTCGCGTGGACGCCGGTGAAGCGCTCGTAATGGCCGAGGTCGAGGTCGGTTTCCGCCCCGTCATCGGTCACGAAGACCTCGCCGTGCTGATAGGGGCTCATCGTCCCCGGATCCACGTTGAGGTAGGGGTCGAGCTTGCGCAGGCGGACCTTGTATCCGCGCGCCTGCAACAGCGCCGCGAGGGAGGCGGCGGCGATGCCCTTGCCGAGGGAGGAGACCACGCCGCCGGTGATGAAGATGAACCGCGTCATGGGAGGCCGTCATAACCCTTTTCGGGGGCGGCCGGCTACACGCATGGCACGCGGGAGGGCCATGCGTGGATCAAACCCGCGCGGGTGTTGAACCGCGCGGGGATCGATGCAGGGGCCGCTCAGTTGTTCGGCACGGTGGGGCCGGACGGATTCGCCGGCAGGGCCGGGAGGGCCGGGGGCGCGCCCGGCGCCGGGGCCACGGGGGGTGCGGCGGGCGCGCCGGCGGCCGGGGGCGGGTTGTTCAGGATCGAGCTGCCGCCGCTCTGGCTGGCGCCACGGTTCATCAGCGCCAGCGCCATGGCCAGCACCATGAAGAGCGTGGCCAGGACCGCGGTGGAGCGGGTCAGCAGGTTGGCGGTGCCGCGCCCGGTCATGAAGGCGCCCATCCCCTGGGAGGAGCCGATGCCGAGGCCGCCACCCTCGCTGCGCTGGAGCAGCACCACGCCGATCAGCGCGAGGGCGACGAAGAAGTGCAGGACGAGCAGGACGGTGGTCATGGTGCCCCGGCTTCTACCCGTCCCGCGTGACCGTTGCTACCCCGGCCGAGCGGCCCGGCCGGGGTTTTGCGCCCGAATCCGGCCTGGGTCAGCCAGCGGCGGCGGCGATGGCCAGGAAGTCGGCCGCCACCAGGGAGGCGCCGCCCACCAGCGCGCCATCCACATGCGGCAGGGCCAGGATCGCCCTGGCGTTGGAAGGCTTCACCGAGCCGCCATAGAGCAGCCGGGTGCCCTGCCCCGCCTCGCCGAAGCGGGCCACCAGCTCCTGCCGCATCCGGGCATGCATGGCGGCGATGTCCGCCTCGGTGGGCGTCTTGCCGGTGCCGATGGCCCAGACGGGCTCATAGGCCACCACGCCCTTCGCCGCCGTGAAGCCATCCGGCAGGGAGCCGGCGATCTGCCCGGCCACCACGGATTCGGCCTCCCCGGCATCGCGCTGGGCCTCGCTCTCGCCCACGCAGACGATGGGGATCAGCCCGGCGGCGATGGCGGCCTCCGCCTTGGCCTTCACCAGCGCATCCGTCTCCCCATGGTCGGCGCGGCGCTCGGAATGGCCAAGGATGACATAGGCGCAGCCCGCATCCGCCAGCATCGGGGCGGAAATGTCGCCGGTATGGGCTCCCTTCTCCTTTGGCGAGCAGTCCTGCGCCCCGACCGCGACGGGCTGGAAGGCGATGGCGGCGGCCGCCGCGTGGATATGGACGAAGGGCGGACAGACCAGCAGGTCCGCCGCGCCGGTCACCGCCCCCGCCCCTTGGCGCACCGCATCGGCGAGGCTGGCGGCCTCCCTGGCGGTGCCGTTCATCTTCCAGTTGCCGGCGATCAGCGGGCGGATGCCAGGGGTCATCGAAACCTCTCCGAGTGTTTCATTCGCTCTCCCCGGCGGTATCCCGGGCGGTGGAGGTTTGGCAACTCCGCCCGCCTCCGCTAAGGCGTGCCCCCGACCCGGCGTACCGTGCCGGACCCTTCTTCTTTCGGGCGCCCCCGGGCCGCCCCAGGGACTTGCCGGACCGAGATGCTCACCGCCTTCCGCCGCCTCGCCGGGACATGGTTCGCCAAGGGCCTGTTCCTGCTGCTGATCCTCTCCTTCGGCATCTGGGGGATCGAGGATGTCGTGCGCAATTTCGGCCGCGACAGCGCCGTGGCGCGGGTGGACGGGCAGCCGATCGAGCTGGCCGAGGCCCAGGCGGCGGCGCGGCGGCAACTGGCGCAGTTGCAGCGGCAGCTCGGCCCGGACTTCGCCATCAACGACGCCGTGCGGCAGACCGCGGCCCAGCAGGCGGTGGCGGCCCTGGTCAACCAGCGCATCGCCTCGGCGGAATCCGACCGTATGGGCATCGCCGCCTCCGACGAGGCGGTGCGGGACTATGTCTTCACCATTCCGGCCTTCCAGGCCGGCGGGCAGTTCAGCCGCGCCATCTTCAACCAGTTCCTGCGCGGCAACGGGCTGGACGAGAACGGCTTCCTCGCCCTGGTGAGGCGGGAGCTGGAGCGGCAGCAGATCGTCACCTCGCTCCGCGCCGGCATCCATGCCCCGGATGCGCTGGTGAAGCCCCTGCTGGCGCAGGCGGGCGAGCGCCGCGTGGTGGAGCTGGCGATCCTGCCGCTGTCCGACGCCCCGGAGCCCCCGGCCCCGACCGAGGAGCAGCTCCGCCGCTTCTGGGAAAACAACCCGCAGCAGTTCTCCACGCCGGAATTCCGCACCGCGACCGTGGCCCGGCTGGCCGCCGAGATCGTGATGAAGGACGTCCAGGTCACGGATGAGGAGATCGCCCAGGCCTATGCTGCCGCCGGCGACCGCTTCCACACGCCGGAGCGCCGGACGCTGGAGCAGGTCCTCTTCCCCAGCGGCCCCAGGGCGGAGGAGGAGGCCCGGGCCCTGGCCGAGGCATGGAAGGGCGGCGCCGATTTCGCCGCGATCAGCGACAGGGCGAAGGCGGAGGGCGGGCAGCCGGTGGAGCTGGGCACGCTCTCCCAGGCCGAGATCCCGGTGCCGGAACTGGCCCAGGCGGGTTTCGCCACGCCGGAGGGCGTGGTGTCAGCGCCGGTGAAGTCCTCCTTCGGCTGGCATGTGCTGAAGGTGGTCAAGGTCGAGCCACCGGCGGTGCGCAGCCTGGATCAGGTGCGGGACGAGCTGCGCAACGAGCTGGCCCAGAGCAAGGCGGCGGACCTGGCCTTCGAGCGCATCAACGGCGCCGAGGACGCGCTGGCCGGCGGCGCGAAGCTGGCGGAGGCGGCGAAGCAGTTCGGCATGGAGGCCGGCACGGTGACGGTCGATGCCACCGGCCATGCCCCGGACGGGCAGGCCGCCACGCTCCCGGTGCCGGACTATGCCCGGGACGAGACCCTGGCCGCCATCTTCGCCGCGCAGCCCCGGCAGCCCGCGCGGATGGAGGAATCCAAGGCCGGGGCCGGTTTCGTGGGCGTCGAGCTGGATTCGGTCCAGCCCCCGCCCCCCGGCCCTTCGAGCAGGTGCGGGACGCCGTCCGCACCGCCTGGATCGAGGACGCCCGCGCCCATGCCCAGGAGGAGAAGGCGGCCGCCCTGCTCGCCGCGGTCAAGGACGGCCGCAGCCTGGAGGAGGCGGCGAAGGAGGCAGGGGTGATCGCCCTGCGCAGCGATCCCTTCGGCCGCGACGGGCGCAACGAGGCCGGCCCCCGCGTGCCGCCCGAGCTGCTGAACCAGATCTTCGGCACGAAGCTCAACGACGCCACCATGGCCCGCACCGCCCAGGGCTTCGCCGTGGCGCAGGTGCTGGAGGTCACGCCGGGCGATGTGAACGACGCCGCCGCCCTGCGCGCCTTCCGTGGCCGGATCGAGGCCAGCATGGGCGACGAGCTGGAGACCGAGTACCTGAGCGCCCTGCGCGACCGCACCCCGGTGCAGGTCAACGAGGCGCTGCTGCCGCAGGTCGCCGGGGGAATGCCGTGACGCCGCGCCACCCGCTTGATCACGGGGCCGGGAGGCGGAACACTGCCCGGCCATGATCCCGAACGCCACTCTTTCCCGTCCCGGCCCGAACAGGGGCCGGCCATGAGCGACACCTCCCTCAAGCCGGTGCTAGCGCGCCTCGCCCAGGGCGAGACGCTGGACGAGGCCGAGGCGGAGCGGGCCTTCGGCATCATCATGAACGGCGAGGCCACGCCGGCGCAGATCGCGGGGCTGGTGATGGCCATGCGGCTGCGCGGCGAGACGGTGGCCGAGATGACCGGCGCGGTCCGCGCCATGCGAACCCGCATGGTTCCCGCCGAGGTGCCCCCCGGCGCGGTGGACATCGTCGGCACGGGCGGTGACGGCGCGGGGACGCTGAACATCTCCACCGCCGCCGCCATGGTGGTCGCGGGCTGCGGCGTGCCGGTGGCCAAGCATGGCAACAAGGCGCAGTCCTCGCGCTCCGGCACGGCGGATGCCTTCTCGGCCCTGGGGGTCAATCTCGACATCCCCTTCGAGCGCATCCCGGCGGTGATCCGCGAGGCCGGGATGGTCTTCCTGATGGCGCAGCGCCACCACGCGGCCCTGCGCCACGCCGCCGGGCCGCGCGTGGAGCTCGGCACGCGCACCATCTTCAACCTGCTCGGCCCCCTGGCAGATCCCGGCGGGGTGAAGCGGCAGATGACCGGCGCCTTCGCCCCGCAATGGCTGCGCCCGATGGCCGAGGCCCTGGGGCGCCTGGGCAGCGAGCATGCCTGGCTGGTGCATGGCCAGGGGCTGGACGAGCTGACCGTCAGCGGGCCCAGCCAGGTGGTGGAGCTGCGCGATGGGCACCTGCGGGAATTCACCGTCTCGCCGGAGGATGTGGGCCTGCCGGTTTCCCCGGTGGAAACCCTGCGCGGCGGCGATCCGGAGCGGAACGCGGCCGCGCTGCTGGCGCTGCTGGATGGCGTCGCCAGCCCCTATCGCGACTGCGTCGTGCTGAACGCGGCCGCGGCCCTTGTGGTGGCGGGCCGGAGCGACGATCTGCGCGAGGCGGCCCGGATGGCCGCCGCCTCCATCGACCAGGGCGCCGCGCGCGGCGTGCTGGAGCGCCTCCGCACCGCCACCGCATCCTGACCACCCCCGCCACCGCCACCACCCCCGGGCAACCCGGTTCGTGCAGACCCATTCATGCAACCCGGGCAGCGGCCGGAACTTGATGAGGCGGCGTCACACGCCGCAGGAAACCGTTCCATGGACCAAGCCTCAACACTCGCGGCCCCCGACACCCGCAGTGCCGCCAACCGGGACATGCCCGACATCCTCGCCCGGATCATGGCCGAGAAGGCCGTGGAGGTGCAGGCGCGGATGCACGAGGTCTCCCGCTCCGAGATGGAACGGCGCGCCTCCGCCGCCCCGGCACCGCGCTCCTTCACCGGGGCGCTGTGCAAGTTCCTGGGCGAGGGCCGCACCGGGCTGATCGCCGAGATCAAGCGGTCCTCCCCCTCCGGCGGGCTGATCCGGCAGGACTTCTCGCCGACCGGCCTGGCCCGGGCCTATTGCGAGGCCGGCGCCGCCTGCCTGTCCGTGCTGACCGACGCGCCGCATTTCGGCGGCTCCCTCGAATATCTCGCCGAGGCCCGCGGCGCCTGCGAACTGCCGGTGCTGCGCAAGGATTTCATGCTCGACCCCTATCAGGTCTTCGAGGCACGGGCCGCGGGGGCCGACTGCATCCTGCTGATCATGGCCGCCATCACCGACGAGCAGGCGCATGCGCTGGAGGACACCGCGCGCAGCCTGGACATGTCCGTGCTGGCCGAGGTCCATGACGAGCGCGAGCTGGAGCGTGCCCTGGGGCTGGAGACGCGGCTGATCGGGGTGAACAACCGCGACCTGCGCACGCTGCGGACGGATATCGCGGTGACGGAACGCCTCGCCCCGCTGATCCCCGCCGACCGCATCCCGGTGGGCGAGAGCGGCATCCGCACGCCCGAGGATGTGCGCCGCATGGCCGCCGCCGGGGCACGCTGCCTGCTGGTCGGGGAGCATCTGCTGCGCCAGCCGGATGTGGGAGCGGCGGCCAGGACGCTGATCGAGGCGGGTTGAGCGCCGACGAGCCGGAAGGTTCCCCGGGGAGCAGCCCCAAGGGGAACAGTCAGGGTCCCCTCACCCATTTCGACGCGGCCGGGAAGGCCGCGATGGTCGATATCTCGGCCAAGGCCGTGACCGAGCGCCGTGCCACCGCGCGCGGCCGCGTCGTGATGCGGCCGGAGACCCTGGCGCTGATCCGCGAGGGACGTGCCGGCAAGGGCGATGTCCTGGGCGTGGCGCGGCTCGCCGGCATCATGGCCGCCAAGCGCACCGCCGACCTGATCCCTCTCTGCCACCCCCTGCCCCTCACCTCGGTGAAGCTCGACCTGGAACCGGTGGAGCCGGATTCGGTGGAGATCGCCGCTACCGTCGCCACCGCCGGACGCACCGGGGTGGAGATGGAGGCGCTGACCGCCGCCACCGTGGCGGCCCTGACCGTCTATGACATGTGCAAGGCGGTGGACCGGGGGATGCGGATCGAGGCGGTGCGCGTGGTGCACAAGTCGGGCGGCAAGTCCGGCACTTTCGAGGCCGACTGAAAGGGTTCGAGCGAGGATGATCCCGGTTTCCGAGGCGCTGCGGCGAATCCTGGATGCGCTGGCCCCCGTCCCGGCGGAGACGGTCAGCCTGCCGGAAGCCTGGAACCGCGTGCTGGCCGCGCCCGTGGCGGCGCGCCTCACCCAGCCCCCCGCCGATGTCTCGGCCATGGACGGCTATGCCGTGCGGGCCGCCGAGGCGGTGGAGGGCGCGAGCCTGGCGGTGACGGGCGCCGCACCCGCGGGGCATCCCTTCGCCGGCACGGTCGGGCCGGGCGAGGCGGTGCGGATCTTCACCGGCGGCTTCGTGCCGGAAGGCGCGGACGGCATCCTGTTGCAGGAGGACGCCACGGCCGAAGGCGACCGTGTCACCGTGCGGGAGACCGTGCGGGCCGGGCGCTGGATCCGGCGGCGCGGGCTGGACTTCGCCGCCGGGGAGGAGCTGCTTTCCCCCGGGCGACGGCTCACGGCCCGGGATATCGGCCTCGCCGCCGCTGCCAACCATGCGTGGCTGACCGTGCATCGCCGGCCCCGGATCGGCATCCTGGCCACAGGTGACGAGATCGCCCTGCCCGGCGACCCGCTGCCGCCGGGCGGCATCGTTTCCTCCAATGCCCATGCCCTGGCCGCCTTGGTGCGTGGCGCCGGGGGCGATCCCGTGATCCTGCCTGTCGTCGGGGATGATTCCGCGGCCATCGCCATGGCGGCCACGGCGGCGGAAAGCTGCGACCTGCTGGCCACCACGGGCGGGGCCAGCGTCGGGGAGCACGACCTCGTGCAGTCGGCGTTGGGGCCGCAGGGTTTCGCGCTGGATTTCTGGCGGATCGCCATGCGCCCCGGCAAGCCGCTGATCTGGGGGCAGTTGCGCGGCGTGCCGCTGCTCGGCCTGCCGGGCAACCCGGTCTCCGCCCTGGTCTGCGGCGTGCTGTTCCTGCGCCCGGCCATCGCGCGCCTCGCCGGCCTGCCCGCCGGCCCCGCCCCGACCCGGCTGGCCCGGCTGGGGCGCGACCTGCCGGAGAACGACCGGCGGGAGGACTATCTGCGGGCGAGCCTGGAAGCCCCGGGGCCGGATTTGCCCGTCGCCACCCCCTTCGCGGCGCAGGACAGCTCGATGCTCAAGACCCTGGCCCGCGCCGATGCGCTGGTGCTGCGGGCGCCGCATGCCCCGGCCCTGGCGGCGGGCGGAACGGTGGAAATCATCGATCTCGCGGCGCTTGGGGTCTGATCCGGCCCCTCCCTGGCTCTTCCGTGATGGCGGAACACCTGTGGAATCCGGGGATAAACTTGACGACAAGCCAGGAACTTATCTAGAACAAGCAGATAACGTTTCCTCTTTGTTCGCCGCCCGGTTGGGAGATGCGCCATGCTAACGCGGAAGCAGCACGAGCTTCTCGTCTTCATCGACCGGCACCTGCGCCAGACCGGCTTCTCGCCCTCCTTCGAGGAAATGAAGGAGGCCCTCAACCTGCGCTCGAAGTCAGGCATCCACCGCCTGATCACGGCGCTGGAGGAACGCGGCTTCCTGAAGCGGCGCGCGCACCGGGCGCGGGCACTGGAGGTGGTACGGCTGCCGGACAGCCTCGCGCCGGGGAAGGCCCCAACCCGGGCGGGTTCCGGGCCCGTGGCCGGCTCCAACGTCATCCGCGGCAATTTCGCGCCGAACCTGGTGGGCGTGCCCTCCCCGGCCGAGCACAGCACCGTGCAACTGCCGCTCTATGGCCGCATCGCCGCCGGCCAGCCGATCGAGGCGCTGCGCGACACCGGCAGCAGCGTGGAGGTGCCGGCCTCGCTCCTCGCGGGCGGCGAGCACTACGCGTTGGAAGTCTCCGGGGATTCGATGGTGGAGGCCGGTATCCTCGACAATGACACGGTGATCATCCGCCGGGGCGAGACGGCCGAGAACGGCACCATCGTCGTGGCGCTGGTGGACGATGCCGAGGTCACGCTGAAGCGCCTGCGCCGCAAGGGCAATTCCATCGCCCTGGAGCCCGCCAACGCGCATTACGAGACCCGGATCTTCGGCCCCGACCGGGTGAAGGTCCAGGGCACGCTGGTCGGGCTGCTGCGCCGCTACTGATCCTCCGCGGGGAGGGCTTCCTCCGGCTGGGGGGCGCTCTCCATCCCGCCCTCATCCTCCCGCGCCGGGGCCTCGCGCGGCCTCGGCCTCGGGACGGGCGGCACCCAGGGGCGTTCGCCCCGCAGCATCCGGTCCGAGACCACCCAAGCTCCCTTTGGCGCCCCTTCCGGGGCCAGGAACACCGCCTGGGCGCCGTCGCGCCAGACGCTGAAACGGTCCACCACCAGCGGCGCGGCGTGGCCCGCACGGCAGCGGCCACGGACCGGTTCGGCCGAAACCAGCACCGCCGCGCTGTCGCACCAGGGCTCCATCCGGACCGGCGGCGCTGCCACGCCCCGGCGGGTCTTCACCTTGCGCAGCAGGACGAGTGGCGGCCCCCCGGCACGGGGCCGCAACAGGCAGTGGTCCGCGGCGCAGCTCAGCCCGGCCTCCACCCTCTCCCCCTCCGCCGGCAACGGCGCGAAGCCTGCCTCCCCCCAGTCGCGCAGCCAACTGTCGCGCGTGAAGCCGTTGCCGCCCGAGGCCCGTTCGAGGAAGACGCCTTCCGGGCCACGGAAGGCGATCAGCCGCGCATCGGCCGAGACCAGCAGGTCGGGCCTCGGTTCCAGCGGGGCGGAGAACAGGCCGAACAGGATCAGCGGCACCCCGGCCCAGCGCCAGCGCGTGCGCCAGAGGCAGAGCCAGATCATCCCGAAACTCGCCACCAGCAGGCCCCAGGCGGGAATCGGCGGCGCGATGGCGGTGGCACCGGGCCAGGAGGCGACGCGGCGGGCCGTGACGAGCACGATATCCGTGCCCCAGCCCATTGGCACCAGCGCCAGCCATTCCAGGCGGAAGGGCATCAGCAGCACCGCCAGCATCCCCGCTGGCATCACCAGCAGCGACGTCACCGGCACCGCCACCGCATTCGCCACCACGCCATAGAGCTGGAGCCGCCCGAAATGGTGCAGGCCGTAGGGCGTGGTCGCCAGCCCGGCGAGGAGCGAGGTGAGGGTCAGGCCGAGCACCGCCACCAGCCCCCGCCGCCAGGCCTCGCCCTGGCCCCGCAGGCGGTCCAGCGGCCCGCGCATCGCCTCCCACCCCGCGATCAGGGCCAGGACGGCGGCGAAGCTCATCTGGAAGGAAGGGCCGAGCAGCGCCGCCGGCTGCCAGGCCAGCACCAGCGCGGCGGCCAGGGCCAGGGCACGCAACGACACCACCCGGCGCCCCAGCAGCACCGCCACCGTGGCCAGGGCAGCCATGGCCAGGGAGCGCAGCATCGGCACCTGCGATCCAGTGAGGACCGTATAGCCCGTGCCGAGCAGCAGCCCGGCGGCGGCGGCCACGGACTTGCTGTCCACCCGCAGCGCCAAGGGAGGCACCAGCGCCACCAGCAGCCGCACCACGCTCATGCCCAGGCCGATCACGATGGCCACATGCAGGCCGGACACGGACAGCAGATGCGCGAGGCCGCTGTCGCGCATCGCCGCCACGGCGTCGTCGGGAATGGGCGTCTGGCTGCCGGTGAGCATGGCGCTCGACACCGTGCCCGTGGCGCCGCTGCCGAGGACAGCCAGGACGCGCTGTTCCAGCAGGCTCCGCAGCCGGGCGAAGCCGGTTCCTCCCGGAGAGGACGGCGCGGCCTCCAGCCGTTCCACGGGCGCGAGGGCCGAGGCACTGCCGGCGCTGCCCTCGAAGAAGGCGGATCGCTGATAGTCCCAGGCGCCGGGGGCCGAGGGTGGCGGCGGTGGCCGCAGCAGGGCGCGCACCCGCAGCCGGTCGCCCGGCGAGACCGGCGTCTCGTCGCCCTTCTTCAGCCGGAGGCGCAGGCTGCGCTCCAGCGCCGGCTGCCCCTCACCGGGGGTCACCCCCGTCAGCACGACACGCCTTCCGCCCGGCAGGCGTTCGACCGAATCCACGGCCCCCGTCAGGATCACCGCCCGGCGCGGCAGGTCCGGCATAGGGGGCAGGCTGACCCGGGCCCAGAGGGCGATGGAGAAGCCCAGGGCGACGGTGCCGGCCAGGCCCAGCAACAGGGCGGGCAGCGGCGCCCGGCGCCATAGCCAGAGCGCCGGGAGCAGAAGCGGCACGGGCAGCCAGAGCCAGGCCTCCGAGGGCTCCCACGCCAGGGCGAAGTACAGGAGGATCCCGCCGCCGAGGGCGACCGCGAACCAGGGCGGCACGCGACTCCACTCGGCCTGCAACAGGGCGTGGAACCCGTCGCGCAGGCGCGTGGAGAGGCCGGGCCGGGCCTGACGGTCCGGCGCGAGGAGGAAGGTGACAGACAACAACCCAAGGTTGTTTCATTCCGGATCGGAGCGCAACTCTCCGTGAGGGAACCGTCTCCGGCCCGGCCCGGGCCGTCACGCCCGCGCCGCATCCCAGCGACGGCGGCGCCCCGTCTTCAAACCCGTCCGGACACGGTGCTAATCAGCCGGAATGACCGTCCGCACGCGCTTCGCGCCCTCCCCCACGGGCTACCTCCATATCGGGGGCGCCCGCACCGCCTTGTTCAACTACCTCTTCGCCAGGCACAATGGCGGGCAGTACCTGCTGCGCATCGAGGATACCGACAAGGCACGCTCCACCCCGGAAGCGGTGCGGCAGATCCTGGAAAGCCTGGAATGGCTCGGCCTCTCGCCCGACGAGCCGCCGGTGATGCAGTCGGCCCGCGAGGCGCGGCATGCCGAGGTGGCGCGGCAGCTCCTGGCCGAGGGCAAGGCCTATCTCGCCTTCGACACGGCCGAGGAACTGGCCGCGATGCGCGAGCAGGCGATGAAGGAGGGCCGCCCGCCCCGCTACGACGGCCGCTGGCGCGACCGCGACCCGTCCGAGGCGCCGCCGGGCGTGCCCGGCGCCATCCGCATCAAGGCGCCGCGTGACGGGGAGACGGTGATCCGCGACCTCGTGCAGGGCGAGGTGCGGGTGAGCCATGCCGAGCTGGACGACATGATCATCCTGCGCTCGGACGGCACGCCGACCTATCAGCACGCGGTGGTGGTGGATGACCACGACATGGGCATCACCCATGTGATCCGCGGCGACGACCATCTGACGAACACCTTCCGCCAGATCATGATCTATGACGCGATGGGCTGGCCGCGGCCGGACTTCGCGCATATCCCGCTGATCCATGGCGCCGACGGGGCGAAGCTGTCCAAGCGCCATGGCGCGGTGGGCGCGCTGGAGTTCCGCGACCAGGGGCTGCTGCCGGAGGCGGTGTGCAACTACCTGCTGCGCCTCGGCTGGGGGCATGGGGACGAGGAGATCGTGCCCCGCGACCGCGCCATCGCGCTCTTCGAGCTCAAGGATGTCGGGCGTTCGGCCAGCCGCATGGACTACACCAAGCTGGCGCATCTCAACGGCGTCTATATCCGGGATGCCGATCCCGACCGGCTGGCGCGGGAGGTGATGGCGCGCCTCGCCCGGCGCGGACTGCCGATCGACGATGCCGGCGCGGCACGGGTCCGTGCCCTGGTTCCCAGCCTGCAGCCCCGCGCCCGCACGCTGGAGGAGATGGCGGACGGCGCCGCCTTCGTGCTGGAGCGGCCGGAGCCCGATGCCAAGGCGGCCGGGCAGCTCACCGAGGAAGCGCGGGCGCGGCTGGCCACCCTGGCCGGGGCGCTGGAGACGGTGGCCTGGGACGGTCCGGCGCTGGAAACGCTGCTGCGCGAGCAGGCCGAGGCGCAGGGGGTGAAGCTCGGCGCCCTGGCGCAGCCGCTGCGCGCGGCGCTGACCGGGCGCACCCAGTCGCCGCCGATCGACGCGGTGCTGCTGGCCCTGGGCCGCGAGGAAAGCCTGCGCCGCATCCGCTCGGCCTGAACCGGACCGTGCCCTTTCCCGGACAGGTGGTTCCACCTGTCCGGGATCGGCTTCAGTGGAACGGCCCGGGTCTCCCGTCCCTGTCCGGATGGGCAGGCCAGGGCGCCGGGAACGGCATCTCCCCGGGCCGGGACGCCATCACCTCCTCCTGCGGCAGAAGCAGGTCGAGGAGCCGCTCCAGGGTTGCCCGGGTGTCCGCGCGGGCGCGGATCAGGGGCAGGCGCGGGCGGTCGTCGCAGAGGCCCAGCGTCTTCAGCCCGGCTTTCAGGGGCACCGGATTGCTTTCGGTGAACAGCGCCTCGTGCATCGGCGAAAGGGCCTGGTGCAGCATGGCGAGACGCCCGGCATCCTGTGCCGCCCAGGCCCGGTGCTGGGCCGTGCAGAGGGCGGGCAGCAGGTTGGCGGTGACCGAGATGCACCCCGCCCCGCCCGCCAGCAGATGCGGCACGGCCGTGGCGTCATCGCCCGAGAATTGCGGGAAATCCGCGCCGCAGAGGCGGCGCAGGCGGGCCGGGCGGGCGATATCCGCCGTGGCGTCCTTGAGGGCCTGGACCAGCCCGCTTTCGCGCAGGAAAGCCACCGTCTCATCGGCGATGGCGACGCCTGTCCGCGACGGCACGTCGTAGAGGATGAGGGGCAGCCCGCCGGCGCTCGCCACGGCCCGGACATGGGCACGGATGCCCTCCTGGCTCGGCCGGATATAGGGCGGGGCGGCGCAGAGCAGGCCCGTCGCACCGCCCCGGGCAGCGATGGCGGCGAGCTCCACCGCCGCCTGGGTACAGCCGCCGCCGATGCCGGCGATCACCCCGGCCCGGCGGCCGACCGCCTCGGACACGGTGCGCAGTGCCCGGGCCTGCTCGGCGGCGGTCATCGCGGCCGCCTCGCCGGTGCTGCCGCAGACCACCACGGCGGAGGCCCCGCGCGTGACGCAGCGTTCGGCCAGCCGGGCCAGGGCTGCTTCGTCCAACTCCCCGTCGCCTGGGCGAAAGGGCGTGGCCAGGGCGGGAATCCAGCCTTCCAGGTGGGGAAGGCGATGCGAGGGGGCTTGGCCCATTATTGCCGCCTCCCTCAGCGCACCGGCAACCGTTCGGGCAGCGGCGCATGCAGCCGGCAGGTGACGACCACCGCGCCATCCGGCCCGGAGGCGACATGCACCGCCCGGAACCCCTGGCCACGCAGGCGCCGGACCAGCGAGAGGGCCACGCCCCTCGCTCGTTCGCCGAGCAGGCGCAGGGCCAGACGGCCGCCGGAGGTCGCGTCGGCCAGGGCGCGGCGCGCGGACCGGGCCACCGACAGGGCCTCCTCCTCGCTGCGCAGGCCGGGGGCCACCACGACCTCGGCCGCGACAGGATGGGCCGGGGGTTCGGTGAGGCACACCGCCGCGCGGCAGCCCCGGCGCACCGCGGCGCAGAGCAGGTCCGCGCTGCCGCCGCCGATGATCAGCACGCGGTCATGCGGCTGCGTTTCCACCGCATCGAGGAGATCCCCGGCCGGCGCCGCCTCCGGGGTCAGCATCCGCCTCAGCCGCGCGGGCCGGCTCAGCAGGGCCAGGGGGAGTGGGACTGGTGGGAGCGGGACCGAGGCCGGGATCTCCGGGCGCATGGGAGCCTGGGAAGGCTGGGGCGCGGACGCCGCCGTGCGGATGTCTGGCATGCGGGAAGAATAGGTCCGGCCCTGTAAAGGCGATATTTGCCGCGCTGGCCTTCCGCATAAAGAATTCATAAAAAACAACGGCCAGGACCGTCCTTGGCTCTGGGGCCATCCGGATGAACCGGTGCCCCCCGGCGGCTTCAGCGCCGCGCTGGCGGCAGGTCCTTCTCCCAGGGCGGCTCCGTTGCCCAGGCTGTGGCGAGGAAGGCCACCATCGCCCGGGTCTTGGCCGGGGCCTGGCGCCCCGCCCCTGCTCCGGCGAGCGGTGGCTGCACCGCATGGATGCCGAGCCAGCCCATGGTGGGATGGTCCAGGGTGATCTCGGCCAGCCTGCCGTCGCGCAGCGCCTCGTCCAGCAGGAAGACGGGCTGGTAGATCAGTCCCTGCCCGGCGATCGCCGCCTCCCGCAGCGCGTCGCCATTGTTGGCGCGGAGGCTGCCGCCGACCGGCACGGAGACCTCCCCACGCGCCCCGAACACCCAGCGATCCGCGCCCACCGCCTCCGACAGGGTGTAGCCGAGGCAGGCATGCCGCCGCAGATCCTCCACCCGGTGCGGGGTGCCATGCGCGGCGAGGTAGGAGGGTGCGCCGCAGACCGCCATGCGGACGGGCGCCAGGCGCCGCGCCACCAGGCTGCTGTCGCCCAGGCGGCGGATGCGGATGGCGAGGTCCCATCCCTCCTCCACCAGATCCACCAGCCGGTCGTTCAGGCCGAGTTCCACGGTCACGCGCGGATGGCGGCGGCAGAATTCCGCCAGCAGCGGCGCCACATGCCGCGTGCCGAAGGAGACCGGCGCGTTGATCCGCAGCAGACCGCGCGGCTCCAGCCGGTCGGCGGAGACGGCGCGCTCGGCCTCCTCGATCTCCGGCAGCAGGCGCAGGCAGGAATCGAGGAAGCTCCGCCCGGCCTCGGTGAGGGAGAGCCGGCGGGTCGTGCGGTGGAGGAGGCGCACGCCCAGGCGTTCCTCCAAGGCCGCGACATGCTTGGTCACCATGGTCTGGGACAGTCCGAGGGCGCGGGCGGCGGCGGAGAAGCTGCCCAGCCCGGCCACCCGGGCGAAGACCTCCATGCCCGTCACGCGGTCCAGCATGGATCTCACTCTCCTGGTGTGAAGTGAGTTCCGGAATAGCGGGATTATCCCGGGGCTGGCGAGGGTGCATTCCGGCTGGCAACGATCCCCACGGAGACCCCTCCCCCAATGACCGATTCCCGCACCGCCCCCTGGGCCGCCCTGCTGCTCCGGCTCTCACTCGGCATCCTGTTCCTGGCGCATGCCGGGCTGAAGATCTTCGTCTTCACCCCCGCCGGCACCGCCGCCTTCTTCGGCAAGCTCGGCCTGCCGCCGGCCCTCGCCTATGCGACCATGACGGTCGAGGTCGTTGGCGCCCTGGCGCTGATCCTCGGCCTCTGGGCGCGGCTGGCCGCGCTGGTGCTGATCCCCGTCCTGCTCGGCGCCATCGTCACCGTGCATGGGGCCAACGGGTTCTTCTTCAACAATGCCGGCGGCGGCTGGGAATTCCCCGCCTTCTGGGCCGTGGCGCTCTTCGCCCAGGCCCTGCTGGGCGACGGCGCCCTGGCGCTGAGGCCGACCCCCCTGCCCGCCGCATCGCGCCGGCCGGCGCATGCCTGAAAGCGCGGGCCACCTTTCCCGGTGGCCCGCCCCCCCGCGATATGGAGACACGGATCATGACCACCCGAGCCCCCCGCCAGCCCGTGATCTTCATCCCGCATGGCGGCGGTCCCTGCTTCTTCATGGACTGGCCGAAGACCTGGGACCGGATGGCGGAGCACCTGCGTGGCATCCCGGAGCGCCTGCCCGCGCGGCCGAAGGCCATCCTGGCCGTGTCCGGCCACTGGGAGACGGCGGTGCCCACCGTCACCACGGGCACGCGGCCGCCGCTGATCTTCGATTATTACGGCTTTCCGCCGCATACCTACGAATTGCGCTACCCGGCCCCCGGCTCGCCGGAACTGGCGGCGCGGGTGCGGGCGCTGCTGGGACAGGCCGGGATCGAATCCGCCGGGGATGACGCGCGCGGCTTCGACCACGGCGTCTTCATCCCCTTCCTCCTGGCCTTTCCGGAGGCGGAGATCCCGGTGGTGGAGCTTTCCGTGCGCGAGGATCTGGACCCGGCGGCGCATCTCGCCCTGGGCCGGGCGCTGGCGCCGCTGCGGGAGGAGGGCGTGCTGATCGTGGCGACCGGCATGACCTATCACAACCTGCGCCACTTCATGCGGCCGGATGGGGTGAATGACGAGGTGTCGGTGGGTTTCGACGACTGGCTCGCCCAGGCCGTGACCGCGGCGCCCGCGCAGCGCGACCGGCTGTTGCTGGACTGGGAACAGGCCCCCGGCGCGCGCGCCTGCCACCCGCGTGAGGAGCACCTGATCCCGCTGCTTTTCGCCGCCGGTGCCGCCGGGGAGGATGCCGGCCAGCGGGACTACAGCGACCGGGTGATGGGCAAGGCGCTGTCCGGCTTCCGCTTCGGGTGAGGCGGGCGCGGTGCGCCCCGCCCACGCGTCAGCCCGTGGCGGTGACGCGCCAGACCGTGTTGCCGCTGTCATCGGCCACCAGCAGGGCGCCCGCCGCATCCATGGCGACGCCGACCGGGCGGCCATGCACCTGCCCCGTTTCCGGATCGGCCATGAAGCCGGTGAGGAAATCCCGCGCCGGGCCGCTCGGGCGTCCGTTGGCGAAGGGCACGTAGATGACGCGGTAGCCGGCGAAGGCCGTGCGGTTCCAGGAGCCACGCTGGCCGATGAAGGCGCCGCCGCGCCAGGCGGCCGGGAAGGCGCTCCCGGTCGAGAAATCCAGGCCGAGCGAGGCCGTGTGCGGCCCGAGCGCGTAGTCGGGCACGATGGCGCGGGCCACCAGCTCCCGCTCCCGACTCCCCATCTGATCCCGCAGGCGCGGGTCGGGGTGCTGGCCGAAATAGCTGAAGGGCCAGCCATAGAAGCCGCCCTGCCGCACATGGGTCAGGTAGTCGGGCACGAGGTCGTCGCCGATGTTGTCGCGCTCGTTCACCACGGTCCAGAGCTCGCCCGAGCCGGGTTCCCAGGCCATGCCGACCGGGTTGCGCAGCCCGCTGGCGAAGATGCGCTCGTCCGAGCCGTCCAGGTTCACTTGCAGGACGCAGGCGCGGCGATGCTCGGTGTCCAGCCCGTGCTCGCCGACATTGCTGGCGGAGCCCACGCTGACGAAGAGGCTGCGTCCGTCCCGCGCCGGCAGCAGGTTGCGCGTCCAGTGGTTGTTGTAGCCGCCGGCCGGCAGGCCGAGGACCTTCTCGCCGCGTGCCGTGATCTTTCCCCGCCCGCCATTCCAGGGAAAGCGCAGCAGCCCGTCGGTGTTGGCGACGAAGAGCGTGTCGCCCAGCAGTGCCATGCCGAAGGGGCGGTTCAGCCCGTCCAGCAGCACCAGGCGTTCCGCCGCGGCACCGTCGCGCCCCTGGCCGCGCAGCAGGGTGATCCGGTTGGCGCGCGGGGCCTCGGACACCAGCACCTCGCCGCCCGGCAGGGGGAGGATCATGCGCGGGTTGTCGAGCCCCGTGCCATAGGCCGTCACCGTGAAGCCCTGGGGCGCCCGTGGCGTCCGCCCGGCGGGCCAGCCGCCGCCATGGGAGCGGTTGACCACGCGGTGCGCCGTGTTCGGTGCGGGCAGGTCCGGCTGCGGCCCCATGCCCGGGAGCTGGCCCGGACCCTGCTGGGCCAGGGCACGGGCCGTGAGGCCGCCGGCGGCGGCCCCTCCGGCCAGGCCGAGGAGGAAATGGCGTCGAAGCGTCATGGGTGATTGGCTCCTGTCGCGGCCGCGTCCCGGCGGCGGTGGCATTGCCGGGAGAACGCCTGACGGAGCGGAACGCTTCGGCGGCGGATGCCTTAGCGGGGACCGTCCGGGGGCGAGCCGGGCGCGGGCACGATGCGGCAGGCCGCCGCCGCGGCGCGGGCCAGGGAGAGCATGCGCCGCGCCGCGACGGCCCCGGTCGCCGCCTCGCCGGCCAGCTTCTCCACCAGCGGGTTGGACACCACCGCGCGGGTCGCCGCATCGGCCAGGACATTGGTGGCCGCGACGGTGGCGGCGGAGAAGGCCGAGCGGCGCAGCAGCGCCACCGTGCCCGCGATGCCGGGGCGCAGCCCGTGCAGCGCCGCGACCTGCCGCACCAGCCGCACCGCGCGCCAGCCGAAGACCAGCGCGTCCCAGGCCGGGGACGGGCTGATGGCGGTGGCGGCGAAGGCCTGCACCGCCGCCGTGCGGCCCAGGGCGATGGCCTGGGCATCGAGGGCGCGCAGCGGCCCGGCCTCCAGCAGGGCGCGCAGGGTGGGGATGTCGGGCGCCTCGCGCAGGGCCGGCAGGATGTCGCGGGCGGCGGGCACGCGGGCGGCCCAGCGGATGACGTCCGCCCTGGCGCGGGCGAGATCGCCGGTGGCCAGAGCCTCCCGCGTCCGGTCCACCGCATCCAGCGCGGCCAGGGCGCGGACCTCCCGCAGTCCGGCCCAGAAGATCAGGCCGAAGCCGAAGACCGCGACTAGCAGGGTAAGCCCGCCCAGGACCGGGCCGCGCTCGAACTGCGAGGCGACGAAATTCGCCGCGTCCAGCATGGAGAGGCCGAGGATCAGCGAGGACACCCCGGTCGCGGCGAGGCTGAGGCTGGACCAGCCGCCGATGCGCGGCTCCGCCACCGGCACCACCGCCTGTTCCCAGCGCAGGTCCAGGCGCTCGTCCGGGCGGGAGGGTGCCTCCTCCTCCAGGATCACGCGCGGGCCGGCGGGCGGGGTCCTCGGGTCGCTCACAGCAGGTCTCCGATCAGGCTGGCCAGGAGGCGGTCCAGCCCCAGATGCGGAACGCCTGAATGGCCGCCGGGCTCCAGCCGTGGTGGGCGGAAGACCGGCATGGCGAAATAGGGCGCGCTCCAATAGGCCTCGTCCGGCCGTTTCGCCGGTACCTGCCCGGGATCGACCCGCGCCCAGCGCCCGGTTTCCAGCAGCACCCCGCGCACGGCGGGCACGGCCTGGCCGTCGCGCTCGGCCAGCGTGTCCTCCGTGCAGCGGAGCGCGGCGATGGCCTGTACCGAGACCTCCGCCCCGGCGGCCAGGACGCGGGCGCGGGGTGCCGAGACGAGGTCGCCCAGCAGCGCCGCGAGGTTCTCCCGCGAAGCTTCCGGCACATGGTCCGCCTTGGTCGCGGCGAAGGCGACATGGGACACGCCGGCCCCGGTGATCCAGTCGAGCCAGGAGCCGCCATAGCGCAGGCTCTCGGCGATGGCGGCCAGGGATTCGGCCGTGTCGTCGAAGGAGTCGCGCCCGGCATGCAGCGCGCCCAGCACGTCCACCAGCACCGCCTGGCGGTCGAAGCGGCGGAAGACCGGCTCGAAGAAATGCGCCCGCTGGTCCTGGAGATAGGCGTCGTGGCGGCGGGCGAGCAGTGCCGCCATCTCCCCGCCCCGTGCCGTCTCCGGCAGCGGGAAGAACCAGAGCAGCGGCGTTTCCCCGCGCGGGCCGGGGTTCAGCACCCGCCCGGGCTGGAGGAAGCGCAGGCCCAGCTCGTCCCGGCAATGGCGCAGCGCGTCGCGGTAGAGCACCCAGCCGCGCCGAACCAGCGCTTCCTCCGCCGTGGCGGCGGGCGGCAGGGCGCGGGCGAAGTCCAGGAAGGCGCGCACCGGCTCGGCCCGGATGCGTTCCAGCCGGGCCAGGGTGGCGTCGGACCAGCCGGCATGGGTGCCGTTGAACATCGGCAGGTCCAGCAGCCACTCGCCGGGATAGTCGAGCAGTTCCAGCGTCACCTGCCGGTCGGGCAGGAGCTGCCCCCAGAAGTTCCGGCGCCGGATGGTGAGCGCCAGGGAGAGGGTCGAGAGATCCTCCGTCCGTGCCGGCCATTGCGGCGGGTCGGCGGCCAGGGATTCCAGATGCGCCAGCGCGTCGAAGCGTGGCGTGTTCTCCGTGCCCGCGGGGACGAGCTGGACGGAGAGGAGACGGCCGCCGGCTGCCTCCTCCAGCGCCGGCAGGGTGCGGGCGCGCGAGCCCGCCGCCAGCAGGTTGGCCACCAGCGAGGTCAGCATCACCGTCTTGCCGGCCCGCGACAGGCCGGTGACGGCGAGGCGCACCTTGTCCCGCCCGGCCAGCGCGCGGGCGGCATCCTCCGTCCCGGCCAGGACGTCCCGCCAGAGCCGGGCGGGCGTCCCGGTCAGCACATCCAGGGGCGATGGGCTCACCGATGGATCAGGGGCGCTGGATCAGCTCGATCTTGTAGCCGTCCGGGTCCTCGACGAAGGCGATGATGGTGGTGCCGTGCTTCACCGGCCCGGCCTCGCGCGTCACCTTGCCACCGCCGTTGCGCACCTTCTCGCAGGCCGCCGCCACATCGGGCACGCCGACCGCGAGATGGCCGAAGCCCGTGCCGATCTCGTACTTGTCCACGCCGTAGTTGTAGGTCAGCTCGATCTCGCCGCCATTCTCCTTGTTGCCCTCGCCATAGCCGAGGAAGGCGAGCGTGTACTGGCCGGCGGGCACGTCGTTGCGGCGCAGCTCCTTCATGCCCAGCAGCTCCGTGTAGAACTTCACGCTGCGGTCGAGGTCGCCGACGCGGATCATGGTGTGCAGGAAGCGTCCGGACATCCGGGGTCTCTCTCCATTCTATGGCGCCTCAGCGCCGGAGCGTGGGCCGCGTTTCCCCGCGCCGGAATCGGCGGGCGCGGCGCCCGCGCCAGGGCGGGCCGCGTCCCTAGCTGGCCCCGGCACCGCCCGGACGCAAGCCGCCCCTCCGGAAGGCGCCCCTCCGGAAGACGCCCCGCGTCAGGCGGTCACGCGCCCTTCCACCGGATAGGCCGGGTCGGTGTAGCCCGGGGTGGAGGGGTGCCCGGCCGGCACCAGCTTATCCACCAGCGCCTCGTCCTCCGCCGTGAAGCGATAGTCCAGGGCGCCAAGATACTCGGCCCATTGCTCCTCGGTGCGCGGTCCGGCGATGGGCGCGGTGACAAGCCGGTTGTGCAGCAGCCAGGCCATGGCGAACTGGCCGGGGGTAATGCCCCGCGCCTGGGCGTGCCGCGCGATCTCCTGGGCGATCTCCAGGCTTTCACGCCGCCATTCGGTCTCCATCAAGCGCTTGTCGGCACGTTCCGCCCGCGTGCCCGCCGCCGGGGCGGCGTCGGGGCGGTACTTACCCGTCAGCACCCCACGCGCCAGCGGGCTGTAGGGCGCGACGCCCAGGCCGAAATGCGCGCAGGCCGGCAGGTGCTCCACCTCCGCCATGCGGTTCAGGGCGTTGTAGAGCGGCTGGCTGACCACGGGCCGGTCGATGCCCGCCGCGTCGCAGAGGCGGCAGATTTCCGCCAGGCGCCAGGAGCGGAAGTTGGAGACGCCGAAATGGCGGATCTTGCCGGCGCGCACGAGGTCGGCCATGGCGCGGACCGTCTCCTCCAGCGGCGCCGCGTGGTCCTCCTTGTGCAGGTAGAGGATGTCGATCGCCTCCACGTCCAGGCGGCGCAGGCTGGCCTCGGCGGCCAGGATGCAGTGGCGGCGCGACAGGCCGCGGTCGTTGGGCCCCTGCCCCGTCGGGTTGGCGAGCTTGGTGGCCAGCACCCACCAGTCGCGCTCGCCACGGATCAGGCGGCCGGTGATCTCCTCGGAACGGCCGTCATTGTAGACATCCGCCGTATCGATGAAGTTGATCCCGGCCTCCCGCGCGCGGCCGGTGATGCGCCCGGCGACATCCTCCCCGGCCTGGCCGCCGAACATCATGGTGCCGAGGCAGAGCGGCGAAACCTTCAGGCCGCTGCGGCCGAGCCTGCGATACTCCATGGGGGTCCCTCCACCCTGTCGTGCCGCCGCGATCCTAGGGCAGGCGGTCCGGAATGCCGATCCCGGCCAGGCCACGATGCTTCAGCGGAACCTGAATTCGCAACTATAGGTTGTTATTAACAATAGATTTTCCTGCACAATTCTTTCGTTTTCGATCTGGTCGGTCGCCGATTCTTTCCCGATAACCGCCATGCATCGGTGGCCGGGGACGGGGTGGATACCATGGCAGGCAGTTTCAACCCGGACGGGACCCTTCTGACCGGCCCCATCGACACCGATGACCGTCTGGACATCATGGCAGGCCAGACCGTCACGATCAGCGGCGCCGTGGCGGTGGGATCGCTGGCGGATGCGGGGCATCTGATCCTGCCCCGCGGCAGCACGCTGGAACTCGCGCACAATGGCAGGACGGACAGCGCGGAGATCGGCGGCAGCCTGGAGATCGCCGGGACGGCCACGATCGCCAACGGGCGCTTCCACGTGGCGGATGGCGGGGTGGTGGCGCTGGCGGGCGGCTCCCTGGTCTGGTCCCTGCTGGTCGGCGGGAATTTCCTCGCTCCGCAGACCTATTCCAAGAATCCTTCCATCACCGTCGATGGCACGTTGCAGGGCAGCGGCATGGTCGGCGGCGGCGCCACCTTCGCGCGCGGCCTCTCCGCCTTCTGGACGATCGAGAACAACGGGCTGATGTCCGCGCAGGGCGGGACGCTCACGGTCTTCGCCCAGACCTTCACCAACAACGGCACGCTGGAGGCGCAGTCGGGCGCCTCGCTCACGCTCTATACCAACTCGGTGGTCAAGGGCACGCTGATCGCCCATGACGGCGCGACGCTGACGGCGGGCGGCTCCATCGATCCCGACGCGCATATCGTGCTGGATGGCGAGACCTCGGCCATCAAGGGCACGCGCTGGTATTCCGGCCCCGTGACCTTCACGCTGGAAGGCATCGATCAGTACGGGATCAATGGCTACAACGGCAACATCAACCAGATGGGGCTGACCCGGATCGGCGCCGCCGGCAGCCTGGAGCTGCAGAACGGGCGCGACTTCCACTCGATCAACACCATCGCCGACAATGGCAGTATCCTGCTCGGCGGCGGCGATTTCGATTCCGCCGGGCTGACCATCGGCGCGACCGGCAGCTTCACTGGCCATGGCAGCCTGGGCGGGGCGCTGGTGAACAACGGCACCATCACCGCACAGGGCGGGACGCTGGTGATCGACAGCGCCAGCATCACCGGCACGGGCGGCTTCGCAATCCAGGCCGGGGCGGAACTCAGCCTCGGCGACCGGGTGGCGGAGAATGCGGCGGCGGGGATCGGCACGCTCGGTGCGGGGGTCATCATGCGCTTCCTCGGCGCCACCGGGGTGCTGAGCATCGAGGATGCCTGCGATTTCCATGCCTCCGTGGCGGGCTTCGGCATCGGCAACGGCATCGACCTGATGAACGAGAGCATCGGCTTCGGCATGCTCAACGCCAATGGCACGGTGAGCCTTTATGGCAGCGGGGCGCAGGCGGGTGAGCTGGTCGCGGTGCTGTCGATGACCGATCTGCGCTCAGGCCATTTCGTCACGGTCGCCAGTGACGGCCATGGTGGATCGCTGATCGGGCTGAGCGACAGCGATCCCGGCCTCGTGCATCTGGTCCAGGGTGGTGCCGGGGCCGACCGGCTGTCCCTGGGCGGCTATGCGCTGAGCCATGTCGATGGCGGCGCGGGCCATGACCGGCTGGATCTGGGCGCCATTGGCCTGCGCGGCAGCGATGTCGCGGTGCAGGCGGATGGCAGCCTCCTGCTGCATGCCGGCGGCGCGACCGCGGTGCTGCGCGATGTCGAGGAGGTGCGCTTCGCGGATGGGCGGATGGTCTTCGACACGCATGATCCGGCGGCGGAGGTCATGCGCCTCTATGGGGCGGCGCTGGGGCGCTCGCCGGACCAGACCGGGCTGAACCACTTCATCGATGCGCTGGAGGGCGGGCAGAGCCTGGCCGGAATCGCCACCGGCTTCCTGAACAGCCCGGAATTCGCCGCGCGCTATGGCCAACTCGACGACACCGGCTTCGTCACCCGCCTCTACGCCAATGTGCTCGGGCGCGCGCCGGATGCGGAAGGGCTGGCCTTCCACACCGGCAGCCTCGCCCATGGCCTGTCGCGCGAGGATCTGCTGGCCGCCTTCTCGGAAAGCCCGGAGAACGTCGCCCGCACCGCACCGGTGGTGCAGGCGGGGATCTGGGATGCGGACGAGACGGCCATGCAGGTTGCCCGTCTCTACGACGCCACCTTCGGCCGCCATCCGGATCTGGGTGGGCTGCAGTTCTGGACGGAGAAGGTCGAGAGCGGCAGCCTGGCGCTCGCCGGCGTCGCCCGGGGCTTCGAGGGCAGCGCGGAGTTCCAGGCGGGCTATGCCGGGCTGGACAATGCCGGCTTCGTCACCCGCCTCTACGAGAATGCCCTGCACCGGGCGCCGGATGCGGGCGGGCTGGCGAACTGGACCGCGAGTCTCGATGCGCATCTCCTCAGCCGCGCCGGGGTGCTGCTCGGCTTCTCGGAGAGCGCGGAGCACCAGATGCTGACAGCCGAATTGACAGGCGGAACCTCCGGGCACGGCATCGCCTTCGCCTGACGCCGGGTCATGCGGGGCGCGCCGGCATGAATTGACGGCCCCGCGGCGCCGGGCGCACCCTCCCGGGAAAGACCGGCGGCCCAGGCCGCGACGGGACGAGGGGGAGAAGGATTCATGCCGGAACGCAGGCAGGTCGCGCGCATCGCGGGTCTGGGAGCGCCGGTGCTGCTGTCCTGGGCATTGCTGTCCTGGGCTTTGCCCGGCACCGTCCGGGCCGCGGACGGCCCGGCAGCGCAGGAGAAGGACTGGATCGCCCGCGACTTCCGCTTCAGCAACGGCCGGACCATGACCGAGATGCGGGTCCACTACGCCACCGTCGGCGATCCCTTGGGCGAGCCGGTACTGGTGCTGCACGGCACGGGCGGTTCCGGCACGGGACTGCTGAGCCCCGTCTTCGCGGGGGAGCTGTTCGGCCCCGGGCAGGCGCTGGATGCGCGGAAGTACTTCGTCATCCTGCCCGATGCGATCGGCGCGGGGAAATCCTCGAAGCCCTCCGACGGGCTGAAGGCGGATTTCCCGTCCTACGACTATGACGACATGGTGCGGGCGCAGTACCGGCTGCTGACGGAGGGCATGGGCATCCGCCACCTGCGCCTCGTCATCGGCAATTCCATGGGCGGCATGGAAAGCTGGGTCTGGGGCATCACCCATCCGGGCTTCATGGACGCGCTGGTGCCCATGGCCTCGCAACCCACGCCGATGGCCGGGCGCAACTGGATGCTGCGGCGGATGCTGATCGAGACGGTGCGGGCCGACCCGGCCTATCAGGGCGGAAACTACACGGCACAGCCCCCGTCGCTACGGATGGCCAACACCTTCTTCGACATCGCCACCAATGGCGGCACGCTGAATCTCCAGGCACGCGGCGCCACCCATGCCGGGGCCGACCGGTATGTGGATGAGAGGCTGGCCCTGCCCGCGCCGCGCGATGCCAATGACTTCCTCTATCAATGGAACGCCTCGGCGAACTACGATCCCTCCGGCAAGCTGGAGACGATCGAGGCGCCGGTCCTCGCCATCAATTCCGCCGATGACGAACGCAACCCGCCGGAAACCGGCGTCATGGCCGAGGCCATGAAGAAGGTGCGGAACGGCCGGGTCTTCCTGATCCCCGCCAGCACGGAAACGCGCGGCCACGGCACCACGGGGATGGCGAAGTTCTGGGCGGCGGAGCTGAAGGCGTTCCTGGAACAGGTGCCGCGCCGCGCACCGTGACGCCCCCTTTCCTGGCGGAGCGGCCGGCACCGTCACCGCCGGTCCCGGCTTCTCCGCCTGGCCTGCCGCACAGCCTCTTTTCCACGTCGCGAAGGGACCCCTCGCCCATGTCGGATTCCGCCGCCGAAAGCCACCGCTTCCGCAACGCGCCAACCATCCGCGCCCCGCGCGGGCCGCAGCTCAGCGCCCGGCACTGGACCACCGAGGCCGCGCTGCGGATGCTGATGAACAACCTCGACGACGAGGTGGCGGAACGGCCGGAGGAGCTGGTCGTCTATGGCGGCATCGGCCGCGCCGCGCGGGACTGGCCATGCTACGAGGCCATCACCGCCACGCTGCGCCGCCTGACGGAGACGCAGACCCTGCTGGTGCAGTCGGGCAAGCCGGTCGGCGTCTTCGAGACCCATGCCGACGCGCCGCGCGTGCTGATCGCGAATTCCAACATCGTGCCGCACTGGGCGAACTGGGAGCATTTCTCCGAGCTCGATCGCAAGGGGCTGATGATGTACGGCCAGATGACGGCCGGTTCCTGGATCTATATCGGCTCCCAGGGCATCGTGCAGGGCACCTACGAGACCTTCGCCGAGGCCGGGCGGCAGCATTTCGGCGGCAGCCTCGCGGGCCGCTGGATCCTGACCGCCGGGCTCGGCGGCATGGGCGGGGCGCAGCCCTTGGCGGGTGTCTTCGCCGGGGCCTGCGTGCTGGCGGTGGAATGCCAGCCTTCCCGCATCGAGAAGCGGCTGCAGACGCGCTACCTCGACGAGAAGGCGGAGGACCTCGACACCGCGCTCGCCATGATCCGCAGGGCCTGCGACGAGAAGCGCGCCATCAGCGTCGGGCTGCTCGGCAATGCTGCGGAGGTCTTCCCGGAGCTGGTGCGGCGTGGCGTGGTGCCGGATATCGTCACCGATCAGACCTCGGCGCATGACCCGGCGAACGGCTACCTGCCCGCCGGATGGACACTGGACCAGTGGGCGCATGGGCGGGAGCGCGACCCGCAGGGCGTGGCCGCGGCGGCGAAGAAATCCATGGTCGCGCATGTGCAGGCGATGCTGGACTTCCAGCGCATGGGCGCGGCCGTGCTCGACTACGGCAACAACATCCGCCAGATGGCGCAGGATGAGGGGCTGGAGGGTGCCTTCGGCTTTCCGGGCTTCGTGCCCGCCTATATCCGCCCGCTTTTCTGCCGCGGCATCGGCCCCTTCCGCTGGGTGGCGCTGTCGGGCGACCCGGAGGACATCTATCGCACCGATGCCAAGGTGAAGGAGCTGATCCCCGACGATCCGCACCTGCACCACTGGCTCGACATGGCGCGGGAGCGGATCGCCTTCCAGGGCCTGCCCGCCCGCATCTGCTGGGTCGGGCTGGGACAGCGGCACCGGCTGGGCCTCGCCTTCAACGAGATGGTGGCGAAGGGCGAGTTGAAGGCCCCGGTGGTGATCGGCCGCGACCATCTCGATTCCGGCTCCGTCGCCTCCCCGAACCGGGAGACGGAGGCGATGCGCGACGGTTCCGACACGGTCTCCGACTGGCCGCTGCTGAACGCCCTTCTCAACACCGCCTCCGGCGCCACATGGGTGTCCCTGCATCATGGGGGGGGCGTCGGCATGGGCTATTCGCAGCATGCGGGGATGGTGATCGTGGCGGATGGCACGCCGGAGGCGGAACGGCGGCTGCGGCGCGTGCTGTGGAACGACCCGGCCACGGGGGTGATGCGCCATGCCGATGCAGGCTATGATATCGCCGTCGATTGCGCCCGGGAACAGGGCCTCGACCTGCCGATGCTCGCCGGAGACCGCTCATGATCACACCGGGACAGGTTCCTCTCGACGCTCTGCGCGCCGTCATGGCAGGCGGGGTTCTGGAGCTTCCCGCCGGCTGGGAGGCGCCGATGCGCGCCTCCTGCGACGCGCTCGCCGCGCGGCTGGCCGCCGGGGACACGATGTATGGCGTGAACACCGGTTTCGGGAAGCTCGCCAGCACGCGGATCAGCGATCCGGACCTCGTGCAGCTCCAGCTCAACCTGATCCGCAGCCATGCGGCGGGGGTGGGCGAGCCGCTGCCGGAGCCGGTGGTACGGCTCGTTCTGGCGCTGAAGGCGCTCTCCCTGGCGCGCGGCGCCTCGGCGGCGCAGCCCTCGACGGTCGAGGCGCTGCTCGCCCTGCTGAACGGCAATGTCCTGCCGGTGATCCCGGCGCGGGGCTCGGTGGGCGCCTCGGGCGACCTCGCTCCCCTCGCCCACCTGTCGCTCGTCCTGATCGGCGAGGGCCAGGCCATGGAACTCGGCGCCGCCGTGCCCGGCGCGGTGGCGCTGAAGCGGCTGGGGCTGAAGCCGCTCGCCCTGGGCCCCAAGGAAGGGCTGGCGCTGCTCAACGGCACCCAGGTCTCCACCGCCCTGGCGCTCGCCGGGTATTTCGCGGCCGAGGACCTGTGGCGTACGGCGCTGGTTTCCGGGGCGCTCAGCACCGAGGGTGCGCGGGGCTCCGACACGCCCTTCGACCCGCGCATCCACGCGCTGCGCGGACAGGAGGGACAGATCCGCAGCGCCGCCCTCCTGCGCGCGCTGATGGCGGGCAGCGCCATCCGCGACAGCCACCGCGAGAACGACCCGCGGGTGCAGGACCCCTATTCCCTGCGCTGCCAGCCCCAGGTGATGGGCGCCTGCCTCGACACGCTGGAGCATGTGGCGAAGATCCTGGCGCGGGAGGCCAATGCGGTCACCGACAATCCGCTGGTGACGGAGGACGGTGCGGTCCTGTCCGGCGGCAACTTCCATGCCGAGCCGGTGGGTTTCGCGGCCGATCACCTCGCTTTGGTGCTGGCCGAGATCGGCGCCCTGGCGGAGCGGCGCATCGCCCTGCTGGTCGATCCGGTGCTGTCCGGCCTTCCGGCCTTCCTGGTGAAGGAAGGCGGGCTGAATTCCGGCTTCATGATCGCCCAGGTGACGGCGGCGGCGCTGGTGGCGGAGAACCGCGCCCTGGCCACGCCGCGCAGCGTGGACAGCCTGCCCACCAGCGCCAACCAGGAGGACCATGTCAGCATGGCCACCGGGGCCGGGCTGCGGCTGGCGCAGATGGCACGGAACCTGACCGACATCCTGGCCATCGAACTGCTCTGCGGCGCCCAGGCGGTGGAGTTCCACCGGCCGCTGCGATCCTCGCCATTGCTGGAGCGGGCGCATGCGCTGGTGCGCAACGTGGCCGAGCCCTGGGAACGCGATCGCCAGATGGCGCCTGACATCGCCGCTGTTTCCCGCCTGATCCAGAAGGGCGGATTCGCGGACCTTTGCCCGGCCGCGTGAGCAGCGCCCCCCTGGGTCAGTTCCGGGGATCGGCCTTCGCCCGGAGGGGCTCCGCCAGCATCGCGACGATCTCGCCGGCCGGGCGGGGCGGGCTGAACAGGTAGCCCTGGCCTTCCTCGCAGCCCAGGCGCAGCAACATCTCGTGCTGCTCCGGGGTTTCCACACCCTCGGCCAGGGTGATCATGCCCAGGCTGGTCCCGAGGCTGATCACGGCCTGCACGATGGCGGCGCAGTCCTCGCGCCCGCCCATGTCGCGGACGAAGGACTGGTCGATCTTCACCTTGTCGAAGGGGAATTTCCGCAGGTAGCTGAGCGAGGAATAGCCTGTGCCGAAATCGTCCAGCGCGATCCGCACGCCATGCCGGCGGAGCTGGTGCAGGGCGCGCAGCGTGTCCTGCGTGTCCTCCAGCAGCACCGTCTCGGTCACCTCCAGCTCCAGCCGGTCCGGCGGCAGGCCCGAGTGTTCCAGGGCGCCGAGGATCTGCTCCACCAGCATCTCCCCGGCGGCGAACTGGGTGGCCGACAGGTTCACCGCCATCTTCAGGTGCGGTGGCCAGGCCGCGGCCTGGCGGCAGGCTTCCTCCAGCACCCAGGCGCCGATCGGCACCATCAGGTCGCTCCGCTCGACGAAGGGCATGAACTCCGCCGGCGAGACCAGCCCGCGATGCGGATGGCGCCAGCGGATCAGTGCCTCGAAGCCGACCACCTCGCCGGTGCGGAGACGCAGGATCGGCTGGTAGAACAGCTCGAACTCCTGCCGGGCCAGGGCGCGGCGCAGATCGGCATCGAGCTGCCGCCGGGACAGCATGGCCTCTTCCATCTCCGGCTCGAAGAAGCGGAAGCACCCATGCCCCTCCGCCTTCGCCTGGTAGAGGGCGAGATCGGCCTTGCGCAGCAACGTGTCCTCGTCCCCCACCTCACCGGGCAGAAGCACCGCGATGCCCAGGCTGACGCTTAGCTGCAAGGTCTCCCCTCCCAGGCGGCAGGGCAGGCTCAGCTCCTTGATCAGGCGCTCCGCCAGCATGGCGGCATCCTCCGGGCGTTCCAGCCCCGTCTGCAGCACGGCGAATTCATCGCCGCCGAACCGTGCCACCGTGTCGGTGCCGCGCAGGCAGCGCCGCAGCCTCGCCGCGGTCTCCCGCAGCACGGCGTCCCCGGCGAGATGGCCCAGCGTGTCGTTGATCTCGCTGAAATGGTCGAGATCGAGATAAAGCAGCGCGCAGCCCTCGCCGCGCCTGGCCCGGGCCACAGCGGCGCTCAGCCGCTCGCCGAACAGGTTGCGATTCGGCAGGTCGGTGAGCACGTCGTGGAGCGCCATATGGGCAACCCGTGCCTCAGCGGAACGCCGGGCGGTCACGTCCTTCAGCGTGGCGATCCAGCCCCCGTCGGACATCTGGAGCAGGTTGACCGACAGGGAACGACCATCCTCCAGCTCCCACAGGAAGGTCCGGTGGGCGCGGCCGGCCGTGCTGTCCTCCGCCGATCCGCCCGGACGCGGATCGGTCCGGAGATGAGACCGGAAATTCCGCAGGTCCTGCCGGGTCAGGGTGCCACCCGCCAGCGCGGCCGCGAAGAGGCGGGACACTGGATGCCCGACGAGATCCGTGCCGTTCGGCAGGCCCAGGATCACCGAAAGGCGGTGGTTGGCCACCTGCAGGATGAGCGCCGCATCCACCATGCAGACTCCCTGCACCAGATTGTCCAGGGCGACGCCGAAGCGCATCGCCTGGAGGGAGCGGTCATACTCCGCCCGCTCGCGCTCCCGCAGCAGTTGCATCTCGGCGCGGCTCTCCGCCGCCTGGGCCTGGGCGATGCGGGCTTGGTTGCGCAGTTGCCGGTGCCCGAGCAGTGCCATGCCGAGCACGCCGGCCTCGGCCAGCAGCGCCGAGCCCAGGAGGAGCCACAGCTCTTGCCGCCATTCCTGGAGCAGCGCGTCCCGCGTGCGGCTGACGGCGATGATCAGGGGATTGAGCTCAAGGGAGTGCAGGACGATCAAACGCGGCTTCTCGCCAAGGGCGCTCCACGCCGGCAGGATCCTGACCTCGCCGGGCTCCGGCTTCAGAGTGATCCACGACGTTGCGGTGCCGTCCGCTCCGACACCCAGCGGCGGGAAGCGCGAAAGCAGCGCGCCGTCCTGGTGGATCAGGGCGATCGCCATGCCGGGCAGCGTGGCCAGCTTGGCGTAGAAATCCTCGAAGTAGCTGATCGGCATGGCCACCAGCACGAAGCCCAGGAGATCTCCCTGGGTGCCAAGGATTCGGCGGCCGATCCAGATCCGCCGGCCCTGCCCTGCCGGCCCTCCGGACGGATCGCTGGTGATTCTGTCCCTCCCCTCCAAGGCTGCCGGGCCGGAGAGCCAGCCTTGCGGCAGGGGTGGGCGTGGCCGATCCCCATCCACCACATCCAGGACAAGATGGCCTGACCGGTCATAGAGGCCGATGGTCTCGATCTGCGGTAGGCCGGCGACCCAGTCCCTGAGGCGGCGCGTCAGCTCCGGCGCGGCGGCGAAGCGCGTCAGATCCTTCTTATCCTCCACGCCGCGCTCACGCAGGCTGTCGGTGATGCTTTGATTGATCAGTTCGATCGACTGGAAGGCGCGGTCCGCCTGCTCGGAAAGGGCCAGCGCCAGGCGTTCCAGGTCCCGCGTCCCGGTGGCGATGGCGCGCTCCCGCAGATCCAGTGACAGGAGGAAGGCGATGGCCGCGATGGCGAGGGCCAGCGCCAGGCTTTTCGCCATCAGGAGTGTCCGGGGGCGGGAGTCCGCGGCCTGGTCCTGCAAGGTGCGCTGATTCATCCACATGGCCCCACGGGGTGGGAAGACGACCGGCACCACCCGGGACATGGCGTGGTGCCGGCCGGCAAGGCGCGACCCATCTTCCGGGAGGACACTCCCGGGAAAGCTCGGTGCTGGACCACGATGCGACCAAAGGTTGCATCACAGACTGGCATTAAACTTGGATCATATCAACCTGATCGCCAACGCCGGTTTCAAGACCCCAGCATCACCTGTCAGTATCACAAGACGGTGCCAGCCTCCGGAGCCGTCAGGACGGAAAGCACGCCCGTGCGGGAGGTCCAGACGGCCTCGTGCATGGCGCGGGCCGCATCCGCCGCGCGCCCTTCCAGCATGGCCAACAGGAGACTCTCCCCCACCGGCGTGTCGGAGCCGCCCTGCCCGGGGCGGAGGAGCATCATGCGCCGCGACTCGTCCAGCAGGCGCCCGATCTGCTGCGATAGGCGCTCATTGCCGGACAGGGCCGCGACACGCCGGTGGAAGTCATGCCGCGCCTCCAGCCGCTCGGCGAATGTCGCCGCGGCCAGGGAGCGCTGCCGCGCCTCCGCCAGGGCCGTGTCACCCGACGCCACGCGCCCGGCCGCGCGGCGCGCCGCCTCGGGCTCCAGAAGGAGGCGCAGGTCGAAGACCTCGTGGATGTCGCGGATGGTCACCAGCGACACCACCCAGCCGCGCCGTGGCACAGCCTCGACCAGTCCTTCCTCCGCCAGCCGGGCGAGTGCCGCCCGGATCGGAGCCTTGCCGAGGCCGAGGCGCTGCGCCGTGCTGCCTTCCGCCAGGGTTTCACCCGGGCGCAACCGGCAGTCGATGATCTCTCCCCGCAGCCTGTCCATGGCCTGCCGGGTCAGCGAAGCAGCCGGCATGTCCGGGGTGGGTTCTGTCATGGCGCTGCCTCTTCAACTGACATGTCAGGAGAGGATTATCCCGGCTTCTGCCATGCGTCACAAGCCCGGCGCACAGCGCATAAAAAAACCCCGGCACCCTGCGGTGCCGGGGTCTTTCGATCCGCGGAAACGGATCAGCTATCCTTGAGCACGACCGCCTGACGGCCACGCTGTCCGTCACGGACTTCCAGCGCCACCTTCTGGCCCTGCTGGACATCCTGGACGCCCGCGCGCTGCAGCACGGAGGAGTGCAGGAACACGTCCTGGCCCCCATCGTCCGGCGTCACGAAGCCGAAGCCGCGCACCTGGTCAAACCACTTGACGGTGCCGCCGACGGCGTAGGTCGGGCCACCTTCGTCACGGCCGAAGTCACGGCGCGGCGGACGGTCGCCGAAATTGCCACGGGGTGCGCCACGGTCGCCGAAGCCACCGCCGAAGCCGCCACGGTCGCCACCGAAGTCACGGCGGGGCGGACGGTCGCCGAAGCCGCCACGGTCGCCGAAGCCACCACGCGGCGGGCCACGGTCGCCGAAGCCGCCGCCGAAGCCGCCACGGTCACCGAAGTCGCGGCGGGGCGGACGGTCGCCGAAATCACGGCGGGGCGGACGGTCGCCGAAGCCGCCACCGGCATGGCCGCCGGGACCCTTCTTCAGCTCGGTGATGCGGGTCACCAGGCGGCGTCCCTGGCGATCCGTGCCGATCTCGCAAACCAGCTTGTCGCCCGTCTCGGGGGGCTCGATGCCAGCCTCGGTCAGTGCCGATGCGTGGAAGAAAACGTCCTGGCCATCAGGGCCAAGCACAAAGCCGAAGCCTTTACGCCCGTTATACCACTTCACCTCGGCCTCGACGGCGCCGGTGCCACCCTGGGGGTCGTTGTCGGGAAACACTGTCTCTTTCGCCTACGCAACTTCCACGGCCCGACGGAATGCAGGACCGGTGCGATGATGGTCGCACGCGCTCATGCGGAAATCTAGCCGAAACGACAAAATGCGGAGTCAAGACATGCAATTTTACGTCGCGGCCATTCCGCCGCCCGCCCTGGATATCGGATGACCCCTGCGGCCCTCCGGCAACCGACTTTGGCGGCGCCCGCGACGGTGGCTGCGTGCACGCCTCCCGTCGCAGGCTTCGACCTCATAAAACCCTTAAGGGGCCGCGGAAGGTTTCAGCCGGCGTCCAGGAGGGCCCGCTTCGCCATCACCGTGACGAGGTGCGCCCGGTACTCGGCTCCGCCATGGATGTCACTGAGCAATTCATCCGGCGACTGCCGAATCCCCGCCACGGCATCCGGACTCCAGTTGGCGGCCAGGGCTGCCTCCATCTCGGACTGCCGGAAGACGCCGGGGCCGGCGCCGTTCACGACCACGCGCACCCCGGCCGGCCCCTTCGCCACGAAGACTCCGGTCAGGACATAGCGGGAGGCCGGGTTGCGCATCTTCGCGTAGCCCGCCTTCTCCGGCACCGGGAAGCGCAGGGCGACGATCAGCTCGTCCGGCTCCAGCGCCGTGGTGAACATGCCCTGGAAGTACTCGTCGGCCTCGATCTCCCGCCGGTCGGTCACGAAGCGGGCCCCCAGCGCCAGGGCGGCGGCCGGGTAGTCGGCGGCGGGGTCGTTGTTCGCCAGGCTGCCACCGATGGTGCCGCGGTTGCGGACCTGCGTGTCCCCCAGATGGCCCGCCATGCGCGCCAGGGCGGGAATCGCCTGACGGACCACATCACTGCCCGCGATGTCCGCATGGCGCGACAGGGCGCCGATGACCAGGGTGTCGCCGTCCCGGCGGATGCCCTTCATCTCGGCGATGCCGGTGAGGTCCACCAGCGCGGAAGGCCGGTTCAGCCGGTGCTTCAGTGCCGGCAGCAGGGTCTGGCCGCCGGACAGCGCCTTGGCGTCCGGATCGGCCAGGAGCTTCACCGCCTCCGCGAGGGAGGACGGCTTGTGATAGGCGAAATCGTACATGGCGCCCTCTCCCCTTACTCGGCCGCCGGGGCGAGGGCCGGCTTGCGGCCGTGCATCACCTGCTGCGCCGCGTCGATCGCAGCCACGATGTTATGGTAGCCCGTGCAGCGGCAGAGGTTGCCCTCCAGCCCGTGCCGGATCTCCGCCTCGGTCATGCCCTCCGGATGGCGGTTCACCAGGTCGATGGCCGACATCACCATGCCCGGCGTGCAGAAGCCGCACTGCAGCGCGTGGTGCTCGCGGAACGCTTCCTGCATCGGGTGCAGCGTGCCATCCGGCCCGGCCAGCCCCTCGATGGTGGTGACCTGGCTGCCCTGCGCCTGGACGGCCAGGACGGTGCAGGACTTCACGCTCTCCCCATCCACATGGACCACGCAGGCGCCGCACTGACTGGTGTCGCATCCGACATGGGTGCCGGTCAGGTGCAGCTTCTCCCGCAGGAGTTCCACCAGGAGGGTCCGGCCTTCGACCTCCACCGTATGCGCCGTGCCGTTCACGGTCAGTGATACCTGAGGCATCGCACCCCTCCCCCATCCCAGCTGCGTCGGATCGATCATGCCGGGCGAGAGTCCCGGCTTTCCGAAAGAGTCTGTCTCGCCGGCGCCCACGTCAAGCAGGGCGTTGATTGAGAACGATTCTCAGATGAAGTGGCGCTTGGCCCAGGAAAGGGTGGCGGATATGCGAACGGGGGAAAGGCGATGCCTTCCCCCCGTCGCGAGAAGCCCCGGGGCCGGTCCTCAGAGATAGGCCGGGACGTTCCGGGCCAGCGGGTTCTGCGATTCCGGCAGGTCGTGCAGGTGGCAGGCCGCGAAATGCCCGCTTTCCGTCGGCTTCAGCCGCGGCTCGTCGGTGCGGCAACGGTCGAAGACATAGGGGCAGCGGGTGTGGAAGCGGCAGCCGGACGGCGGGTTGATCGGGCTCGGCACGTCGCCCTTCAGCACGATCCGCTTGCGCCCCGCGCCGGGTTCCGGCACCGGCACGGCGGAGAGCAGCGCCTCCGTATAGGGGTGCTTCGGCGCGGCGAAGAGCTGCCGGCGCGGCGCCACCTCCACCATCTTGCCGAGATACATGACCGCCACGCGGTGCGTCATGTGCTCGACGATGGCGAGGTCGTGGCTGATGAAGAGCAGCGCGAGGCCGAGTTCCTTCTGCAGGTCCTGCAGCAGGTTCACGATCTGCGCCTTCACCGACACGTCCAGGGCCGAGACCGCCTCGTCGCAGATGATGAGGTCGGGCTCCGCCGCCAGGGCGCGGGCGATGCCGATTCGCTGCCGCTGCCCGCCGGAGAATTCGTGCGGCCAGCGGTTGATGGCGTCGCGCGGCAGGCGGACCGTGTCCATCAGCTTGTAGAGCCGCTTCTCCAGGTCGTCGCTGCTCTTGGCCAGGCCGAAATTGCGGATCGGCTCGGCCAGGATGTCGCGCACCCGCATGCGCGGGTTCAGCGAGGAGAAGGGGTCCTGGAAGACCACCTGCATCCGCCGCCGCATCTTCCGCAGCGTGCCGAGCGGCATGTCGTCGATGCGCTGGCCGTCCAGGATCACCTGCCCCTCGGTGATGTCGAAGAGGCGCAGGATGGCCTTGCCCACGGTGGACTTGCCGCAGCCGGACTCGCCCACGACGGACAGCGTCTCGCCCCGGTTCACCGAGAAGGAGACGCCGTCCACGGCATAGACATAGCCCTTCACCCCGCCGAGCAGGCCGCCGCGGATGGGATAGTGCTTCTTGAGGTCGACGACCTCCAGGATCGGCGTGCCGCTCATGCCGCGAGCGCCTCCTTCTCCGCATAGTGACAGGCCGCGAGATGGCCCGGCGCCTTGAGCTCCAGCGCCGGGGCGACCTTGCGGCAGAAATCCGTGGCGTAGGAGCAGCGGCCGGCGAAGACGCAGCCCTGGATCTTCTGCTTCAGACTGGGCACCAGGCCGGGGATCTCGGCCAGGCGCTCCGTCTCTCCCGTGAGGGAGGAGCCGAGCTTCGGCACGGCGCCGAGCAGGCCCTGAGTGTAGGGATGCTTGGGCGCGCGGAACAGCTCGCCCACCTCGGCCTCCTCCACCTTGCGGCCGGCATACATGACGATCACCCGCTCCGCGACCTCGGCCACCACACCCAGGTCATGGGTGATCAGCACGATGGCGGCGCCGACGCGGTGCTTCAGGTCGCGCATCAGGTCGAGGATCTGCGCCTGGATCGTGACGTCGAGCGCGGTGGTCGGCTCGTCGGCGATCAGCAGCTTCGGGTTGCAGGCCAGCGCCATGGCGATCATGACGCGCTGGCGCATGCCGCCGGAAAGCTGGTGCGGGTACTCCTTCACCCGCCGCTCCGCCGCCGGGATGCCAACCAGCTTCAGCATCTCGATGGCGCGCGCTTCCGCCTGCCGCCGGTTCATGCCCTGGTGCAGGCGCAGGCTCTCGCCGATCTGCCTGCCGATGGTCAGCACCGGGTTCAGCGAGGTCATCGGCTCCTGGAAGATCATGCTGATCTCGTTGCCACGGATGTCGCGCATCTCGTGGTCCGGGAGCTTCAGCAGGTCCTTGCCTTCGAAGCGGATGGCGCCGGCGATCTTGCCCGGCGGCTCGGGGATGAGCCGCAGGATGGACATGGAGGTGACCGACTTGCCGCAGCCGGACTCGCCCACGATCGCCACCGTCTCGCCGGCATTGACGTGGAAGCTCAGCCCGTCGACGGCGCGGTTCACGCCGCCATCGGGGGTGCGGAAATGGGTCTGGAGGTTCTCGACTTCGAGAAGAGCCATGTCAGGTCAGATCCTCTTGGCCGCGCGCGGGTCGAGCGCGTCGCGCAGGCCATCGCCCAGCAGGTTCACCGCCAGCACGGAGATGGACAGGAACAGGGCCGGGAAGAAGACGATATAGGGCTTCACCTGCCAGAGGGCGCGGCCCTCCGCCATGATGTTGCCCCAGGACGGGATGATCGGCGGCGTGCCGGCGCCGATGAAGGAAAGGCTCGCCTCGATCAGCATGGCGGCGGCGCAGATATAGGTCGCCTGCACCGTCATCGGCGCGATCGTGTTGGGCAGGATGTGGCGCCAGATGATGACCGGCGTGCGGGTGCCGGAGGCGATGGCCGCGTCCACATAGGGCTGCTCGCGCAGCGAAAGCACCACGCCGCGCACGAGGCGGGAGACGCGCGGGATCTCGGCGATGGTGATGGCCAGCACCACATTGCCGACCGAGCCGCGGCTGAGCGCCATCAGCGCGATGGCCAGCAGGATCGAGGGGATGGACATCAGCCCGTCCATCACCCGCATGATGATGCTGTCGGCCCAGCGCACGAAGCCGGCGAAGAGGCCGATGGCCAGCCCGATCACCGAGGCGAAGAAGGCGGTGGCGAAGCCCACGATCAGCGAGACGCGGGTGCCGTAGAGCACGCGCGAGTAGACGTCGCGCCCCAGCATGTCCGTGCCGAACCAGTACATGGCCGAGGGTTCGCGCGTGCGGCGCGCCGGGGCCAGGGCGGTCGGATCCACCGTCCAGAGATAGGGGGCGAAGATGGCGATGAAGACCAGCAGGGCGAGCAGGAAGCCGCCCAGGGCGATGGTCGGGTGGCGCCGGATGAAGCCGATCGCGCCCTTGCGGACCTTCGCGACCGGCATGACGTCCGGCATCTGCGGCGCGGCCGCGGTGCTCCGCGGCTCGAGGACGGAGGTGCTCAATAGCGGATCCTCGGATCGAAGAGGGTGTAGAGCAGGTCGATGCAGAGATTGACCAGCACGTAGGTGAAGGAGAAGAGCAGCACGACGCCCTGGATGATCGGGTAGTCGCGGCGCAGGATGGCATCCACTGTCAGGCGGCCGAGGCCCGGAATGGCGAAGACGCTCTCGGTGATCACCGCGCCGCCGATCAGCAGGGCGATGCCCAGGCCGATCACCGTCACGATGGGCACGGCCGCGTTCTTGAGCGCGTGCAGGAACAGGATGCCCGTCTGGCCCACCCCCTTGGCGCGGGCGGTGCGGACGTAATCCTGCTGCAGCACCTCCATCATCGTGGCGCGGGTGATGCGGGCGATCAGTGCGATATAGGCACTGCCCAGCGCCAGGGAGGGCAGGATCAGGTTGGCGAACCAGGGGCCGATGCCCTGGGACAGCGGCGTGTAGCCTTGCACCGGCACCCAATCCAGGCGCAGCGCGAAGAAGTAGGCGAGCAGGTAGCCCACCACGAAGGTCGGCACCGAGAAGCCCAGCACCGCGAAGCCCATCACGAAGCGGTCGATCCAGGAGCCCGCCTTCCAGGCTGCGACCACGCCCATCGGCACAGCCACGGTGATGGCGATCAGCAGGGTCAGCACCATCAGGGACAGCGTCGGCTCGATGCGCTGCGCGATCATCGTGCTGACCGGCAGGTTGGTGAAGATCGAGGTGCCGAGGTCACCCTGGATGATGTGCCAGGCCCATTCGCCGAAGCGCACCAGGAAGGGGCGGTCCAGGCCGAGGGTGGCGCGGATGCGCTCCACATCGGCGGGCGTCGCCTGGTCGCCGGCGATCACCGCCGCCGGATCGCCCGGCGCGAAATAGAGCAGCGAGAAGACGAAGAGCGCGACGATCACCATCACGGGGATCGTCGCCACGATCGGCGGAGGATGTACGAGAACATGGACCCTTATGCCTTGGAAACGCCCCAGAAGACAGGGAACGGTGCCTGCACCACGCCGGAGACGTTCCGCCGCCATGCCTGGTAGGACAGGAAGAACCCGGTGGGGGCGTAGAGGCCCGCCTCCACCGCCGCGATGTTGAGCTTGTCGATGGCCGCCTTCTCGGCCGCGAAATCCGGCGCGGCGAACCATTCGTCACGCGCCGCCTCGACCGCATCCGATTTCGGCCAGCCGAACCAGGCGCCGTCGCCATTGGCGCGGATCGGCGTGTAGGCCGCCGGGTTGATGCAGTCTCCGCCGGCATGCCAGGTGTGGAACATGTTCCAGCCGCCCTGGCTCGGCGGCCCCTTCACCGCGCGGCGGGAGCCCACCGTGCCCCAGTCCGTCGCCACGAAATCGAGCTTGAAGCCGATGCGCTGCAGCAGGTCGGCGGTGACGTCGCCCTGCGCCTTGGTGATCGGCTGGTCCTGCGCCACGATGCAGGTGACGGGGCGGCCGTCATAGGAGGAGGCGGCGAGTAGCTTCCGCGCCGCCTCGATGTTGCGCATCTTCAGCATTTCACCGCCCGCCTCGGTATAGAGCGGCGTGCCGGGGGTGAAGTAGCCGGCCATCGGCTTCCACAGGCTGTCGTCGTTGCCGACGATCGCCTTCATGTAGTCTTCCTGGTCCAGCGCGGTCATCACCGCGTGGCGCACCTTCACGTCGTCGAAGGGCGGCTGCGTGTGGTTGAAGCGGAAATTGCCGATATTGCCGAGCGGATCGGCGATATCGACCAGGATGTTGCGGTTGGCCTTCAGCACCGGGATCAGGTCGCTGATCGGGCTTTCCCACCAGTCGATCTCACCGTTCTGCAAGGCGGCGGAGGCGGTGGCGGCGTCGGGCATGACGATCCACTCGATCCGCTCCGCCAGCGCCTGCTTGCCGCCGGCCAGCCAGGAGCCGGGCTCCTGCCGCGGCCTGTAGCCGTCGAACCTCACGAAGACCGCCTTGGCGCCCGGCACCCATTCCTCGCGCAGGAAGCGATAGGGGCCGGAGCCGACATAGTCCTTGATCTGCTCGAAGGGGTCGGTCTTCGCGATCCGCTCCGGCATGATGAAGGCACAGGGTGCGTTCACCTTGCCCAGGGCGAGCAGCATCTTGGGATAGGGCTTCTTCAGCGACCAGCGGATGGTGCGGTCGTCCACCGCCGCCAGCTCGTTCTGCAGGGCCCGGATCATCTGGCCCATCGGGTCGCGCACCGCCCAGCGGTTCAGGCTGGCCACCACGTCCTTCGCCAGCACCGGCGCGCCGTCATGGAATTTCAGCCCCTCCCGCAGCCGGAAGGTCCAGAGCAGGCCGTCCGGGGTGACCTCCTCGCCTTCCGCCATCTGCCGCTGCGGCTGGAGCTTGCTGTCCACGCCGTAGAGCGTATCCCAGACCAGGGTGGCGGCGTTGCGCACCACATACTGGGTGCCCCAGATCGGATCGAAATTGGCGAGGTTCGCCTGAGGGACGAAGCGCAGCGTCCGCGCCCCCGCGCCCTGCGCCAGGGCGGGGGCGGAAAGGCCCGCTGTCGCGGCAGCGATGCCCAATCCGGCGCCAGTCCTCAGGAACGAACGTCGATCCATCGATAACGAATCTCCAAAGCGGCGCCCGGGAGAGCGGCCATACGGGAAAGGCTCCGGTCAGGAACGGCGAAAGCCGTGCCTGTTGGAACCTTGCCGTCAGCCAGCACAATGCGTGCCACCCCCGGGCCACCCGCCGCCTGAAACGGTCGTGGGGAGCCGGAGAAGCGTCACCTTCCTGACAGGAAGCTTAACACGAGGCGCCATGGTGTCCGCGAGGGGAAAACGGTTGCTCCTTCACGGAAAAATGTCGCCAGTATTGCTCAAACGTGACGAAAAGGAGGATATTTATCCTCGTGCATTTTCTGAGGAAAACGGAGCAGCGCGCTGTTCTGGAAGAAAATACCAGCGAATTCCTGTGCCGTTCCAGTATTGGCCTGGAAGGCGGGGCCAACGGCCCCTGGCACAGCCCCTTCAAGGAAAGGGGCCATGCCCTCCGGGTCAGGCCGTGCGCTGCACGTTCCAGAAAAGCGGCATGCCCTTCAGGACGCCACTCAGGGTGCGGCGATAGGCGGTGGCCTGGAAATACTGGCCCAGAGGAAGGTAGGGCACGTCCTCGAACGCCTGCTTCTGGATCTCGGCCGCGAGCTTCTTCTGGGCCTCCAGGTCCGGCGCTTCCAGCCAGGCGTTGCGCAACTCCTCCAGCTTCGGCGCGGTCGGCCAGCCGAACCATGCCTTGTCGCCATTGCCGCGCAGGGACTGGCTGACGCCCGGGTTGAACAGGTCGAGTCCGGCCCAGAAGGTGAAGAAGACGCTCCAGCCGCCCTTGGACGGGGGCTCGCGGCTGGCGCGCCGCTGCACCACGGAGCCCCAGTCGGTGGAGATGAACTCCACCTCCATCCCCGCCTTCTTGAACATGTCGGCGCCGACCTGGGCCAGCGCGTTCAGCGAGGGGAAGTCCGAGGCGGCGATCAGGGTGATCTTCTCGCCCTTGTAGCCGGCCGCCTTCAGATCGGCCTTCACCTTGTCGTAGTCGCGCGGGCTGGTCAGCGCCTCCATCCCGGCATCGCTGGCCATGGGCGTATCCGGCGGGAAGAAGCCGACCTTGTCACGCCACAGGCTGCGGTCCTCGCCGATCACCGCGGTCATGAAGTCCGCCTGGTTCACCGCGCCGAGCAGGGCGCGGCGGATGGCCGGGTTGTTGAATGGCGGATGGAGCTGGTTGAAGCGGCAGATCCCCACCAGACCGGTCGGGTCGGGGATCTCGACCACGATGTTGCGGTCCTTCCGCAGCACCGGCTGGAGGTCGGCGGTGGGCTGTTCCCACCAGTCCATCTCGCCATTGGTCAGGGCGTTGGAGGCGGTGGCCGCGTCCGGGATCACCATCCATTCGATCCGGTCGAAATGCGCGACCTTCGGCCCGGCGGTCCAGCTCGGCGTGCCGTCCTTGCGCGGCACATAGCCTTCGAAGCGCTTGTAGACGATCTTCGAGCCGGGCACCCGCTCCTCGGCCACCCACTGGAAGGGGCCGGAGCCGATGATCTCCTTCACCGGCGTGGCCGGGTCGGTCTTGGCGATACGCTCCGGCATGATGAAGCAGATCGGGGTGGAGGGCTTGCCCAGCGCATCGAAAAGCAGTGGGAAAGGCTTCTTCAGCCGGAAGAGGATGGTCTTCTCGTCCGGCGCCGAGAGCTCCTCCGTGACCGCCATCAGCGCCTGGCCCAGCGCGTCGCGTGCCGCCCAGCGGTGGATGGAGGTGACGCAGTCCACCGCCTTCACCGGCTGTCCGTCATGGAACTTCAGCCCGTCGCGCAGGGTGATGGTGACGCGGCGGCCATCCTCCTCGACCTTGTGCCCCTCCGCCATCTGCGGCTGCGGCTTGTAGTCCTCGTCATAGCCGTAGAGCGTGTCCCAGACGAGGAAGCCGTGGTGGCGGGTGACATAGGCCGTGGTGACGATGGGATCGACCACGGCGAGGTCGGCCTGCGGGATGAACTTCAGCACGCGCGGCGCGGCGGCCCCAGGGGCGGCAGGCGTGGCTGCGGGCTTCGCCGCCTGGGCATAGCCGTCCTTCGGCAGGGCGGAGGCCATTCCGGCCAGGGCGACGCCGGCCAGGAGATCACGGCGGAACATCGGACAACCTCTCCAGATGTCGGGTTTGTCACGGAGGGAAGCCTGCCCCCGGACGCGGCGCAAGCCCCCGCCTCCGTAACGGAACGTATTGCCCGCCGCTTGGCTTTCACGCGCTGCTCGCCTATTGCCCTGCGTCATGGAGGCCAGCCTTGCCACGACCGACCGAAACGGACCGGAGATCCGGGCCGTGCTGAGGCAGATGTGGCGCTTCGGCGTGGTCGGCGGCATCGGATTCGTGGTCGATTCCACGGTGCTCATGGCGGCCATCGCCCTTGGCGCCGGCCCTTATGGCGGGCGGGTGCTGTCCTATCTCGCGGCGGCCACCACCACCTGGGCACTGAACCGGGCCTGGACCTTCCGCGGCCGCGGCGCCGGGCCGGCGCACCGGCAATGGGCGCGCTTCCTCCTGGTGAATCTCATCGGCTTTGCCCTGAATTACGGAACCTACGCCCTGCTCCTGTCCAAACTGCCGCTGGTCGCGGCGCACCCCGTGCTCGGCGTGGCCGCCGGCGCGCTGGCCGGCATGGGCGGGAACTTCGCCCTGTCCCGCCGCTTCGTCTTCACCGACCGATGACGGAACCCCGCATCGCCGTGCTCGTCCCCTGCCGGGACGAGGAAGCCGCCGTGGGCGAGGTGGTGCGCGGCTTCCGCGCCGCCCTGCCCGGGGCCACCATCTATGTCTATGACAACAACAGCACCGACCGGACGCGGCAGGTCGCCGCCGAGGCCGGGGCGGTCGTGCGCTCGGAAAGCCAGCCCGGCAAGGGCAGCGTGGTCCGGCGGATGTTCGCCGATATCGAGGCCGACGCCTATGTGCTGGTGGATGGCGACGGCACCTACGACGCCTCGGCGGCGCCGGAGATGGTGCGGCGGCTGCTGGAGGAGCGGCTGGACATGGTCACCGCCATCCGGGTGGATGAGAGCGTGGGCGCCTACCGCCCAGGGCACCGCTTCGGCAACCTGATGCTGACCGGCATGGTCCGGCTCGTCTTCGGCGACCGGATCACCGACATGCTCTCGGGGTACCGCACCTTCTCGCGGCGCTTCGTGAAGTCCTTTCCCGCCCTGGCGAACGGCTTCGAGACGGAAACCGAGTTCACCGTCCATGCCCTGGAACTGCGCCTGCCGGTCGGCGAGCTTGCCACCCCCTACCGGGAGCGTCCGGCCGGCTCGGCCTCCAAGCTGCACACGATCCGCGACGGCATCCGCATCCTGCGCACCATCGCCGCGCTGGTGCGGCGGGAACGCCCCCTGCCCTTCTTCGGCGGCCTTGCCGCGCTGCTCCTGCTGCTGGCGGCGTTGCTGATGGTGCCGGTGCTGGAAACCTATCTGGAAACCGGGCTGGTGCCGCGCATGCCGAGCTTCCTGGCATCGGTCGGGCTGACCATCCTGGCCTGGCTCTCGATCGCCTGCGGCCTGATCCTGGACACCGTCACCCAGGGACGGCGGGAGGCCAAGCGGATGGCTTATCTTTCGATTCCGTCACGATATTGATTCCATCACAGAATTAATACAAACTCTCGTGAGGTCGTCCTATACTAGCGGTTGTACTCGTTAACCTTTAGGAACCTTTTCGTTGGTATTGGACTACCCCACGACCCACTGTGCCCCCGCCTCCTCCCTGGAAAGGAATTCCGTATGACACTTCCCAAGGAGATCCGGGAAAAGGACACCGTGTTGTCGCGGGCATTGGCCGCCTGCCGCCAGCAATTCGTGGGCGTGGCCCTGTTCAGCGGCGTGGTGAACGTGCTGCAGCTCACGATTTCCCTTTACATGATGCAGGTCTTCGACCGGGTCCTGGCGACGCGCAGCACCGACACGCTGCTCTGGCTGACCGTGGTCGCGGGCAGCGCGATCCTGCTCCTCGCGGTGCTGGAAGGTGTGCGCGGGCAGGTGATGCAGCGCGCCGCCGGCTGGATCGAGGCCCGGGTGGCGCCCGAAGGGTTCCTGCGCGCGCTGGAGGCCCAGTTGCGCGGCCGGACCTACCGCACCGAGGCGCTGCGGGACCTTTCCCTGGCCCGCAACTGGCTCGGCAGCCCGGCGGCGCTCGCGCTCTATGACGTGCCCTGGGTGCCCATCTATCTGGCGGTGATCTTCCTGCTCCATCCGCTGCTCGGCTCGGTGGCCCTGGGCGGCGCCGTCCTGCTCTTCCTGCTGACCCTGCTGGGCGAGGCGGTGACCTCCCCCCTGCTGAAGCAGGCGGGCACGGCCAGCCTGCTCGCCAACCGCCGGGCGGAGATGCTGATCCGCAACGCCGAGGTGATCGACAGCATGGGCATGGCCCCCGCGGTGCTGCGCCGCTGGCGGGAGGCCGTGGCCGAGGGCACGCCGCAGCAGGAGCGCGCCGCGAACCGTGCGGCGCTGCTGATGTCGGTGACCAAGTTCACCCGGCTGGCCCTGCAGATCGCCATCCTGGGCCTCGGCGCCTGGCTGGTGCTGCGGCAGGAGCTGACCTCCGGCGCCTCCATCGCGGGCTCGATCATCATGGGCCGCGCCCTGGCGCCGGTGGAGCAGATGATCGCCGGCTGGAAGGGGCTGGTGCAGGTGCGCCAGGCGCTGAACCGCCTGAAGGCCTTCCTGGCGCTGCCGCGCCTGCGGCCGGCGGGCATGCCGCTGCCGGAGCCCAAGGGCCGGCTGGTGGCCGAGCGCCTCGCCTATGCGCCGCCGGGACAGACGGCTGCGGTGATCAAGGGGCTGAGCTTCACGATCGAGGCGGGGGAGAGCGTGGCCATCATCGGCCCCTCCGCCGCCGGCAAGACCACGCTGGTCCGCCTGCTGATCGGCACCCTGGCACCAAGCGCCGGCGCCGCGCGGCTCGACGGGGCGGATGTCTCCACTTGGCTGCGCGAGGATCTCGGCCGCCATCTCGGCTATCTGCCGCAGGATGTGGAGCTGTTCGAGGGCAGCGTCTTCCGCAACATCGCCCGCATGGGAGAGGCGGAGCCGGAGGATGTCTTCGCCGCGGCGAAGCTGGCCGGCTGCCATGAGATGATCCTGCGCCTGCCGCAGGGCTATGACACCGAGGTCGGCGAGGCGGGGCAGCAGCTTTCCGGCGGGCAGCGGCAGCTCGTGGGCCTGGCCCGCGCGCTCTTCGGCCGGCCGAAGCTGCTGGTGCTGGACGAGCCCGACAGCAGCCTCGACGGCGATGCCGAGGCACGCCTGCTGAGTGCGTTGCGCGAGTTGCGCGGGCACGGCACCACCGTGGTGCTGGTGAGCCACCGTCCCGTCCTGGTCCAGGGCGTGGACAAGGTGATGCTGCTGCGTGACGGGCAGATCGAGGCCTTCGGCCCGCGGCAGGAGGTGCTGAGCCGCGTCATGGGCCCGCGTCCGGCCGTGGCCGCGCCGCGTGGCCCCACCCCCTGCCCGGCCAGCCTGGAGTTGCCGCATGAGCGCGAATATCGCCCTGCCGCCCGGCAGCGCCCTGACCCCCGCCCCGGCACAGCACCCGGGCCTGCCGGAACTGGTGCTGGACATGCCGCGCCCCCGGACGCGTGGGCCGATGCTGCTCGGCATCGCCAGCATCGCGCTCTTCGTCGGCGGCTTCGGCACCTGGTCCTTCACCGCACCGCTGAGCGAGGCCGCCATCGCCCCGGGCATCATCAAGGCCGAGGGCAACCGCCGCGCCGTGCAGCACCTGGAAGGCGGCATCGTGCGGGAGATCCTGGTCCGCGACGGTGACGAGGTGAAGGCCGGCCAGATCCTGATGCGGCTGGACGACACCCAGTCCGATGCCACGCTGGAGAGCTCGCGCGGCACCCGCTGGGCCCTGATGGCACAGGCGGCGCGGGACGCGGCCGAGGTGGCGGGCGCCACGGCCGTCGCCTATCCGCGGGAGCTGCTCGCCTCCGAAGACCCCCGTGCGCGGGAGGCGATGACGGGGCAGAGCATCCTCTTCGCCAGCCGCCTCGCCAGTCTCGCCAGCCAGATCCAGGTGCTGGAGGCCCGGCTGGGCCAGTACAGCGCCTCCATCCTTTCGACCCGCGCCCAGATCACCAGCCAGCAGCGCCAGCTCGACCTGCTGCGGCGGGAGGAGTCGGATGTGAAGGCGCTGGTGGCGCAGGGGCTGGAGCGGATGCCGCGCCTGCTGGGTCTGCAACGGCAGATCGCCTCGGCCGAGGGCAATATCTCCGACCTCCAGGGTCAGGTCGAACGGGCCGAGGCCCAGATCACCGAGACCCGGAACCAGCTCCGCAACGCGCGCGACCAGCGCGTGCAGGAAGCCTCCACCGATGCGCGGGAGGTGGACACCAAGCTGCGCGAGCTGGAGGAACGCATCCGCGCCGCGCAGGATGTCTCCACACGGCGCGAGATCGTGGCGCCGGTGGATGGCGTCGTGCTCAACAGCCATTTCTTCAACCCCGGCGCCGTGGTGAAGCCCGGCGACACGGTGCTGGAGATCGTGCCCGACCGCGACCGCCTGGTGGCGGAGGTGAAGGTCTCCCCCACCGATATCGACGTGGTCCATAACGGGCTGGAAGCCGAGGTGCGGCTGCCGGCCTTCAAGCAGCGGCTGGTGCCCTATCTGCACGGGCATGTCACCTTCGTGGGTGGCGACGTGAACCAGGAACCGCAGCGCGGCACGGAGTACTACCGCGCGCAGATCGTGATCGAGCCGGACCAGTTGGCCAAGCTGGAGAATGTCTCGCTGAAGGCCGGCATGCCGGTGGAGGCACAGATCAAGATCGGCGAGCGGAGTTTCTTCCGCTACATGATGCAGCCTCTGATCGACAGCTTCCACAGGGCCTTCCGTGAGCAGTAACAGCAAGCCGGCCCCGGCCGCACTCCCCTGCATCTTCAGTGACGGGGTCATCGATGCCCAGGTGCGCCATGGCGTGGCGCGCTTCACCCTGGGCCAGACCGGAACGGACGGCCAGCCCGCCCCGGCGGGCCAGCTCGTCCTGCCGCTGACCCAGCTTCCTGGGCTGATCGGCAGCATCACCCGGCTGTTGCAGGAGCTGGAGGCGCGTGCCCGGCAGGCGCAGCAGCAGCAACAGGGTGCGGCGGCCCCCGCCGAACCGGCACCGCCGGCGGGCGGGGCCTTCCGCTTCTCCACGGAATAAGCTTCCGGGTGCTCCGGCCCCTGGGCTGGGCGGGCGGTTCCTTCCGCCTGCCCGGGAAGGGGCGCCTATTCCCGCTCCTGCCGCATCCGCATGGCCAGCACAGGGTCGTCGCTGGCCATCGCATCCACGCCCAGATCCAGCATGCGGGCGATGCTGTCCGCATGGTTGCCGCCCCAGACGGCGATCCGCAGCCCGGCCGCCCGCAACCCGGCCGCAAGCTCCGCATCCATCACGCTGGCATGGGTTTCCACCATGGAAAGCCCATACGCCCTCGCCACGCCGACAACTCCCGGCAGGCCGAGGCTTTCCAACATGGCCGGCTCGAAGAGCCAGGCGACGTGATCGAAGCCGCCCGCTGCCTGAGCCGCGGCGGCGGTGGGCGCGTGGAAGGCGATGATGCCGCAGCGCCCCCGCATCCCAAGCCGGTCCAGGATCGGAAGCGCCGCTTCCAGGAGGCCCGGATAGGGCTTCCCCCGTATCGGCCTTGATCTCGACCTGCAGGCCGGAGACGGAGGCCGCGACCAGTTCGACGACATCCCTCAGATGCGGGATGCGCTCGCCGCCCGCCCCGCGCAGGCGGAGCCGGGTCAGTTCCTCGGCTCGATGGTCGGCCAGGAGGCCCTGCCCCTCGGAAGTTCGCTCCAGCCTGGCGTCGTGATGCACAATCGGCTGCTTATCAACCGAAAGATGTATGTCGCATTCACAAAACTCAACTTTAAGCTGAGTGGCGTGACGGAACCCATCAATACTGTTCTCGGGCCACAAAAATGCACCGCCGCGATGGCCGATGATTTTTGTCATAGGCGGCATTTTCTCCCGTCTTCTTGAAAGTGTGGAACTGGATACGCGTTGGGCCTATTCGTATCCTCACCTGCCCTGAAGCGTGGAACGTGGTGAGATGTCGCTCATTCTGGTCTTGTACGACTTGCCACACGGCGCGACCGAGGTGCTGGAGCAGGCGATCTGGGAAGTCTCCGAGAGCCACTGGATCGCCAACGCAAACGCCCTCTTCGTCTCAAGCGACATGTCGGTGAACTACCTTTCCCAGCACCTCCGTGGCGCCCTGCGACGAAACGGGATCACCGGGCCGATCCTGGTGATGCGCATGGCGGAGGACATCGCCACGGACGGCCTGCCGCCGGATGCCGCCTCGTGGCTGCAACAGCAGGTGGAACTCCCCACGCCACGGAGCGCCCGGGCGAGCTGAGCCCAGGCTCCGCCTGTCCCGCGCGACGGGGCCGCGATGCTTCATGGCAACGAGGCCAGCCGCCCGGCCAGGGCCGCGAAGAACCGTTCCGGTTCCAGCCTTTCCGCGATGCGGATGTTCGGCGTCCGGCGCATCCGGTTCCACCGGTCGATATGCGTGCGCCCCCGGCCGATGCCGGTGCCGCATTCCACCTCCACCCAGGCTTCCCGGACCACGAACAGATCCGGCCAGAGTGCCAGCGCGACGGCACAGGGGTCGTGCAGCGGAAAGCCGCGCTGCCCGAAGCGGCGGGAGGCCGGCACGTTGCGCAGGATGGCGCAGGCGGCTTCCAGGCAGGCTCCCTGCCCCGCCCCCTCTCGTGTGCTGGCCAGCCGTTCCACCACGGCGGGGGTGACGAGGGCCTGGGCGGTGAGGTCCAGGGTCACGAAGCTGACCGGTAGGCCGGTGGCGACCACGGCGGCCAGCGCCTCGGGGTCGGAGGCGGCGTTGAACTCGGCCGAGGGGGTCCAGTTCCCTTCGCCCCAGGCGCCCGTCATCAGCACGATCTCGCGCACGCGGTCATGCAGTTCGGGTTCGGCGGCCAGGGCCAGGGCGAGGTTCGTGGCCGGTGCCAGGCCGATCAGCGTCACCGCGCCCGGGGCCGAACGGCGCAGCAGGTCCCGGATGGCATCCGCCGCCCGGCCGGGCACGGCAGGCGGCCCTTCCGGCAGGCGGACTCCCGCCAGCCCATCCGCCGCATGCACCGCCGTCTCGGAGCGGAACTCGCCCAGCAGCGGGCGGCTCGCCCCGCCCACCACCGGCACGGCCCGTCCGGTCAGCCCGGTGATGGCGCGGGCATTGGCGAGGGTCCGTTCCAGCCCGACATTGCCGCCGCAGACCGTCACCAGCGCGACATCCAGCTCCGGCGAGGCCAGGGCCAGCCAGAGCGCCAGCGCGTCATCCGTCCCCGGGTCGCAGTCGATGACGGTGGTGCGCGGCGCGGTCATCCCAGCTCGGTCTCGACGAGGCTGCACCAGTAGGCGGCGCCGTGCGCGACGATCTCGTCGTTGAAATCGTAATGCGGGTTGTGCTGGTAGCCCTCGGGGTGGCGCGGCGCGCCCATGCCGATGAAGGCGAAGGCCCCCGGGCGCTGCAGCAGCATGAAGGAGAAATCCTCGCCCGGGGTGATCGGCTCCGGATCGTCATCCACCAGGGCCTCGCCCACCGTGGCGCGGGCGGCACGCAGGGCGACCTGCACCTGCTCCGCATGGTTCACCGTCGGCGGCGTGCCGTGGATGTAGCGGGCCTCCACCGTCACCTCATGCGTCGCGGCGGTATTCTCCGCGATGGCCAGGATGCGGCGTTCCAGCAGCTCGCGTTCCTCGTTGCGGAAGGCACGGGCGGTGCCGCGTACCGTGACGGTGGCCGGGATCACGTTCGGCGCCTTGGCATCGCCCGCCGCGATATGGCCGACGCTGACGACGCCGCTCTGCAACGGGTCGATGTTGCGGGCGACGATGCTGTGCAGGGCGGTGATGAACTGCGCCGCCGCCAGCGTCGCATCCGCCGCCAGATGCGGCCGCGCGCCATGCCCCCCTTGCCGGTGAAGACCGCCTCCCAGGTATCGGCGCTGGCCAGGGCGCGGCTGCGCGGCACGGCGATGCTGCCCACCGGCATGTCGAGCATGTTGTGCAGGCCGTAGACCGCATCGACGGGGAAGGTCTCGAAGAGGCCCTCCCGGATCATGCGGTCGGCGCCGCCGAGCCCTTCCTCGGCGGGCTGGAAGATGAAATGCACCGTGCCGGAGAAGCGGTCCGGATTCCGCGCCAGCCACTTCGCCGCGCCAAGCAGCATGGCGGTGTGTCCGTCATGGCCGCAGGCATGCATCGTGCCGGGCCTGGTGCTGGCATAGGGAAGCCCCGTCACCTCGCCCATCGCCAGGGCGTCCATGTCCGCGCGCAGGCCGATGGCACGGTTGCCCCCGCCGCTCCCCCCTTGCCGCGCAGCGTGCCGACCACGCCGGTCCCGCCCAGCCCCTCCGTCACCTCGATCCCGGCCTCGCGCAGTTCCTTCGCCACCAGCGCGGCGGTGCGTGTCTCCTCGAAGCCGAGTTCCGGATGGGCGTGGATGTCGCGGCGCCAGGCGGTCATGGCCGGGGCGAGAGGGGCGAGATCCTCCGGTGAGGGCATAATTCGTCTCCAGGCCGGTCTGCGGGCTTGCTTTCCGGCGCCGGGCGGTATCATGCCACGCGCCAGAAATCACTGCCACCGGACCCCCCCCGCCATGCGCCTCCCCCGCCTTCGCGACGCCCTGCTCGCCTCCACTCTCCTGGCCGGCGGGGCGCTGGCGGTCGCGGCACCGGCCGCAGCCCAGGATTCCAACACGCTGCGCATCGGCATGGAGGCGGGGCCGACCAGCATCGACCCGCATTTCGCCAGCCTGATCACCAACTACGCCTATGGCCGCCACTACTTCCAGCCGCTGATGGAGCAGGATGCGCGGCAGGTGCTGCGCCCGGCGCTGGCGACCGAATGGCGCGTGGTGGACGACCTGACCTGGGAGATCAGGCTGAACCCGGCGGCGCGCTTCCAGGACGGCACGCCGGTGACGGTGGACGACGTGGCCTTCACCCTCGCCCGCGCCGGCGACGTGCCGAACTCGCCCTCCTCGCTCAACACCTACACCCGGCCGGTGAAGTCGGTGGAGCAGGTGGACGCGCAGACGCTGCGCATCCACACCCACACGCCGACGCCGCTGATGGCGAACTACCTGTCCATGGTGATGATCCTGGCCAGGCATGCGGCCGAGGGGCTTTCCACCGCCGATTTCAATGCCGGCAAGGGCATGGTCGGCACGGGCCCCTATCGCTACGTCTCCTGGACGCCCGGCGGCGTGGCGGTGATGGAGCGCTATGAGGAGTTCGCCGGGCCGAAGCCCGCCTTCCGGCGGGTCGAGTTCCGCCCCATCGCCAATGCCGGCGCCCGCACCGCCGCGCTGCGCGCGGGCGATGTCGATCTGATCGAGATCGTGCCGACGGACCAGTTCGACCGCTTCGCCAAGGATGCGAATTTCGCCACCGCCGTCAGCCCCTCCAACCGGCTGATGTTCCTGGTGCTGGACAGCGACCGCGAGGTGACGCCGCATATCGCCGGCCGCGACGGCAAGCCGATTCCCAATCCGCTGCGCGACGTGCGGGTGCGCAAGGCGCTGTCCATGGCGATCAACCGGGAGGCTATCGTCTCCCGCGTCATGCAGGGCCAGGGCCTGCCGAGCAACGACCTCGCGCCGCCGGGCTATTTCGGCGCCTCCCCGGAACTGGCGAAGCCGCAGCCCTTCGACCTCGCGGGTGCGAAGAAGCTGCTGGCCGAGGCGGGCTATCCGGAAGGCTTCGCGGTGCAGATCAACGGGCCGAACGACCGCTATGTGAATGACGAGCAGGTGGTGCAGGCGATCGGGCAGATGTGGAGCCGCGCCGGCCTCGCCGCCACGGTGGAGACGAAGCCGCGTGGCACCTGGCTGAGCGAGGCGGCGCAGCTCAAATACTCGGTGAACCTGTCCGGCTTCTCGCCCAATCCGGAGGTGCTGGGGATGCTGGAGGCTCTGATCCACACGGTGGACCCGTCGCGCGGCTTCGGCCCGGCCAATCGCGGGCGCTTCAGCAATGCCGCGATCGATCGGCTGATCGAGCAGGCCCGCACCACCATGGATGACAAGGAGCGCGAGCGCATCAGCCGCGAGGCCACGCGCATGGCGATCGTCGATCAGCAGGCGCTGATCCCGCTCTATTTCCAGACCAACACCTGGGCGATGCGGAAGGGGCTGCGCTACGAGGCCCGCACCGACGAGATGACGCTCGCCACCAGCGTGAGCAAGGCACCATGAACTTCGCCCCCGAAGCCCCCATCGCCGCGGAGACCCGCCGCCGCGCCGTTCAGGCGGCCCAGGGTGGGGAAGATGGCAAGGCGCCCTTCGACCTGCTGCTCACCGGCGGCACGGTGGTCGATGTCGCGACCGGCGAGCTGCGCGCGGCGGATGTCGGGCTGGTCGGCGGGCTGATCGCCTCCGTGCACCCGCCCGGCACGCGCGCCGATGCGGCGGAGGTTCACGACCTGGCGGGACGCTTCCTGGCGCCCGGCTTCGTGGACAACCACCTGCATTTCGAATCCTCCTTCATGGCCCCCGTGGACTATGCCAGCACCGTCGTGCCGCACGGGGTCACCACCACGGTCTGGGACCCGCACGAGTTGGCCAATGTGCTGGGCGTTCCGGGCGTGCGATGGGCGGTGGAGGCGGCGCGCGGCCTGCCGCTGCGCGTGCTGGTCGCCGCCCCGTCCTGCGTCCCTTCCGCCCCCGGGCTGGAGGTGGCGGGCGCCGAGATCGGGCCGGAGGAGATGCGGGAGATGCTGTCCTGGCCCGAGGTCGCGGGCGTGGCCGAGGTCATGGACATGGCCGGCGTGCTCTCCGGCAGCGCACGGATGGAGGGCATCGTCGCGGCCGGCATGGCGGCGGGCAAGAATGTCAACGGCCATGGGCGGGACCTGACGGGCGCCGCGCTCCAGGCCTATGCCGCCTCCGGCGTGACCTCGGACCACGAGATCACCTCCGGCGAGGACCTGCTGGCCAAGTTGCGGGCAGGGCTGACGGTGGAGCTGCGCGGCAGCCACGACAACGTCCTGCCCGGCGCCGTGGCGGCGATCCTGTCCCTGCCGGTTTTCCCGGCCAATCTGGTGGCCTGCACGGACGATATCTTCCCGGACGAGCTGGTGGCCAAGGGAGGGCTGCGCGACACGCTGGCGCGGCTGGTGGCGCGCGGGCTGAACCCGGTGCTGGCGATCCGCATGGCGACGCTGAACTCGGCGCTGCGGCTGAAGCGCGACGATATCGGCCTGATCGCCCCCGGGCGGCGGGCGGAGATCGCCGTGCTCTCCGACCTGCCCGGCATGGTGGTGGAGCGGGTCTATGTCGCCGGGCGCCTCGTGGCGCAGGGCGGCCGGATGCTCGAAGCCCTGCCCCGCGACCTGTCCGGCGCGCCGCGCGACACGGTGAAGCTGGCGCCCCAGGTGCCGGATGCCTTCCGCCTGCGGGTGAAGGGCATCGGCAACGGCAAGGCACGCCTGCCCGTGGTCGGCGGCGCCCGCGTGGTCCACTGGGCCGAGGCCAAGGTCACCGTGCGCGATGGCATCGCCGAGCTGCCGCCGGGCCATGCGCTGATCGCCATCCTCCACCGGCATGGGCGGCGCGATCCGGCGCCGATGCTCTGCCTCGCCGATGGCTGGGGCGAGCCGGAAGGCGCCGTGGCCACCACGATCAGCCATGACAACCACAACCTGCTGGTGCTGGGCCGCGACCCGGCGGATATGGCGGCCGCCGCCAATGCGCTGATCGCCTGCGGCGGCGGCATGGCCGTGGCGGCGGGCGGGCGGGTGACGGGGGTGATGCCCCTGCCCATCGCCGGGCTGCTGGCCGAGACGCCGCCGGAGGAGACCGCCGCCAGCTTCGCCCGCCTGCGCGCGGCGGCGGATGCGGTGATGCCGTGGAAGCCGCCCTTCCGGGTCTTCCGTGGCGTGACCGGCATCTCGCTGGCCTGCAATCCCGGGCCGCATCCGACCGATCTCGGCATCACCGATGGCGGCACCGGGGAGGTACGCGACCCGGCCCTGCCGGTCGGGGGAGAGCCGGTTCCGTCCTGAAGGCTGACGCGACGCCGGAACCAGGTTTCCGGCGTTGCCATCACCGGGGAAAAGGAGGCTGCCGCCATGCCGATCCGCACGCGTTTCTGGGCCGAGCTGCGCTGGCCGGAGTTCCGGGACCTGCCGGAGAACACGGTGGCGGTCCTGCCCATCGCCGCCACGGAGCAGCACGGGCCGCATCTGCCCGTTTCCACCGACCAGACCATCAATGCCGGCATCCTGGCCCGGGCGCTGATCCATTGCCCGCCGGAGCTGCCGTTGCTGGTGCTGCCCCATCAGGCGGTGGGGCTCTCGGTGGAGCATCTGGCCTTTCCCGGCACGCTGACGCTGGATGAGGAAGGCTTCCTCCGCCTCGTCACCGGGATCGGCGCCAGCGTGGCGCGCGCCGGGGTGCGGCGGCTGGTGGTGATGAACGCCCATGGCGGCAACGGCGCGATGCTGGAGGTCGCCTGCCGCCGCCTCCGCGCCGGGAACCGCATCCTGGCGATCGGCAGCCACTGGGACCGGATGGGCCGGCCGGAGGGCCTCGCCGATCCGGTGGAGGCGCGCTACGGCATCCATGCCGGGCGGGACGAGACGGCCCTGATGCTGCGCCTCTCGCCCCAGGATGTGGATCGCGCCGCCATGGCCGATTTCCCCAGCGCGAAGCAGCGGCTGGAGGAAGGCGCTCCCGCCATCGCCTCCGCCCTGGGCGCCAGCCTGGCCTGGCAGGCGCAGGACCTGAACCCGGCCGGGGCCGTGGGCGATGCCGCGAAGGCCACGGCGGAGATGGGCGAAGCGCTGCTGGACTTCGCCGCCCGGCGCATGGCGGAACTCTGGCAGCAGGTGGCGGCGGTGGATCTCGACGCCTGGCTGCGCGACATGCCGGAGGCGCCCTGACCAGGGTGTCCTGACCGGGGCGCCGCCCCGGAAGTGTCAGGCGAGCGGCGCCACCGGCAGGCCCAGCGCCACCAGATCCGCCCGCAGATGTTCGGGCGAGATGAAATGGATGCCATGCATCCCGAGATCGCTGGCCGCCTGCGCGTTTCGGGGATTGTCGTCGATATAGACAGCCTGTCGCGGGTCCACCCCGAAGCGCTCCAGCAGCAGGCGGTAGATCCGTGGATCGGGCTTGATCAGCTTTTCCTGTCCCGACACCACCACGCCCCGGAACCAGCCCAGGAAGTCGAAGCGTTCCTCCGCCACCGGATAGGTCTCGGCGGACCAGTTGGTCAGGGCGTAGAGGGGCACCCTGGCCTCGTGCAGTTCGCGCAGGATCGCCACCGTGCCGTCGATCGCACCCCGGATCATCTCCGGCCAGCGGTGGTGGAAGGCGTCGATCAGCGCCTCCTGCCCCGGATGCTGGGCGCGCAGCAGGGCGGTGGCCTCGGCCCAGCTTCGCCCGGCATCCTGTTGCAGGTTCCATTCGTTGGTGCAGACCTCGGCCAGGAACCGCTCCATCCCCGCCTCGTCCCCGGGAAAGAGCCGACGGTAGAGATGGCGCGGGTCCCAGTCCACCAGCACGCCGCCGAGGTCGAAGATGACGATGCTGCGCTGTTCGGCGGCCATGCCGGGATTCCTCGCGGTCGGGGGGATGGATCGGGCGGCAGACTGCCCGCTTCCACCCCGGAAGTCAGCCACCACGTCCGGAATCTGTCCTCCCCGGCCCGGGCACCGGCTGGCGTATCGGGGGCCAGCCCGGTTAGATGACGGGATGAGCGCCGCCCTGCCCACCACACCCATGCCCGCCGGACCCTGTCCGGGATGAGCGTCGCCGCCGACGAGATGGTGGATGGCCAGGGCCGGATCCGCCCGCACTGGCGCGGCATCCTGGGCGCGCTGTCGGGCCTGTCCGGCGGCGACCTGTCGGATCGCGCCCTCAGCCTGCACCGGGTCCTGGAGGAGGACGGGATCGCCTCCCTCCTGCCCTCCGAGGAGCGGGTGACGGCCTGGCGCTGCGACCTGTTGCCCATGCCCATCCCGGCGGGGGAATTCGCCCGTCTGGAGCAGGGGCTGGCGCAACGGGCCCGGCTGCTGGAGCGGGTGCTGGAGGATATCTACGGCCCCCAGCGGCTGCTGGCCGAGGGGCTGCTGCCGGCCGAGCTGGTCTTCAACAATACCGGCTTCCTGCGCGCCTGCCGCACCACCGGCCCGGTGCCGCGCCCGCCCATGCTCAGCATGCTGGCGACGGACCTGCAACGGGGGCAGGACGGGCAGTGGCGCGTGGCCGGGGATTCCATCGCCCGCATGGCCGGGCTGGCGCAGGCGCTGGAGAACCGCCGCCTGCTCGCCCGCACCATGCCGGAGCTCTTCCGCCGGGTACCGCTGCGACCGGTGCGGCCCTTCCTGGAGGCCTGGCAGCTCTCGCTCCGCCATGCCCTGCCACCCGGGCATGAGGAAGACGCCATGGCCCTGCTCACCCCCGCCGTGGGCGATCCGAACTGGGCGGAGAACGTGGTGCTGACCCAGGCGCTGGACTGCATCCCGGTGGAGCCGGGAGACCTCACGGTGCGGCGGGGCCGGCTCTACCTGAAGACGCTGCGCGGGCTGCAGCCGATCGGCGCGCTGCTCCGGCGGATGCAGGGTCATCTGCTGGACCCGCTGGAATCCGATGCCCCCGCCGCCGGTGGCGTGGTCGGGCTGATGGATGCCGCCCGCAACGGCGCGGTGCGGATCATCAACGACCCGGGCGCCGACATGGCGGAAGCCCCCGCCCTGGCTGCCTTCCTGCCGTGTCTCTGCGAGGCGCTGCTGGGCGAGGCTCTGCGGCTGCCGGGGCTGCGCACCCTCTGGCTGGGCGATCCGGCCGCGCTGGAGGAGGTTCGCGCCGCGCCGGGACGCTGGATGCTGCGCTCCGCCACCGATCCACGCGTCCCGGCCCTGCATCTCGATCTTTCGAACGAGGCCCTTCTCGCGCGGCTGGAGGCCCGGCCGGAGAGCTGGGCAGCCACGGAAATCTCCCCGCCCTCGCAGGCGCCTTGCTGGGTGAGCGATGCCGGGGAGGACGGGACCGGCGCCAAGGTGCCTCTTCCGGTGCGGCTCCGCATGTTTGTGGCCAGCGATGAGATGGGCGGCGCGCCCGGCTGGCGGGTGCTGCCTGGCGGCTTCGCCCATGTCATCGAGGACGGCGCCCATGCCTTCACGCGGGTGCCGGAGGGCGGGCTGTCGAAGGATGTCTGGGTGCTGGAGGACGAGGCGGAGGCCGGGCTGCCCCCCACCCTCCAGTCGCCGCCACTGGCGCTGCGCCGGATGGCGGCCGGCATGCCGTCGCGGGCGGGGGACAACCTGTTCTGGCTGGGCCGCTACGTGGAGCGGCTGGACACCGCCGCCCGCCTGTCGCGCGCGGCCCTGGTGCGGCTGGAGCGCGACGCCCTGCTGCCGCACGAGTTGGCGGAGCTGCACACCCTGGCCCGCTGCCTGGTCCCCGCCGGGCTGGTGAAGGTGGAGGACTTCCCCGTCGCCGGGGATGCCGGGCCGCTGCGCCGGGCCCTGCTGCGCGCCGCCCGGCCCGACGAGGCCCTGTCACGCGCCTTCGGGCGCATCGCCCGGCTGGTCGAGGCCACGCGCGACCGGCAGACCGGCGATATGCACGACGCCTTCCTGCAGCCTTTGCGGGAGATGCGGGACAAGCTGCCCCGGGTGCGCGACCTGCAATCCCTGTCCCAGCTCCACCGTGCCGCCATGCGCTACGCCGCCGGGGTGGCCGGGGTGGCCGCGGAGAACATGGTGCGCGGCGGCGCCCATACCTTCCTGGACCTCGGGCGCCGGGTGGAGCGCGCCCAGTCCGTCGCCTCCGCCCTGTCCATGGCGCTCGACCAGCCGCCGGCGCGGCTGGAGGCCGGGCTGCGCCTCGCCCTGGAGTTGTGCGATTCCGTGATCACCTACCGCACCCGCTATCTGGCCGCACCGCAGGCGGAACCCGTGCTGCGGCTGGTCCTGGCCGATCCCGGCAATCCCCGCGGGCTGGGCTTCCAGTTCGCCCGGGCCCGCGAGCTGCTGGAGAACCTGGGCGGCCAGGATGATGGCCTGGCCAGGGAGGCGGAGGCCCTGTCGCAGGAGGCCTTCGCCATCGCCGAGGGCCCGGCGGGCGACGTACCCGGCCGGTTGCGGGGGGTGGAGGAGCGCGCGGGCAATCTGGCCGAGGGGATCTCGCGACGGTACTTCACCCTGCTGCCGCAGGCGCGGGCGCTCGTCCCGGTCATCGGGCGGGGATTGGCATGATCCTGCGTGTCCGGCACGTCACCAGCTATGCCTATGGCCACCCGGTGGAGATGGCGACGCACATGCTCTGCCTGACGCCGCGCGAACTGCCCGCGCAGCGCGTGCTGAGCACGAAGCTGACCAGCACGCCGGAGGCCGCCCGGATCACCACCGGGCGGGACCATTTCGGCAACCACGTCACCTGGCTCTTCCTCGACAGCCCGCATGAGAGGTTCGAGGTGGTGACCGAGGCGGTGGTGGATGTGCGCTTCCCGCCTCCTCCCCCGCCGGCTCGACCCTGCCCTGGGAGGAGGTGGCGGCCATGGCGCGGCGCGATCCGGAGGCGGCGGAGTTCACCTTCCCCAGCCCCATGGTCCGGGTGGGCGAGGCGGCCCGGGACTTCGCCGCCGCCTCCTTCCCCCCGGGCGGCCGGTGCTGGAGGGGCTGCTGGACCTGAATTCCCGCTTCAGGAAGGAGTTCCGCTTCCGCTCCGGCGTCACCGGCATCGCCACCCCGGTGGAGGAGGTGCTGCGCCGCCGCGAGGGCGTCTGCCAGGACTTCTCCCATGTGATGATCGCCGGGCTGCGCGCCCTCGGCCTGCCGGCGCGCTACACCTCCGGCTATATCCGCACCTATCCGCCGCCGGGGCAGCCGCGGCGGGTCGGCGCCGACATGTCGCATGCCTGGGTCGGCGCCTGGCTGGGGCCGGAGCTCGGCTGGCTGGACCTGGACCCGACCAACGACATCCTGCTCTCGGAGGAGCATGTGCTGCTCGGCTGGGGGCGCGATTTCGGCGATGTCTCGCCGCTGCGCGGCATCATCCTGGGCGGCGGGCGGCACAAGCTGGAGGTCGGCGTGGATCTGGCGCCGGTCGAGGAGGGCTGACACCTTCCCCCAGGCATGCACGCCCTTGTCTTGCCGCCCCATGGCGGGCGACGCAGGCTGCACCTGACCTCCAAGGGAGTGGAATGACATGACGGAATCACGGATCGCGGTGGTGACGGGCGCCGGCTCGGGAATCGGGCGCGCCGCCACGCTGGCGCTGCTGGCCGATGGCTGGTCGGTGGCCCTGGCCGGGCGGCGGCGCGATGCGCTGGAGGAGACGGTGGCGCGCGCAGGCGAGCATGGCGGCCGCTGCCTGCCGGTGCCCGGCGACATCAGCGACCCGGCCTCGGTGGCGGCGCTCTTCGACGCGGTGAAGCGGCGCTGGGGACGGCTGGACCTGCTGTTCAACAATGCCGGGCGCGGCAGCCCCGCCGTGGATTTCGACGAAATCAGCGACGACGACTGGTTCGGCGTGGTGGCGGCCAATCTGAACGGCGCCTTCCTCTGCGCCCGCGCCGCCTATGCGATGATGAAGGCGCAGGACCCGAAGGGCGGCCGCATCATCAACAACGGCTCGATCAGCGCCTATGCCCCCCGGCCGGGCAGCGCGCCCTATACCGCCACCAAGCACGCCGTCAGCGGCCTGACCAAGTCGATCAGCCTGGACGGGCGCAAGCACAACATCGCCTGTGGCCAGATCGACGTGGGCAATGCCGCGACCGAGATGACCGAGCGCATGACCCGGGGCGTGCCGCAGGCGGATGGGCGGATGATGGTGGAGCCGCGGATGGACGTGATGCATGTCGGGCGCGCCGTCGCCCATATGGCCGCCCTGCCGCTCGATGCGAATGTGCAGAACATGACCATCATGGCCACCGCCATGCCCTTCGTCGGGCGCGGCTGACGCGGCGGATGGGGAGGGTACCGCCCTCCCCGCCCATCGCCTCGCGCCTCAGCGGGCGCGGGCGATGCAGAAGCGGATGATGTCGGACAGGGCCTGCCGCTCCGGCCCCGGAGGGAAGAGTTCCAGCGCCTGTTGCGCCGAGCGGCCATAGGTCTCGGCCAGTGCCAGGGTGGCGCCCAGGGTATCGTGCCGGCGCATCAGGTGCAGGGCATGTTCCAGGTCGCCCTCGTCCTGCTCCCGCTCCTCCAGCACCCGGCGCCAGAAGACGCGCTCTTCCTCGTCGCCGCGCTGGAAGGCCAGCAGGACCGGGAGGGTGATCTTGCCCTCGCGGAAATCGTCGCCGACCGTCTTGCCCAGCTCGGCCTGCCGCGCCGAATAGTCCAGAGCGTCGTCCACGAGCTGGAAGGCCATGCCGAGGTCGCGGCCATAGGCATGCAGCGCCTGGGCCTCGGCCTCCGGCCGGTCGGCCACCACGGCGCCGATCTCGGTGGCGGCGGCGAAGAGCGCGGCGGTCTTGCCGGCGATGACCTGGAGGTACTGCTCCTCGGTCGTGGCAGTGTCGTTCTGGATGACGAGTTGCAGCACCTCGCCCTCCACGATCGTGGCGGCGGCCTGGCTCAGGATCGCGAGCACGCGCAGCGAGCCGTCGCGCACCATCAACTGGAAGGCGCGGGCGAAGAGGAAATCCCCCACCAGCACCGAGGGCTTGTTGCCGAACAGCGCATTGGCGCTGGCCTGGCCGCGGCGCAGGGAGCTTTCGTCCACCACGTCGTCATGCAGCAGCGTGGCGGTGTGCAGGAACTCCACACAGGCGGCCAGGGCGGCATGGCGCTCCCCCCGGTAGCCGCACATGCGCGCGGCGGCCAGGGTGAGCAGCGGCCGCAGCCGCTTGCCCCCGGCCGCGACGATATGCGCGGCGAGCTGCGGGATCAGGGACACCGGGCTGTCCATGTGCTCGACGATGAGCCGGTTGCACAGCTCCAGGTCGTCGCGGACCAGCTCGGTCAGAACCACGAGCGCAGCCTCGGGATTCTCGTCGTCGGGCGTCGGCGTGACGGCTACGCTCAAGCAGAAAATGACCTTAGAAGACCGGCCGGCAACATAACCATGACAGGCAGCCACGCCAAGGCGCGCGGCCCACAACACTGCCGGAGCACGCATGCACATCCTGGCCACTGGCCTCGACCCCGTCCGCCTGAGCTTCCTGCAGGCCCTGCTGCGGGATGCGGGCATCCCCTCCTTCGTCCTCGACGCCCATGTCAGTGCCGTGGAGGGCGGGATCGGCGCCTTCCCGCGCCGTCTCGCGGTCCGGCAGGAGGATGCGCGGGCCGCCGAGGCCGTGCTGCGGGAGGCGGGAGAGGCGGGAGCGTGACGCCCGTCCCCTCCCCCGGAATCACCCCTGGGATCACCGAGGACCGGCTGCTCGATGGCCGGGTCCTGCTCCATCAGCCGTCCGACGGACTGCGGGCGGGGCTGGATGCGGTGATGCTGGCCGCGCATGTGCCGGCCAGGCCCGGCGAGGCGGTGCTGGAGCTCGGCTGCGGCAGCGGCGCCGCGCTGCTCTGCCTGCTGGCCCGCGTTCCGGACCTCACCGGCATCGGGGTCGAGCGTGACCCCGGACTCGCCACGCTGGCGGCGGAGAACCTGCGCCGGAACGGCTGGGAGGGGCGCGCCACGATCCGGACGGCGGATATCGCGGAGCCGGATGCCCTGCCCGGCCAGGGATTCGCGGCGCATGGGCTGGCCAACCCGCCCTACTGGACCGGCGGCACCGCCTCCCCCGACCCGCGCCGGGCGGCGGCGGTGCATGAGGCGGAGCCGGCGCCGCTGCGGCTCTGGGCCCAGGTCCTGGCCCGGGGCGTGCGCATGGGCGGATCGGCGACGCTGATCCTGCCGGCGCACCGGCATGGCGAGGGCTGGGCGGCCTTACGCGAGGCCGGCTTCGGGGCGGTGTCGCTCTTTCCGCTCTGGCCCAGGGCGGGACGGGAGGCGAAGCGCGTGCTGCTTCAGGGCTGGCGGGGGCGGCGGGGACCGGACCGGGTGCTGCCGGGGCTGGTGCTGCATGAAGGCCAGGGCTGGTCCGCCGGGGCGGAGGCGGTGCTGCGGCAGGGCACGGCCCTGCCCGGCTGAGCCGCCTGCCCGGTTCAGCCCTGCGCTTCCGGGTGCCGCAGCAGCCAGAGCCGCTCATGCGCGGCGACGAGGCTTTCCATGTTCTTCCGGCGATTGACGTCCGGATGCACCGGCTTGCGGGTCAGCATGACCTCAAGGAGCCGCAGCAGGTCTTCCGCGACCTCGAAATCCTCCTGGTCGCAGGCGTGATGGAAGGCAATCAGAATCTTGTCCGAGAGGCGGCGTGTCTGCCTCGGGGCCGAGCCTGGGCGCGTGCCCGGCTTCGTCGTCTCGCTGCTATCGTTCTCAGCCATGTCGAGGCCGGCACCCCACCCTATGATCGGACAGATTGACGCGATTTCGCCGAATACACGCAGCCCAATCTATCCATTGCCAGCGTGCCACGAAACCCCGCCACTGTACCGTCATTTTCAATCAAAGAAACGCATATTTTGAGACACCGCCTGCAATCATTGGGCGGTGTCCCATCCGTTCCTCTCAGTGGCGAGGGCGTTCGGAACCAGCGGCGTCTCCCGCTTCCTGGCCGGGCGCGTTGAAAACGCTGTCCTCGAAAGCCTCTTCCCAACTTCCGGTTGTGGAAGCCTTCGAATACTCCGTGGCCCGGTTCTCGAAGAAATTCGTGTGCTCGATCGCGTTCAGCATCTCGTCGAGCCAGGGCAGCGGGTTGCGCTCGATCCGGTAGACCGGCTCCAGGCCGAGCTGCTGCAACCGGCGATCGGCGATGAAGCGGATGTACTGCTTCACCTCCGGCGCGGTCAGCCCCTGCACGTCGCCCAGTTCGAAGGCGAGGTCGATGAAGGAGTCCTCGTGCTCCACGATCGTCTCGCAGATCTGGGTGATCTCGCGGCGCAGCTCGGCCGTCCAGATCTCCGGATTCTCCTGCACGAAGGTGCGGAAGAGCTTGATCACGGAGAGGCAGTGCAGAGTCTCGTCGCGCACCGACCAGGTGACGATCTGCCCCATTCCCTTCATCTTGTTGAAGCGGGGGAAGTTCAGCAGGATCGCGAAGGAGGCGAAGAGCTGCAGCCCTTCGGTGAAGGCGCCGAAGGCGGCCAGGGTCTTGGCGATCTCGGTCTTGTTCTCGACCGAGAAGCTCTGCATGTAGTCGTACTTGTCCTTCATCTCCTTGTACTTGAGGAAGGCCTGGTACTCGATCTCGGGCATGCCGATCGTGTCGAGGAGATGGCTGTAGGCCGCGATATGCACCGTCTCGATGTTCGAGAAGGCCGACAGCATCATGAGCACCTCCGTCGGCTTGAACACCTGGGAGTAGTGCTTCATGTAGCAGTTGTTCACCTCCACGTCCGACTGCGTGAAGAAGCGGAAGATCTGCGTCACGAGGTTGCGCTCCACCTCGGACAGGTTCTTCTGCCAGTCCTTCACGTCATCGGCCATCGGCACCTCTTCCGGCAGCCAGTGGACGCGCTGCTGCGTCAGCCAAGCGTCATAGGCCCAGGGGTAGCGGAAGGGCTTGTAGACCGGGTTGGCGGTCAGCAGGTCGAAATGCGTCGGGATCTCGTCGGTGGGGCTGTGGCCGTCGGGCATGGGGCGTCTCGCTGTCTGTTCTGGTCCGTCTGGACGTCGGTTCGTTGCCTCCGGCGCGGGGTTGCGGGCTGCGGGCCGGCGCCGTCCAGGCCGGGCACTCCCTTCCCCACCGCCGATGGTCCGGGCGGCCCGCTGGCCGCCCTCGCCGAGGATGGCTCCGGCGCTGCCTACTGACAGGCCAGGCATTCCTCGTAATTGGTGGTCCCGCCCGCCGGCTGCGCCACCAGCGGCAGCGGGATCTGCACGTCATCCGGCACGGCGGCCGCGCCCAGCGAGGGCTGTACCGCCACCTTCTCGCTGATCGTGTCGGCGCGCTGGATGGAGAGCGAGCGGCAGTAGTAGAGCGACTTCATGCCCTTCTTCCAGGCCTGGAAGTGGATCTGGTGCAGGTCGCGCTTGTGCACGTTGGCGGGCAGGAAGAGGTTCACCGACTGTGCCTGGCAGATGAAGGGCGTGCGGTCGGCGGCGTGCTCGATCACCCAGCGCTGGTCCAGTTCGAAGGCGGTCTTGAACACCGCCTTCTCCTGCTCGCTCAGGAAATCCAGGTGTTGCACCGAGCCCTTGTTGACGGTGATGCTGGTCCAGGTGTCGTCGTCGTCGCGGCCATGCTTCGCCAGCACCTTCTTCAGATGCGCGTTGCGCACGATGAAGGAACCGGACAGCGTCTTGTGGTTATAGACATTCGCCGCGATGGGCTCGATGCCGGCCGAGGCGCCGCCGCAGATGACGCTGATCGAGGCGGTGGGCGCGATCGCCATCTTGTTCGAGAAGCGCTCGTTGAAGCCATACTCCGCCGCATCGGGGCAAGGGCCACGCTCATTGGCGAGCTTGATGCTGGCGGCATCGGCCTGGGCGCGGATATGCTTGAACATCCGCTTGTTCCAGACCTTCGCCACCACGCTCTCGAAAGGCACGTTCTGCGCCTGGAGGAAGGAGTGGAATCCCATCACGCCAAGGCCCACCGAACGCTCGCGCATGGCGCTGTAGCGCGCGCGGGCCATGCTGTCGGGCGCGGTGTCGATGAAGCTCTGCAGCACGTTGTCGAGGAAGCGCATCACGTCCTCGATGAAGGTCGGATGGTCCTTCCACTCGAACCAGGTCTCGAAGTTCAGCGAGGAGAGGCAGCAGACGGCCGTGCAGACGTGCGCTGCTGCCCATGCTGGTCGCGGCCCGTGGGCAGGGTGATCTCGGAACAGAGGTTGGAGGTCTTCACCTCCAGCCCGGCCAGCTTGTGGTATTCCGGCCGCGCGTTGTTCACCGCGTCGCTGTAGATGATGTAGGGCTCGCCCTGCTCGATCCGCGCCAGCAGGATGCGGATCCAGAGGCCGCGCGCCGAGATCTTGCGGATGACCGCGCCGTCCTTGGGGCTGGTCAGCGCCCATTCCTCGTCGGCCTCCACCGCGCGCATGAAGGCATCGGGGATCAGGATGCCGTGGTGGAGGTTCAGCGCCTTTCGGTTCGGGTCACCGCCGGTCGGGCGGCGGATGTCGATGAACTCCTCGATCTCGGGATGCGAGACCGGCAGGTACACGGCGGCCGAGCCGCGGCGCAGCGAGCCCTGGGAGATCGCCAGGGTCAGGCTGTCCATCACGCGGATGAAGGGCACGATGCCGGAGGTCTTGCCGTTCTGGCCGACCTTCTCGCCGATCGAGCGCAGATTGCCCCAGTAGGAGCCGATGCCGCCGCCCTTGGAGGCCAGCCAGACATTCTCGTTCCAGAGGCCGACGATGCCGTCGAGGCTGTCATCCGCCTCGTTCAGGAAGCAGGAGATCGGCAGCCCGCGCGTCGTGCCGCCATTGGACAGCACCGGCGTCGCCGGCATGAACCAGAGCTTCGAGATGTAGTCGTAGATGCGCTGCGCATGCGCGGCGTCGTCGCCATAGGCGCTGGCGACGCGGGCGAAGAGGTCCTGATAGGATTCGCCAGGCAACAGGTAGCGGTCGTCGAGCGTCGCCTTGCCGAAATCGGTGAGCAGCGCGTCGCGGGAACGGTCGATCGTGACCTGGCCATGCCCCTCAAGCTGAACGGCATCGAACATGGCGGTCCTCTCCTTAGGCAGGTCCGGGGGACGGTGAAACATGGAAGCGGAACCCGACCAAGGAGTCGGGGCGACATTCTTAACACCACATCTGGTAAGGCTCCAGGGAAAGGCATCTAGGTTTTGTGGCCCGGGCCAGCAGCTGGAAAGCACGAAAGCCCGCGGCAATCCTGGCTTTCCCCGCTTCTCGGCCTGTCGCCGGACGCGTGACGGGCACCGCCTTATCCCCTCTTTCCCCGTTTTCCACAGGCGATGAGGCGCTTCCCCGCGGGCATCGACGCCAAAGCTTCACTGGCCACCTCACCATCCGGTGATTAGCGGGACGCTCCCCGCAGCCTGTGGAATCCGGACCGCCGCCATGTCCAGCAAACCCGTCCAGAACCTGTCCCCCGTGCCGCTGGAACGGCGCGCGGAATTCGCGGCCCTGCCGCCCCGGCGCGAGGCGCATGACGGCGCCATGGCCTCGGTCCAGGCCTTCGGCGAGATCGAATCCGTCGCCGCGCCGCGGCCGGCGGAGCAGGCCCTGCTGCGCGTGGCGGCCTGGAACCTGGAGCGCTGCCTCTATCCGGATGCGGCAGCCCGCCTGCTGCGACAGCAGGGGGTGGCGCTGGTCCTCCTGTCCGAGATGGATTCTGGCATGCTGCGCACGGGGCAGCGCCACACCACGCGCGACCTCGCCGGCCTCCTCGGCCATGGCTATGCCTATGCGCTGGAATTCCTGGAACTGGCGCCGATGCCGGCGCCCATCGCCTATGACGACCCCGCGGCCGACAACCGGCTTGGCTTCCATGGCAACGGCTTCACCAGTGCCCTGCCCTTCCGCGACCCGGTGGTGATCCGGCTGGCGGAGGCCGCGGACTGGTTCATCGACCCGCCCGGCGGGCAGAAACGCATCGGCGCGCGCATGGCGGTGGCGGCGACCTTCCAATACGGCGGCCGGGAGTTCGTCGGCTGCTCGGTGCATCTGGAAAGCCGTGCCGACTTCGCCGGGCGCGCCAGGCAGATGCGCGGGCTGTTGGATGCGCTGGATGCCTATGCCGGCTCATTGCCGGTGCTGATCGGCGGCGACCTCAACACGAAAGTGGCGCCGGGCGGTCATGACGATCCGGAGGAGATGCTGTTCGCCGAGTCGGTGGCGCGGGGCTATGACTGGTCCGGCTGCAACCTGGCCGGCGTCACCACCCGCCGCAGCACCTGGAGCAACGGCCTGAACCCGCGGCAGCTCGATTGGTTCTGCACGCGCGGCCTGACCGCCGAGGCGCCCGCGATGATGTCCTCGGTGGACGAGGTCGGCAAGGTCCTGTCCGACCACGACGCGGTCCTGCTGACGCTGCGCTTCTGAGGATAGAGGGCCGGGAGGAAGGGACCTCTTCCCGGCCAGCCGGCTCAGCGCATCGGCGGCGGGTACTGGAGACCGCCCTTGTTCCAGAGGTTGTTCGGCCCGCGCTGCACGCCCATCGGGGTGATGTTGCGGTCCCAGACCTCGCCATAGTTGCCGACCTGTTTGACCACCTGCACGGCCCAGTCCGGCGCCACGCCGAGCATCTTGCCCAGGTCGCCGCTCTTGCCCATGAAGCGCTGGATCTCGGGGTTGCTGTTGTCCACGAAGCTGTCGATGTTCTTCGAGGTCATGCCGAGCTCCTCCGCGGTGAGCTGGGCGAAATGCGTCCACTTCACGATGTCGAAGAACTTCCAGTCGCCCTTGCGGACCATGGAGCCCAGCGGCTCCTTGGAGATGATTTCCGGCAGGATCGTGTACTGGTCCGCATTGGCGCCCTGGCTGAAGCGGAAGGAGGCGAGCGAGGAGGCGTCGGTGGTGAAGGCGTCGCAGCGGCCGCTGATGAAGGCATTGCGGATCTCCTCCACATTCTCGATCACCACCGGGGTGAACTTCATGTTGTTGCTGCGGAAATAGTCGGTGAGGTTCAACTCGGTGGTCGAGCCCGGCTGCACGCAGACCGAGGCGCCATCCAGATCCTTGACCGATTTCACGCCGGAGGCCGTCTTCACCGCGAAGCCGGTGCCATCGTAGAAGTTCACCGCGGCGAATTCGAGGCCCAGCGCCGCCTCCCGCCCCAGCGTCCAGGTGGTGGAGCGCACCAGCATGTCCACCTCGCCCGATTGCAACGCCGTGAAGCGGTTCTGCGCGGTGGTCGGGATGAAGCGGACCTTGTTGGCATCGCCCAGCACGGCGGCAGCCACCGCCTTGCAGGTGTCGGAATCGATGCCGCGCATCACGCCCTGGCTGTCCGGCAGGCTGAATCCCACATTGTTGCCGGCGGTGCCGCAAAGCAGGTAGCCGCGCTGCTTGATGGCCCCCATGGTATCGGCGGCCGGCTGGGCCGCAGCCTGCTGAGAGGCCGGAAACGCGAAAAAGGCGGAGGCCAGGGCGGCCGCCGCGACGCTCGTCATGCGCATCGTGTCTTACCCTTCCCAGGGGCCTCCGTCCCGTCGGAGGCCGGTGGGTCGAGCGTCGCCGTGCTACCGCCCGGCGAACAAGCGCCGGTTTACTCCCATTCGATGGTTCCAGGCGGCTTGCTGGTCACGTCATAGGCAACACGGTTGATCCCGCGCACCTCGTTGACGATCCGGTTGGCAACCCGGCTCAGGAAGGCGATCTCGAAGGGATAGACATCCGCCGTCATGCCGTCCGTGCTGGTGACGGCGCGCAGCGCGCAGGCCTGGTCGTAGGTCCGTCCATCGCCCATCACGCCGACGGTGCGGACAGGCAGCAGCACGGCGAAGGCCTGCCAGATCGCGTCATAGAGGCCGGCATTGCGGATCTCCTCCAGGAAGACGGCATCCGCCTGCTGCAGGATCCGCACCTTCTCGCGCGTCACCTCGCCCGGGATCCGGATGGCCAGGCCCGGCCCCGGGAAGGGGTGGCGGCCGACGATGGCCTCGGGCATGCCCAGCTCGCGCCCCAGGGCGCGGACCTCATCCTTGAACAGCTCGCGCAGCGGCTCCACGAGCTTCATGCGCATGTTCTCGGGCAGGCCGCCGACATTGTGGTGCGACTTGATGGTGACGGAGGGGCCGCCGGTGGCGGAGACGCTCTCGATCACGTCGGGATAAAGCGTGCCCTGGGCCAGGAAGTCGGCGCCGCCGATCTTGGCCTGCTCCTCCTCGAAGACCTCGATGAACAGCCGCCCGATGGTCTTGCGCTTCACCTCCGGGTCGGTGACGCCCTTCAGCGCGCCGAGGAAGAGTTCGGAGGCGTCGCGATGCACCAGCTTGATGTTGAAGCGGTCGCGGAAGGTCGCGAGCACCTGCTCCGTCTCTCCACCACGCATCAGCCCGTGATCGACATAAATGCAGGTGAGCTGGTCGCCGATCGCCTCGTGGATCAGCACCGCGGCGACGGAGGAATCCACGCCGCCGGACAGGCCGCAGATCACCCGGCCGGAGCCGACCTGGGCGCGGATGCGGGCGATCTCCTCGGCGCGGAAGGCGCCCATGGTCCAGTCGCCCTTGCAGCCGCAGACCGTGTGCGTGAAATTCCGCAGCAGCGCGGCGCCATGCGGCGTGTGGACCACCTCCGGATGGAACTGCACACCGTAATAGCGGCGGCTGTCATCGGCGATGATGGCCAGCGGCGCGCCCTCGCTCACGCCCACCGGGCGGAAGCCTTCCGGCAGGCGCGTCACGCGGTCGCCATGGCTCATCCAGACTTGCTCGCGCGCTCCCTTCTCCCAGACCCCCTGCGTCAGGGCGCAGGCATCGGTGATCTCGACGAAGGCGCGGCCGAACTCGCGGTGATGGCCGCTTTCCACCAGCCCGCCGAGCTGGGCGCACATGGTCTGCTGCCCGTAGCAGATGCCGAGCACCGGCAGGCCGAGCTCGAAGACCACCTTCGGCGCGCGGGGGCTTTCGCCCTCGGTCACGCTGGCCGGGCCGCCGGACAGGATGATGCCGCGCGGCTGGAAGTCGCGGATGCGGTCATCGCTGGCGGTGAAGGGCCAGATCTCGCAATACACCCCGCTCTCGCGCAGCCGGCGCGCGATGAGCTGCGTCACCTGGCTGCCGAAGTCGAGGATCAGGATGCGGTCATGCCCGCCGGCGGCCTCTTGCGCCGAGGCGGGAGCGGGGGTGACGTGAGTCGTCGCGATGGGGTCGGCCATGGCGGCGCGAAGCACGCCGGATGCCTCCGCGTCAACCTCTTCCTGCGCAGGGCAGGTCAGCCGCGGGATGAAACGGCGGTGGCGTCGAGCAGGGTCTCGATCGGGTCCCAGGCGATGGCGGTCTGCTCCACCGCCCGGCCGCCGACCTGGATGACCTCCCGCGCCACCGGACGGCCGCCGAGATGGCGGTAGAAGAAGCGGGCATGGTTGTCGGACAGCACCCAGAGCATGGCCGAGGCGCATCCGATGGCCGCCAGATGCGCGGCGGAAGCGCGCAGCAGCCGGCGGCCGATCCCCTGGTCCCGGTAGTCGCTGAGGACATAGAGGGTGGCGATCTCCCCCTCACCCCAACGGGTTCCCATCCCGGCACGCCGGGCATGGCCGGCGGAGGCGAAGCCCACCACCCGCCGGGCGGGCTCCGGCGTCTCGGCGACGAAGATCGCCTCGCCCTCCCGCCGGGCGATCAGCCCCTGGCCGTAGCCAGCGCCGATCCTTTGCGGCGAGAGGTTGGCCAGATAGGCATCCGGCAGCAGCCCCGCATAGGAATCCCGCCAGGCCGCGACATGCACGGCACCGATGGCGAAGGCATCCTGCGGCCGGGCGCGGCGGATGGCGGTCATGACCCCCCGGCCTCCCGCCGCTCCAGCACGGCACAGAAGAAGCCGTCCGTGTCCTGCCGGTGGGGCGCCAGGGCCAGGAAATCCCCCCCGGCACCCAGGCCGTCACCGGGGCTGGCCGGAGCCGCCTCCCCTTCCCATCCGGCGAAGCCCTGTGCCCAGGCCTCCGCCAACGGCACCGTCCGGAACTCCGGATGGCCGCTCAGAAACTCCCGCACCTGCACCTCATCCTCCTCGGGCAGGACCGAGCAGGTAGCGTAGACCAGCTTTCCCCCGGGGCGCACCAGGGAAGCCGCGCGCCGCAATATCTCGCCCTGCTTCACCTGGAGCTCGGCCAGATCCTCCGCCCCGGTGCGCAGCCGGGCATCGGGATTGCGCCGCCAGGTGCCGGTGCCGGTGCAGGGCGCATCCACCAGGACGCGGTCGAACTGTCCCGCCCGGCGCTTGGCCCAACGGTCGCCGAGCACCAGCAGATGTGTCTCGGCATTGTCCACCCCGGCCCGGCGCAGGCGCTGGGCGGCCCCGGAGAGGCGCGGCACGGAGACGTCACAGGCCACGATCCGCCCGCGATTGCCCATGGCCGCCGCCATGGCGAGGGTCTTGCCTGCCGCCCCGGCGCAGTAATCGGCGACCCGCATGCCGGGCCGCGCATCGGCCAGCAGGGCGATGAGCTGCGAGCCCTCGTCCTGGATCTCCACCAGCCCTTCCCGGAAAGCGCGGGTGGCCAGGATCGGCTGCCGCTCCGCCAGCCGCAGGCCCCAGGGGGACAGGGCCGTGGGCCGCGCTGCGATGCCCTCCGCCGCCAGGGCGGCGATCGCCCCCTCGCGCGTGCCCTTCAGCAGGTTCGCCCGCAGGTCCAGCGGGGCCGTTTCCATCATGGCCTTCGCCGCCTGCGGCAGTTCCGGGCCGAAACGCTCACGGAAGCCCGGCAGGGCCCAGCCGGGGATGTTGAGGCGGACCTCCTCAGGCATCTCCGGACGCAGGAGGGGCGGCCGCAGGGCGGACAGGACGCGGCGCTCGCCGGCCTCCAGGGGGGCCTCGGCATGGCGCTCGCCATGGAAGGTGGCGAGCACGGACTGGAGGGATTCCTCCGAGACCAGGAGCATATGGGTCGCGACCAGCAGGCGCGGCGTCGGCTGGCCACCGACGCGCGCCAGATGCCAGTCGAGGCGCAGCCTCTCCCGCACCACGCCCCAGGCACGCTCCGCCACCGCGCGGCGGTCGCCGCCCCCGATATAGCGGCGTGCCCGGAAGAACTCGTTGGCCACCGCATCCGCCGGGCGGCGGGGCTGGGCCTCCAGTTGCTCCAGCAGGGCGATGGCGGCGGCGATACGGGCGGCGGGGGTCATCTCAAGGATTCTGCCTGAACGAGCGACGCCCCGGGGAGGCGCCTGGATGGCAGCGCCTCGGCCCGGGGCGGGTTGCATGAAAAGGGATGCTTCCGGGCCCGGCTTGCCGCCGGGCCGGGAGGGGTTTCAGCCGTCGGCGCGGTAGTTCGGCGCCTCACGCGTGATCGCCACGTCATGGACATGGCTTTCCCGCAGCCCGGCATTGGTGATGCGGCGGAAGCGGCAGTTGCGCTGCATCTCCGCCATCGTGCCGTTGCCGGTGTAGCCCATGGCGGAGCGCAGCCCACCCACGAGCTGGTGGATCACCGCGCCGACCGGACCTTTGTAGCCGATGCGGCCCTCGATCCCCTCGGGGACGAATTTCAGGCTGTCCTGCACCTCGGCCTGGAAGTAGCGGTCGGCCGAGCCGCGGGCCATGGCGCCCAGCGAGCCCATGCCGCGATAGGACTTGAAGGACCGGCCCTGGTAGAGGAACACCTCGCCCGGCGCCTCGTCCGTGCCGGCGAAGAGGCTGCCCATCATCACGCAGTCGGCGCCGGCGGCGATGGCCTTGGCGATGTCGCCCGAGGTGCGGATGCCGCCATCGGCGATGGCCGGCACGTCCTTTTCCCGCGCCGCGGCGGAGCATTCCAGCACCGCCGTGAGCTGCGGCACGCCGACGCCGGCCACGATGCGGGTGGTGCAGATGGAGCCCGGGCCGATGCCGATCTTCACCGCATCCGCGCCCGCCTCGATCAGCGCCAGCACCGCTTCCGGCGTCGCCACATTGCCGGCGATGACCTGCACGCTGTTGGAGAGCTGCTTCACCCGCTCCACCGCCTTCAGCACGCCAGCGGAATGGCCATGGGCGGTGTCCACCACGATCACGTCCACATCGGCCTCCACCAGCGCCTCGGCGCGGCGCAGGCCGTCCTCGCCCGTGCCAGTCGCGGCGGCGGCGCGCAGGCGGCCCATCGCGTCCTTCACGGCGGAGGGGTTGGCCTGGGCCTTGTCCATGTCCTTGACGGTGATCAGCCCGATGCAGCGGTACTGGTCGTCCACCACCAGCAGCTTCTCGATGCGGTGCTTGTGCAGCAGCGACCGCGCCTGTTCCGGCGTGGCGTCGTTCAGCACGGTGACGAGGTTCTCGCGCGTCATCAGCTCATAGACGCGGAGATTGGGGTCGGTCGCGAAGCGCACGTCACGGCTGGTGACGATGCCGACGAGGCGCTTGCTCTCCCGCTCCACCACCGGGATGCCGCTGATGTGGTGCTGTTCCTGCAGGGCGCGGACATCGGCCAGGGTCTGGTCGGGGTGGATGGTGACGGGGTTCACCACCATGCCGCTCTCGAACTTCTTCACGCGGCGGACCTGGGCGGCCTGCTCCTCGATGGAGAGGTTCTTGTGGATCACGCCGATGCCGCCGGCCTGGGCCATGGCGATGGCCATGGGGGCCTCGGTCACCGTGTCCATCGCCGCGGCGACGAGGGGGATGTTCAGCCGGATTTCCCGCGTCAGCCGGGTGCGGGTGTCCGTCTGGGAAGGCAGGACGGTGGAATAGCCAGGGACCAGCAGCACGTCGTCGAAGGCGAAGGCCTCCTCGAAGGTGATGCGGCTGTCGATTCGGGGGAGCATATCGGGTGCCATGGGCGGGGGCCTCTCGGGGGATGGCGCTGCGCGACCTTGGCGGCCCCTCCTACGCTGCCGGGGCGGTCGATGGCAAGCTTCTCCGCCCCTGCGGGTTGTCCCGCGCGATCCTGGCAGGGTCGCGCCCGCCGCAGGGCCGCCGGCCTGGACGCGGCGGCGCGATGGCCCCAGATCTCAATCGTTTCTCAATCGTTTGAGCCGCGGAACCCCTGGGCCACGACATAGGCCTCGGCACTGTCCTTGCGGCTGGCCGGCGGCTTGGCATGGCGCACCTGGGCATAGTCCCGCTTGAGGGCGGCCAGCAGTTCCTTCTCCGTGCCGCCCTGGAAGACCTTCGCCACGAAGCCGCCGCCCGGCGCCAGGACACGGCGCGCGAAATCCGCGGCCAGCTCCACCAACCCCATGATCCGCAGATGGTCGGTCGCGTTGTGCCCGGTGGTGTTGGGTGCCATGTCGGAGAGCACCAGATCCGCCTGCCCGTCCAGCGCCGCCAGCACCGCATCCTCGCCCGCCTGCTCGGTGAAGTCGCCTTCCAGCAGGATCGCGCCGGGGATGGGGTCGATCGGCAGCAGGTCCAGCCCGACCACCCGGCCATGGTCGCCGATCGCCTTCAGCGCGACCTGGGTCCAGCCCCCGGGCGCGGCGCCCAGATCCACCACGCGCTGCCCGGGCTTCAGCAGCTTGAAGCGCTCATCCAGTTCCAGCAGCTTGAAGGCGGCACGCGAGCGCCATCCGGCAGCCTTGGCGGCGCGGACATAGGGGTCGTTGATCTGCCGCTCCAGCCAGCGCTGGGAGGCGGTCGTCCGGCCCTTGGCGGTGCGCAGGCGCGCGGTGAGGCCGCGATCGGCGGGAGGTTTCATGCCACCCTTATAGAGCAGGTCGCCCCGGATGGAGCAGGGGCGGCCAGGCCCGAAAGCGCGGGCCCGGCGCTCAGAGCCCGATTGAGAATGGGGCGGCGGAGGGCTGGCGAGGGATTTTTCGTGCCGGGCAGGAAGGTCCGCCGCCCCGATGCGGGGCATCGGGGCAAGAGCCTGACGCCCCCGGCGCGGAAAAGACCCGCCAGACCGACCCGCGGCCATTCTCAATCGGGCTCTCAGTGCGTCGCGGCGCTGAACCCGCGTGCCGCCGGCCAGTCCCGCCCGCGCCGCCCGATGGCGGGGCGGCCATGGCGCATCATCCGCAACAGCATGCCCTCCCGCAGCCCACGGTCGCAGACGGTGAGGCGCGGGGCCGGCCAGGTGCGGCGAATGGCGGCATAGATGGCGCAGCCCGGCAGGACGAAGTCCATCCGCTCCGGGCCGATGCAGGGATGCGCCGCCATGCCCTCCCGCCCCAGGGACAGCAGCCGGTGCAGGGCCGCATCCGCGGTGTCGATGCCCAGCACCTGCCCATCCACCAGCGGGCGCGAATAGCGCGGAAGGTCCAGGGCGATGCCGGCCAGGGTGGTGACCGTGCCGCTGGTGCCCATCAGGCTGACCCCGCCGGCGCGCATCTCCTGCCGGATGCAATGGACGGCGTTGAAGGGTTCGAGCCTGGAGGCGATCTCCTCCACCAGGCCGGCAGGACGAAGTCCATCCGCTCCGGGCCGATGCAGGGATGCGCCGCCATGCCCTCCCGCCCCAGGGACAGCAGCCGGTGCAGGGCCGCATCCGCGGTGTCGATGCCCAGCACCTGCCCATCCACCAGCGGGCGCGAATAGCGCGGAAGGTCCAGGGCGATGCCGGCCAGGGTGGTGACCGTGCCGCTGGTGCCCATCAGGCTGACCCCGCCGGCGCGCATCTCCTGCCGGATGCAATGGACGGCGTTGAAGGGTTCGAGCCTGGAGGCGATCTCCTCCACCAGGGCGGCGAAGCCCTGGCGGCTGTCGCAGAGCGCGCCCGCCTGCTCCGCCACTGTCACCACCCCCACCGGGACGGAGACATAGCCGATCAGCGATGGCTGATCGCCCGGCTCGCGCGGCGTGCGGATCCAGGCGATCTCGGTCGAGCCGCCGCCGATGTCGAAGAGCAGGATTCGCCGGTCCGCCTGAGCCATCAGGGGGGCACAGGATTCCATGGCCAGGACCGCTTCCTCGCGCGGCGAGATCACCTCGATCGGCAGGCCCAGGGCCGATTCCGCGCGCCGCAGGAAATCCGCGCCATTGGCGGCCCGGCGGCAGGCTTCCGTGGCGACGGCGCGCGCCGCATGGATCGGGCGCCGCGCCAGCTTGTCCCGACAGGCGGCCAGCGCCCCCAGGGCACGGTCCACGGCACTGCTGGTCAGGCTGCCGGTCCGGCCCAGCCCCTCCCCCAGGCGCACGATACGGCTGAAGCTGTCGACGACACGAAAACCTTCCGGACCGCCGGGCGCGGCCAGCAGGAGACGGCAGTTGTTCGTCCCGAGATCGATCGCCGCATGGACCGGCGCAGCAAGGGCCGGGCCAGGGCGACAGGTCGGAAGGTGGCTCATCGTCGCCATGGGAGTGTCATGATCCGGGAGCCTATGCGCCTGGGCAAGAGCTTTCATGCGCTGGGGTGGTTGCAGGCCACGGGGACCGATGCTATCTCGCGCCTCGTCAGCGACCGGGACATACGGACCGGCCTCTGGGGAATAGTTTAACGGTAGAACTCCCGACTCTGACTCGGGCAGTCTTGGTTCGAATCCAGGTTCCCCAGCCAATTTCCTCATCATAGCCGTGATCTGGTTCGCGGGACTGGCCTCCACCAGCCCCTTGGCCCTATGGCGCATCATGCCTGATCCCAGAACGTCACACTGCCCACACCGGGCGGCTCTTCGCATGAGGTTTTTGTTCGCTATTTGTTCTTTGTTCGCTAACCTTCGCCCATGGCGCACGAATCCACCCCTCCCCCTGCGACACTCGACCTTCTCGTAGCCCGCGAGGCCGCCCGGCGGTACGAGGAACTGCGGCGATCGGGCTATTCCGATGGCGAAGCCTGGGCCGCAGCCTCCGCCACCTTCGAAGCGGCGCACCGGGATTGGTCGCCGGATGTGGTGCAACGGGAAATGCGCCGGCTGACCACGCCTTTGGCGGCGTTGCAGGCCGCCCGGCATGAAGAACGGGTCGAGCGTTGCGGGACGGGTCGGCAGGAGCGGAAGCTTCCGCCGCGGCAACTTCTGTTGCGCCTGGCCAAGCCGGCTCTGCCGGAAGAGATGGCAGAAGCGGAATCCGGGGAGGATCCGCTTCGGGCCATGGTCTCGTTATATTCGCCGGGATGGCAGGGCGGTTTGCGCCCCTTCGGCTGATCCCCGGCCGTCTCGCTTGGGCGAGGTGCTCTCAGCCCCCGCGCTGCGCGGCGACTTCCAGCATGCGCTGGACGCGCTGGGCTTCGGCCATATGCGCCATGGCCCGCGCGATGTGCTGCGCCTTGATCGCACGCATCGGGGACACCAGCGCCGCGTCGATGGCGGCGGAAGCCTGGCGCAGATCCTCATCGATGGAGGCCAGCAGGGTTGGATCCTCGTTCACGCGCGGGGGCAGGGTGTCCTGGCCGAGGGGCTGTCCGATCCAGTTCATGTCCATCGCAGGCAAACCTTCCGTTCGGTGTCCGGGCATCAGTTCCGCATGGAAAGCGTTCAGGAACGGTGAACGCTGCAAGCGGCGAAGCATCTTATGGAATGTCTCATATCAGGAGACACATCCTCATAATAGATAAAAATCTCCCTGAACGCTGAAAGGTTGCGTGAAGCGTCAATTTTCGTGACAGACCTCCCGTGCCGGCACTTTCTCCACCGGAGGCCCTGTCGCCGCCCAGATGCACAAACATACCGTGCATGGCACCCCTTTCCCGCCATGCCAGGACCTATCGACCTGTTTTTCCGTCATAATTGCGCCAGGGGCATTTCACCCCCAGCCCGCTTGCGCTAGCTTCCGCCGGAACCCCGCCTCGCGCCCGGCCAACCGGAGGGAAGCCCGGGCCGCCATGGTCCGCCGCGGGACAGACCCATCCGGAGCACCCCGAATCGATGGAACAGGCTGGCAACCGGACTGATCTCCCGGCCCCGGTGCCTCTTCGCCCCGGCGACAAGGTCCTGGTCACCGGAGCGTCCGGCTTTCTCGGCTCCGCCGTGGCACGCAGCCTTCATGCCCGCGGGCTGGAGGTGCGGGCCCTGATCCGCCCGACCAGCCCGCGCGGCAACCTGTCCGGCCTGGGCTTCGAGGTGGTGCAGGGCGATCTCACCGACCCCGCCTCGCTCGCCGCGGCGCTCAAGGGCATGCGCCATCTTTTCCATGTGGCGGCGGATTACCGGCTCTGGGCGCCCGACCCCTCGGTGATGACCCGCGCCAATGTCGAGGGCACGCGCAACCTGATGCGCGCCGCTCTGAAGGAGGGTGTGGAGCGCATCGTCTATACGAGCAGCGTGGCCACGCTCAGGCTCGCCGGGGCCACCGGCCCTGTGGACGAGACCTCCCCCGCCGCGCCGCAGGAGGCGATCGGCGTCTACAAGCGGTCCAAGACCTGGGCCGAAAGGGTGGTCGAGGAGATGGTGGCGAAGGAGAAGCTCCCGGCCGTCATCGTGAACCCCTCCACTCCGATCGGACCGCGCGACATCCGCCCGACGCCCACCGGGCGCATGATCCTGGACGCGGCGCGCGGCAAGATGCCCGCCTTCGTCGATACCGGCCTGAACTTCGCGCATGTGGACGACATCGCCGCCGGCCATCTCCTGGCCTTCGAGCGCGGGCGGATCGGGGAGCGCTACATCCTGGGTGGCGAGAATGTCTCGCTGAAGGAGCTCCTGGCTGTGATCGCCGGGCTGACCGGGCGGAAACCGCCGCAGATCAGCCTGCCGCGTGGCCCACTCTACCCCCTCGCCTATGGTTTCGAGGCGATGGCGCAGATCACCGGAAAGGAGCCGCTGCTCACTGTCGATGGGCTGCGGATGTCGCGCTACCGGATGTTCTTTTCCTCGGCGAAGGCGGAACGGGAACTGGGCTACAGCGCCCGCCCCTACCAGCAGGGCGTGGCCGATGCCCTGGCCTGGTTCCGCGAGGCAGGCTACCTGCACTGAATGCTTCTCTTTCTGCTTGGCCTGGTGCCCGTGGCGATCTGGCTCGTCATGCTGCTGGCACGTGGGGGCTTCTGGCTGGCCCGCGACCGCGACGACCGGGACGAGGCCCCCGACCCCGCCTCCTGGCCCGCCGTCACCGCCGTGGTCCCCGCCCGCAACGAGGCCGATGTCATCGCCCGCTCGGTCGGCAGCCTGCTGGCGCAGCGCTATCCCGGCCCCTTCCGCGTCATCCTGGTGGATGATGGCAGCACCGACGGCACGGCCGATGCCGCCCGCGCCATCCCCGGCGCCGCGGAGCGGCTGGAGGTGCTGCCCGGTACCCCGCTCCCCCAGGGCTGGACCGGCAAGCTCTGGGCGGTGCGCCAGGGCGTGGCCCATGCCTGCGACAGCGGCGACGAAGCGCCGCCGGAATACCTGCTGCTGACCGATGCCGATATCGGCCATACGCCGACCAACCTGCGCGCCCTGGTGGCGCGGGCGGAGCGCGACCGCTGTGCCCTGGTCTCGCTGATGGCGGAACTGTCCTGCGCCAATGCGGCGGAGCGCTTCCTGATCCCCGCCTTCGTCTTCTTCTTCCAGATGCTCTACCCCTTCCGCTGGGTGTCCGACGACCGCAACCCGATGGCCGCCGCCGCCGGGGGCTGCATGCTGGTCCGCCGCACGGCGCTGGAGGCGGCGGGGGGCATCGATTCCATCCGGCATGAGATCATCGACGACTGCGCCCTGGGCCGCCGGCTGAAGGCGCAGGGGCCGATCCGCCTCAGCCTGACCTACCGCGCCACCAGCCTGCGCCCCTATCGCAGCGTGGCGGAGATCGGGCGCATGGTGTCCCGCTCCGCCTATGCCCAGCTCGGCTACTCGCCCCGGCTCCTGGCCGGGACGGTGCTGGGTATGGTCGTGACCTATATGCTGCCGGTGCTGCTGGCCCTCTTCGCTGGCGGCTGGGCGCAGGTCCTGGGCTTCCTGGCCTGGGGGCTGATGGCCCTGGCCTTCCACCCAATGCTCCGCTTCTACCGGATCTCACCGCCGGGCGCGGTGCTCTGGGGCCTCGCCCTGCCCGCCATCGGCCTCGCCTACACGGTCTTCACCCTGCGCTCCGCGCTCGATGTCCGGCTGGGCCGGGGCGGCATGTGGAAGGGCCGCGCCCAGGCGCAGGCCGGCCAGGGCACCCACACCGGCCCCCACACCGGCACCGGGAAGGCCCGGCCATGACCTCCGCCACGGCCCAGGCCGCCGATCTCGCTTCCGGCAAGGGGTCCGGGGACGAGAACTTCCCCGTCGCCTCGCATCTCGTCAGCGCCCGGCACCGCCCGGCCATCCTGGCCTTCTACCGCTTCGCCCGGATCGCCGATGACGTGGCCGACCACCCCACCGCCTCTCCCGCGGAGAAGCTGGAACAGCTCGCCCGCATGGAGCGCGGGCTGCGGGGCGAGGCGGGCGCCAATCCGGAGGGCGAGGCGCTCCACCGGGTGCTGCGCGAGCGCGGACTGGACGAGCAGCACCCGCTGGACCTGCTGGAAGCCTTCCGCCGGGACGTGACCAGGCTCCGCTACGCCGACTGGGCGGAGCTGATGGACTACTGCCGCTATTCCGCCTCCCCGGTCGGGCGCTTCGTGCTGGATGTGCATGGCGAAAGCCGGGCGCTCTGGCCCCGCAACGATGCGCTGTGCAGCGCCCTGCAGGTGATCAACCACCTGCAGGACTGCGCCAAGGACCGCCGGAAGCTGGACCGGGTCTATCTTCCGCAGGACCTGCTGGAACAGGCCGGGATCGGGGTGGAGGCCCTGGATGCCCCCGCCGCCAGCCCGGCCCTGCGTGGCGTGATCGCCACGCTGGCGGAGAAAACGGCCGGATTGCTGGATGCCTCACGCGCTTTTTCGACACAGATCCAGGATCTGCATCTCTCTGTGGAAGTAGGAGTGATCCAGAAACTGGCGGAAAGCCTGACGATTCGGCTGCTCCGGCGCGATCCGCTGGCGGAGCGGGTGCATCACCGGCGGTCCGAGGCGCTGGGCCTCGCCCTGCTGGGGGCGGTGGGAACGCTGGGCGCCCGTTGGGGCATCCGGTGGGGCTGGTCCTCGCGGAGAGACACATGGCCACCCGCGTCATCGCCCGAGGGGGCGGATGCCGGCGGGACGGAAAAGGAGCCGCGACGGCGGGAATGACAAGGTGACAGCCGCCGTGAGCACATCCGACGACCTGGCCGCGCTGGAGCGGCAGGTTTCCGGCAGTTCCTTCTATGCCGCCATGCGCCTGCTGCCCAAGCCGGAACGGGCGGGCATGTTCGCCATCTATGCCTTCTGCCGGCAGGTGGACGACATCGCCGATGACGGCACGCGCCCCCGCCCCGTCCGGGCCGCCGAACTGGAGGAGTGGCGGCGCGATCTCGCCGCGCTCTTCTCCGGACGGCCCGCCGGGCGCGCGGCCTTCCTGCAGGAGGCGGTGCGCCGCTACGGGCTGCGGCTGGAGGATTTCCTGGCCGTCGTCGAGGGAATGGCGATGGATGTCGAGAGCGATATCCGCGCCCCCGACCGCGCCACCCTGAATCTCTATTGCGACCGCGTGGCCTGCGCGGTGGGCCGCCTGTCCTGCCGCGTCTTCGGCATGGAGGAAGCGCCCGGCCTCGCCCTGTCGCACAGCCTCGGCATGGCGCTGCAACTGACCAACATCCTGCGCGACCTGGACGAGGATGCCGCGATCGGGCGGCTCTATCTGCCGCGCGAGGAACTGGCGGCCGCCGGCATTCCGGCCGCCCTCATGGACGACCCGGAGGCGGTGGTCGCCGACCCGCGCGTGGACATCGCCTGCCATGCCCTGGCCAGCGAAGCCCTGGCGCATTTCGCCGGGGCGGACCGGGTCATGCGGTCCCGGCCCCGTGGCCGGCTCATGGCCCCGCGCCTGATGGGGGCGGTGTACCGCCGCATCCTGGATGGGATGCTGGCCCAGGGCTGGCGGGCGCCGCGCCGGAGGGTGCGGATCGGCAAGCCGCACCTGCTCTGGATCGTGGCGCGCCACGGGCTGTTCGGATGAGCGGACCTGACATGCAGAGGCGGGCCCATGTGGTGGGGGCCGGGCTGGCCGGGCTCTCGGCGGCGGTGGCGCTGGCCGGACATGGGCAGCCGGTGGCGCTGTCGGAATCGGCCTCCCAGGCCGGGGGGCGCTGCCGTTCCTATCGCGACAGCCAGCTTGATCTGGTGATCGACAACGGCAACCACCTCGTCCTGTCCGGCAACGAGGCCGTGGCCCGTTACCTCGCCGCGATCGGGGCGGAGGACCGGCTGGCCGGGCCGGAGACGGCGGATTTCGCCTTCACCGACCTGCGCGACGGGGATTCCTGGCGGCTGCGGCCGAATGACGGCCCCTTGCCCTGGTGGATCCTCAGCCCCTCCCGCCGCGTGCCCGGCACCACGGCGGCGGGCTACCTCGCCCTCGGCAGGCTGCTGCGCCCGCATCCTGGCAAGCGGATCGACGAGGTGCTGGACTGCTCCGGCCCGCTCTGGGAACGCCTGCTCCGGCCCTTCCTGGTCGCCGCCCTGAACACCCGCCCGGAGGAAGGCTCCGCGGACCTCGCCGGCGCGGTGGTGCGGGACAGCCTGGCCAAAGGCGGCGCCGCCTGCCGCCCGCGCATCGCCGAGCCGACCCTGGCGGCCGCCTTCGTGGACCCGGCCCTGGCGCATCTGCGGCGCGAGGGGACCGAGATCCGCCTGTCCCGCCGTCTGCGCGGGCTGGAATTCGACGGCGAGCGGGTTTCCGCCCTGGCCTTCGCCGATGGCCTCGTACCGGTCGGACGGAATGAGGCCGTGGTGCTGGCCGTGCCGCCCTGGGTGGCCTCGGAAATGGTGCCGGGGCTGGAGGCACCGGATGATTTCCGCGCCATCCTGAACGCGCATTTCCGGCTGGCGCCGCCGGAAGGCACGGAGCCGATGGTCGGCGTGGTCTGCGGCACGGCGGAATGGATCTTCGCTTTCCCCGACCGCTTCTCCGTCACCGTCAGCAATGCCGACGCGCTGCTGGAGGCCGATCCGGAGGCGCTGGCCCGGCGCATCTGGAGCGACATCGCACGCGTGCATGGACTCACCGCGCCCCTGCCCCCTTGGCGCATCGTGAAGGAGAAACGCGCCACCTTCGCCGCCACGCCCGCGCAGGACGCAAGGCGGCCATCCGCCCGCACCCGCTGGACCAACCTGTTCCTGGCGGGTGATTGGACGGATACCGGACTTCCTTCCACCATCGAGGGCGCCTTGCGCTCCGGAGAGAGGGCTGCCGCTCTGGCCCTCTCCATCATGAACTGAGGCTGCTGCGAAATGTTCGACGCACCGGCTGGTGTACCGCAGGACAACACCCCCGACGATCTTTCCCCTGCCATGACATCCGGAATCCCCGGGACCGTGAGTCCCGCGGCGCTCGATGCCATGGTGAAGAGCGCGGCGCAGGCGCTGAAGAGCCTGCAGCGCGAGGACGGGCACTGGGTCTTCGAGCTGGAGGCCGACGCCACCATCCCCGCCGAGTACGTCCTGCTGCGTCACCATCTGGGCGAGCCCGAGGACCTGGAGCTGGAGCGGCGCATCGGCAACTACCTGCGCCGCATCCAGGGCGATCATGGCGGCTGGCCGCTCTTCCATGGCGGCGCCTTCGATATCAGCGCGACGGTGAAGGCGTATTTCTGCCTGAAGATGATCGGCGACAGCCCCGACGCGCCGCATATGGTGCGGGCGCGCGAGGCGCTGCTGGCCCGTGGCGGAGCGGGCGCCGCCAATGTCTTCACGCGCATCCTCCTTGCCATGTATGGCGAGATTTCCTGGAGCCGCGTGCCCTCCATGCCGGTGGAGATGGTGCTGCTGCCGCGCTGGTTCCCGATTCATCTGAGCAAGATGGCCTATTGGGCCCGCACGGTGATCGTGCCGCTACTGGTATTGCAGGCCAAGAAGGCGCGTGCCCGCAACGCGCGCGGCGTCCATATCCCCGAGCTCTTCCTGCCCCGCGACCGCCTGCGGCTGCGACGGGCGAAGACGCATCGCAAGCCGGGCTGGGCGCTGTTCTTCAACAGCCTCGATCTCGGCCTCAAGGCCGCCGAGCCGCTCTGGCCCAAGGGCTCGCGCCAGCGCGCCATCGACTGGTGCGTGGATTTCGTGCGCGAGCGGCTGAATGGCGAGGACGGGCTGGGCGCGATCTACCCGGCCATGGCCAACAGCGTGATGATGTACGACGTGCTCGGCTATCCGGAGGATCATCCGGATCGCGCCATCGCCCGCGCCTCGGTGGAGAAGCTGCTGATCGTCGGCGAGGACGAGGCCTATTGCCAGCCTTGCGTCTCCCCCGTCTGGGACACGGCGCTGACCTGCCACGCGCTGATGGAGGCAGGCGAGCTGGAGCATGGCGAGGCGGTGGAGAAGGGCCTGGCCTGGCTGAAGCCCTTGCAGGAGCTGGAGGTGCGCGGCGACTGGGCCGAGATCCGCCCCGATGTGCGCCCCGGCGGCTGGGCCTTCCAGTACCGCAACGCGCATTACCCGGATCTCGACGACACCGCCGTGGTGGTGATGGCGATGGACCGCGCCCGCCGCAGGCTGGAGCCGGGCGAGAATTTCGACGAATCCATCGCGCGCGGCGCGGAATGGACGATCGGGCTGCAGAGCCGCAACGGCGGCTGGGGCGCCTTCGATGCGGACAACAGCTACCACTACCTGAACAACATCCCCTTCGCCGATCACGGCGCCCTGCTCGACCCGCCGACGGTGGATGTCAGCGCGCGCTGCGTGGCGATGCTGGCGCAGCTCGGCGAGACCGAGGCGAACCCCCGGATGCGCGCCGCGCTGGACTATATCGTGCGCGAGCAGGAAGCCGATGGAAGCTGGTTCGGCCGCTGGGGCGTCAACTACATCTACGGCACCTGGTCGGCCCTTTGCGGGCTGAACGCCGCGGGCTGGACGTCGGAGCATCCGACCGTGCGGCGCGGCGCGGAATGGCTGCGGCGCATCCAGAACGAGGATGGTGGCTGGGGCGAGGATTGCGAGAGCTACAAGCTCGACTACCGCGGCTATGAGAAGGCGCCGTCCAATCCCTGCCAAACCGCCTGGGCGCTGCTCGGACTGATGGCGGCGGGCTATGTGGATGATCCCGCCGTGGCGCGCGGCGTCGCCTATCTCCAGGCGCAGCAGGACGAGAACGGCCTGTGGAACCAGGAAGCCTATACGGGCGGCGGCTTCCCGCGCGTCTTCTACCTCCGCTACCACGGCTATGCGCGCTTCTTCCCGCTCTGGGCCGTGGCGCGCTACCGCAACCTGCGCAAGGGCAACGCGACCCAGCCTTCCTGGGGCCTCTGAGCCACCCGTGACCCCGATCCCCCCGATACTCCTCGCCGCGACGGGCTTGCGGCGGGAAGCCCGGATCGTGTCCGGTCCCGGCATTCTCGCCGTCACCGGCGGCGGCGATGCCGCGCGGCTGGAGGCGGAGCTGGAGCGCCTGGCGCCTCAGGTGCGCGGCATCCTGAGCACCGGCCTGGCCGGCGCCCTCGCCCCGGGGCTGGAACCGGGCGACTGGGTGGTGGCCGGGGCGGTGCTGGACGGGTACAGCCGCATCCCCACCCATCCGGAATGGGCGGAATGGCTGCTGCACTACCTGCCCGGCGCCATGCCGGGGCTGGTGGCGGGGTCGGACGAAATGGTCACCGGAGCGCGCTGGAAGGCCAATCTGCGCAAGGCCTCCGGCGCCGTGGCGGTGGACATGGAATCCCATATCGCGGGCCGGGTGGCACAGCGGTACGGGCTGCCCTTCGCCGTGGCGCGCGTGATCTCCGATTCCGCCCGGCGCAACCTGCCCCCGGCCGCCATGGTGGGCATGCGGCCGGACGGGCGCATGGCGCCACTCGCCGTGCTCGGCTCGCTGCTGCGGGACCCGCTTCAGATCCCGGCGCTGGTCCGCACCGGGATCGAGGCGGAGAGGGCGTTCCGCACCCTACTCCGCGGCAATCGTCGCCTCGGCGCCGGGCTTGGTGCCCCCGCCGTGCTTGGCGCTCTTCGTGCGGCGGATCTCCACTAGCTTCTTCTCCACATGGCCGGAGAAGACGAACTGCGCCGGGCGCTGGTTGTCGATCGGGATGTCCGGCGCCATCGGCCCATCCGTCCGCACGCCGCGCAGGAAGACCATCGCCGCCTTCACCGGGTTCTGCACCGTGTGCTTCACCGCGGATGCCTCGAAGCCGGAATGGACCATGCAGTCGGCGCACTTCTCATAGTTGCCGACGCCGTACTTGTCCCACTCCGTGTCGTCCATCAGCTCCTTGAAGGTCTTCGCATAGCCTTCGCCGAGCAGGTAGCAGGGCTTCTGCCAGCCGAAGACCGTGCGCGTCGGGTTGCCCCAGGGCGTGCAGGCATAGGCTTCGTTGCCGGCCAGGAAGTTCAGGAACATGGTGGACTGGCTGAAGGGCCACTTCTTGCCGCCCTTGCCGCGTGCCAGGATGCCGCGGAACAGCTCCTTGGTCTTGGTGCGGTTCAGGAAGTGCTGCTGGTCCGGCGCGCGCTCATAGGCATAGCCCGGGGAGACGGTGATGCCGTCCAGCCCGATCGCCTTCATGTCGTCGAAGAAATCGGCGGTCTGCTGCGGGTCCGCGTCGTTGAACAGCGTGCAGTTGATGCTGACGCGGAAGCCCTTGCTCTTCGCGAGCCTAATGGCCGCGACGGCCTTCTCGTAGACGCCCCGCTGGCAGACCGACTTGTCGTGCATCGCCTCGTTGCCATCCAGGTGGATGGACCAGGTGAAGGCGGGATGCGGCTTGTAGTCGTCGATCTTCTTTTCCAGCAGGAGAGCGTTCGTGCAGAGGATCACGAACTTCTTCTTCGCCAGATAACCCTCGACGATCTTCGGCATCTCCTTGTGCAGCAGCGGCTCGCCGCCCGCGATCGAGACGACGGGGGCGCCGCATTCGTCGATCGCCTCCATGCACTCGTCATAGGAAAGCCGCTGGTTCAGGATTTCCGCCGGATAGTCGATCTTGCCGCAGCCCGCGCAGGCGAGGTTGCAGCGGAACAGGGGCTCCAGCATGAGCACGAGCGGATAGCGCTTCCGCCCCGAAAGGTGCTGCCTGAAAATATAGGACCCGATCCGGGCCGCCTGCAGCATGGGAATGCCCAAAGCCGCGCTCCTTGCTGTCTCTCTGCGGCTGCCCGGTGGGGCAGCCAGGGCTGTCTCTCACGGCTGCCACGACGGGCAGCCAGGGTTCCATCGTCCCGACGCGCTGTCCGGTGCCCGGCCGGGATTCTGCGAGCCTCGCCCGCGCTCCTAGCACGCATGGCCGGACTTCACGCCCGCACAGGCCGCACACCGGCCCTGCCCTCCGCACCAAGGCTTGCCGGGGCTTCCCCGGGCAGACCGTCTTTCCAGGCAGCGAGGGCAGTTCCCGGGTTCCAGACCGTGCCAGTCGGGTTCATCCTTTCCTGATTGGGGCTGTTGATGCAGGGCAACAACCCGGTGAGCACATTCTTCCGTCGGGATTGTGGCCCACGAGCCACAGTCCGGACCGCCCGACTGCCGGAACATGGGTTTGCCCACGAAGCTGTGTGCAGAGCCGCCGCGCTCGCTTCCTGGCCGGACTTGCCAAGGCACCGCCCGCCGGGGAAACACAGGCATGCCCATCTCCCGCCGGCAGGGGCTCCTTGCGGCCGTCCTGCTCTCCGCCCTCGCCCCGGTCGCCATGCACCGGCCCGCCATGGCCCAGCCTGCCGACCCCGCGGCGGCGCAGATCGAGCGGCTGCACGCCGCGTTGCTCGACGTGATGAAGCGGGCACAGGCGCTGGGCATCCAGGGCCGCTACCAGCAGCTCGCCCCGGTGGTGCAGGCGGTCTTCGACATCCCGGCCATGTCCCGCTTCGCCGTGGGGGCCCGCTGGCCCTCCTTCACCCCGCAGGAGCAGCAAGCGGTCATCCAGGCCTTCACCCGGATGACCATCGCCAGCTACGCCAGCAATTTCGACGGCTACAGCGGCCAGAGCTTCGAGACCCAGCGGGTCGAGAACCGGGGCGACGAGAAGATCGTGGTGAGCCGGCTGCTGAACCCCGCCGGCAAGCCGGTGGACCTCACCTACCGCATGCATCAGGCGGACGGGGCCTGGCGCATCACCGACGTGCTGCACGATTCGATCAGCGAGCTGAGCATCCGCCGGTCGGAATTCGCGGCCTCTGTCCGCCAGGGCGCGGCGACCCTGGTGCAGCGGCTGAACGAGCTCAGCGACCGGCTGATGAAGCCCGCCTGAGGGCGGGTCAGCGCCTCCCGGGGCCAGGCTTCCCAGGGCCACGCTTCCCGGCTGCCGGCTTCGCCAGCAGCGCCGGCTGCAGCAGCAGGATCACCAGCAGCACGCAGGCGAGCGAGATCATCAGCAGCCGCCCCATGCTCGCCGTGCCCGGATGGGTGGAGAGCCAGAGGCTGCCGAAGCCCGTGGCGGTGGTCAGGGCGCTGAAGACGATGGCCCGGGTCAGGCTGCTGGACAGCAGCGCCGCCTCCCCCTGCCGCCAGGCCATCACGTAGTAGATGTTGAAGGCCACGCCGATGCCGAAGAGCAGCGGCAGAGCGATGATGTTGGCGAAGTTCAGCGGCTCCCTCAGCAGCACGCAGGCGCCCAGGGTCAGCAGCCCGCTGGCGATCACCGGCAGAATCGTCAGCAGCACGTCCCGCACCCGCCGCAGCACCAGGGCCAGGAGCAGGGTGATGACGATGGCCGAGAGCACCCCGGCCTGGAGGAAAGCATGGACGATGCTGTCCCCCGCCTCCTGCAGCGAGATGGGGGCGCCGGTGGCCTGGGGCGCCACCGCCTGCACCGCCGCGGCGAAGCGGCGCAGCGCCTCGTTGCTGCTGGTGCCGCCCTGGGGGAAGACCTGCACCCGTGCCTGCCCGTCGGCTGCGACCCAGTCGGCGCGCAGCTCCGGCGGCAGCGTCTCCACCGTCACCGGCCCGGCCGAGAGCATGTCGCGGATCTGGGCGAGCAGCACGCGCAGCGGGGTGATCACCGCCTCCGAGGCCCGCGCCCGCACATCCGGCGAGGCGGCCACCAGATGCTCCAGCGCCGTGGCGAGGCTCCGCGCGGCCTCGGCCCCAGCCCCGGCTTTGGCATCCTTCGCCTCCCCCGCCGCGCGGCGCAGCCCGGCACCCGTGGCGCGGAAGCTCTCCACCAGCTCGGCGTCGGTGGGCGGCGGGCGGACGCTCACCGGGTCCAGCGTCAGGGAAAGGAGGTCGGCGGCGTCATGGATGGCGGCCAGCTTCTCCTCCTGCTGGCCCGGCACGAAGCTGTCCAGGGTGACGACCTGGGCCACCTCCGGCAGCGGCGCGATGCGCTTCGCCAGCGCATCGGCCTCGGCCAGCGAGGGGGTCAGCACGTCGATCGTATAGGGGGAGCGGTCGGGGTCCTTCATCAGGTCCTCGATCGTCGAGACCGATTCCACCTTCTCGCTGCGCAGGTGCAACGGGTTGAAGTCGAAGGTCAGCCGCGGCATCAGCGCCACCGATCCGACGACCAGCAGCACCGCGGCGGCGATCACCCCGGTGGCGGCGGTGCAGCCAGGTCTCGAGCGGGGCCAGGGCAGCGAAGCCGACCTCCCTCGCCTCGCCCGCCGGGCGCAGCAGGGTCAGGAGCGCCGGCAGCAGCGTGATGCTGAGCACGAAGGCCACCACCATCCCCACCCCGGCGATGGCCCCGAGCTCCGAGACGCCGATATAGCTGGTGGGCAGGAAAGCGAAGAACCCCGCCGCGATGGCCGCCGCCGCCAGGGCCAGCGAGCCGCCCACGGCGTTTCCCGCCGCCACCAGCGCATCGCCCAGCGCCGGGTGGCGCAGGCGCTCCGCCCGGGCGCGGACGGAAACCTGGATGCCGAAATCCACCCCCAGCCCGACGAAGAGCGGGATGAAGGCCACCGAGATCAGGTTGAAGCGCCCGATCACCAGCAGCCCCGCCCCGGCCGTCAGCACTAGGCCGAGGATGGTGCTGAGCAGGATCGCCAGGGTGAAGCGCCAGGAGCGCACGGCGAGCCAGACCATGGCGACGAGGCAGACGACCATGGCGATGCCCATCAGCGAGGCACCTTCCGCCAGGGTGGCGAATTCCTCATCCGAAAGCGGCACGCTGCCCGTCAGGCGCACGGTCACGCCCCGCGCCGCGTCCAGCCCCAGCTCGCGCGCCGCCTCGCGGATCGCGGTGCTGGCCCGGGCGCCGGGCTCCAGCGAGCCGTAGTCGAGCTTCGCCTGGACCAGGATGAACTTGCGGGTCTCCCGCACGCCGGCCGGCTGGTCGGAGAAGAGGTTGCGCCAGGAGAAGAAGCCCGGCCTGCCCGCTGCCACGGCATCGAAGCTGGTGGCCAGGGCCTCCAGCGGGCGGCGGATGTCCTCCAGCGTCGCCTGCCCGCGCTCCACGCCGAGCAGCACCGTATCCAGCGCCCCCATCACCCCGCGCAGGCTGGGATCGGCGGCCAGCGGCCCGAGGAAGGGCTGCGCCTGGATGAGCTGGTCGGTATTGGCCTGCACCTCCGCCAGCGGCAGCAGCATCAGGCCGTAGCGGGCGAAGAAGGGGCCGCCATCGGGGCGGCGGACGCTGCGGAACAGGTCCTCCCTCCCTTTCAGCCGGTCATAGAGCCGCGCCGCGCCGAGTTCCGCCAGTTCCGGCGTGGCCCCGTCCAGCACCACCACGGTCATGTCCTGGTATTGCGGGAAGGCGGCGTTGAGCGCGATCTCCCGCTGCCGGTAGGGCAGGTCCGGGGAGATCAGCTCCGCCGTGTCGGTCGTCATGGCGAAGTGCCGGGTGCTGTACAGGCCGGCGGCCCCGGTCAGCAACAGGGCCAGCAGCACGACCCACCAGGCATGGCGGCAGCAGGCGCCGACGATCCGCCCCGTGAGAGAGGCCGGCGTGGCGGCGGGCAGGTCGTGGGGGGCATGAACCATGCGGTCCGGGTCCTCTGGCATGGCCCCCTCCGGCGTGACGCATGAGAGCCGGTGTCGCGTTGTCCGGCCCCGGCGGGCGGGGCAGAAGCCCGGGGGATGGCGCGTGACGTTGCATCCCGGCCGGACGGTGGCTAAGCAGGAAGGCCGGTCGGGGGTTGCCCGGCGCTATCATCGGTGTTGTCCATGTCGTCAAGACCCGTGCCGCCCGGAGCGTTCGATGGCAATGCCGAACACCCGGCCGAATGGGATGTCCCGCTCAACAGCATGATCGTGGCCGCCGCCGACAGGACGGCACGGTACTGGACCTTCGACAAGCCAGGCCGCATCCGCATCGGCAGCCATGACCACATGGTGATGTTCGCACGGATGCTGCTGGAGACGCACAACCCCTACAAGCCCCGCGTGCTGGACTGGCCGAAGCTGGACCCGGAGGCGCATGCCCGCCTCACCGGCCTGCCGATCTGGGACATCGCCGTGCAGACCGAGGGCCGGGCCTCGCTGCGCGTGCTCGACTACGCCGCCACCATCGAGGACCCGCTGCTCAAGGAAGCGATGGTCATGGATGGCAACGAGGAGGCGCGGCACAAGGTGGTGCTGTCCAACCTTGTCGAGGCCTATGGCGTGGTGCTGGAGCCGGAGCCGGAATACACCGGCTTCAAGGACACCGAATGGGGCTGGATGCGCACGGGCTACAGCGAGTGCATCGACAGCTTCTTCGCCTTCGGCCTGTTCGAGGCGGCGCGGCGCTCCGGCTTCTTCCCGCCCGATCTGGTGGAGACCTTCGAACCGGTGATCCAGGAGGAAAGCCGGCACATCCTCTTCTTCGCCAACTGGGCGGCCTGGAAGCGCAAGCAGCAGCCCTGGTGGCGCAAGCCGTATTTCCTGGCCAAGACCGCCGCCGTCTGGGCGGTGCTGGTCTGGGACCGCCTGGTGATGGCGCGCGACATGAGCGGCGCCTCGAAGGACACGAACTTCACCGCCAATTCCCAGTCCATCGGCGTCAGCATGAGCGCGGCGGAGCTGATCGACATCTGCCTCGCCGAGAACGACCGGCGGCTGGGCGGCTACGATCCGCGCCTGCTGCGGCCGGTGACGGTGCCCTTCTTCATCCGGATCGCGCGCCGCTTCATGCGCGATCCGAAGCCCAGGGAAGCGGCCCAGGCCGCCTGAGACCCTCCCCGTGAGTCACGACACCATCATTCATCGCATCGTCCGGCCGGCGGTGCGGCGGGTTGCGCCGACCGGCGTGACTCCCAATCAGATCACCACCCTACGCCTGCTGGGCGGCATCGCCGCCGCCCTGGCCTTCGCCGGCCCGGCCCCCTGGCCCGCCATCGGAGGCGGGATCTTCCTGTTCTCCATGCTGCTCGACCGGGCGGATGGCGAACTGGCGCGGCAGACCCGGCAGTTCAGCGCGATGGGGCACCGCTACGACCTGATCAGCGACTGCTCCTCGAACATCATCGCCTTCATCGGCATCGGCGTGGGGCTGATCCCCATCCTGAACCTCACCGGACCACTCCTGGGCGTGGTCGCCGGCCTCGGCATCGGGGCGCTGTTCTGGCAGCTCAACGTGCTGAAGCTGGGCGAGCTGCGCGGCTACCAGATCGCGCCGGGCCTGACCGTCGATCCCGACGATGCCATGGTCTTCGTGCCCGTCCTGGTCTGGCTCGGCCTCTCCGTGCCGATGCTCTGGGCCGCCGCGGTCATCACGCCGCTGGCCGCGCTCTGGCTGGGGCTGACCGGGCGGCGGCGGAACCGGATCGCCTCCTGACCAGCACATACCTTCTTCTTTCTCCAAGGATACCCAGGCACGGCATGGAAGCCTCCGGTCGCTCCCACCCCCGGCTTGTCCGGCTGCTTCTTCTCACGCCCCTGCTGGGTCTCGGCGCCTGCCAGTCCCTGCTGCAGGAAGGCACGGCGGATGTCGCCGGTATCGGCGGCGCTGCCCTGGCGACGGCGGTGACGGATAACGGCGCCGTGGCGACCGGCATCGGCTTCGGCGTCCGCGCGGTCGCCCAGGCCGGGCTGCAATACGCCTTCCGCAAGGCCCAGCACACCGAGCAGCAGGCCATCGCCGATGCCGCCGGCCCTGTGCCCCTGGGCCAGGTGGCGAGCTGGAAGGTCGTCCACGACACCGCCATCCTCCCCGACCAGCACGGCAAGGTCACCGTGGTCCGCGAAATCGGCGGCAAGGACCTGCAATGCCGCGAGATCATCTTCTCCGTGGAGGAGGAGGCGAAGCAGGGCGTGAAGCAGGAATTCTTCACCGCCGCGATCTGCCGCAACAAGGAGGGCTGGTCCTGGGCCAGCGCCGAACCCGCCACCGAGCGCTGGGGCGCGCTGCAGTGAGGGCTGGAGGGAGAGCCGGGGGCTGGCTGGCTCTGCTGTCCGCTGGGATGCTCGCGGGATGCAGTTCCGCGGGTGGTGTCGTCGGCGGCATCGCCGGCATCGCGACCGGGGCGGCGACCACGAACCCGGCGGTGGGCTATGCCGTGGCGGTGGGGGTCGAGGCCGGTACCAACGCGACCGTGAAATACGTGACCCGCAAGCTGCACCAGGGCGAGCAGGACGCGATCAGCGCGGCGGCCGGAGCGGCGCCGCCCGGCACGCGGGTGGACTGGAAGATCGAGCACGACCTGCCCTTCGGCTATAGCGACGCCAAGGGACAGGTCGAGGTGGTGCGGGAGATCGACTCCCCCTGGCGCATTGCCGTGAGCTGGCACTGACCGTGGAAGGAGAGACGCAGACCTTCCTGGGCATGATCTGCCGGCAGGCAACGGGCTGGAAATGGGCCAATGCGGAGCCCGCGACGGCGCGCTGGGGTGCCCTGCAATAACCCCCGGTGCCTCCGCTTCAGGCGGAGGCCCGGACCTCTTCCACGGCGATGAGGAGCCGCTCGAACTCCCCCTGCCCCAGCGCGCCGATGCAGCCGATGCGGAAGCTCTCCGCCTGGGTCAGCTTGCCCGGGTAGATCAGGAAGCCCCGCTCCGCCAGCGCGTCGTAGAAGCGCCGGAAGTCGAATCCCTCCGGTGAGCGGAAGGTGGCGATGATGGGCGCCTGCACTGCCTCATCGAGGTAGAGTTCGAAGCCCAGGCGCCGCATCCCCGCCAGCAGGGTGCGGAGATTGTTGCCGTAGCGCGCCCGGCGCGCCTCCGGCCCGCCCTCGGCCTCCAGCAGGCGCAGCGCCTCGACCAGCGCGGCCACCACCTGCACCGGCGGGGTGAAGCGCCACTGGCCATTGCCCTCGAAACCGCGCCACTGCGCCTCCAGGTCAAGGCTGACGGAAGGGCTGTTGCCCTTGCGCGCCGCCAGGACCTCCTCGCGCACCAGGGCGAAACCGATCCCCGGCACGCCCTCCAGGCATTTGTTCGAGGAGGCCAGCACCGCCGCCACCGGCTGGGCGGAAAGGTCGATCGGCAGGGCGCCGAAGCTGCTCATCGCATCCAGCAGCAGGTGCCGCCCCGCCTCCGCCACGGCGGCGGCGATCTCCGGCAGAGGGTTCAGGATGCCGGTGGTCGTCTCGCAATGGACCAGGGCGACATGGGTGATGGCGGGGTCGGCCCGCAGCGCCCCGGCGACGCGGGCGGGCTCCGCCACCCGGTCCTCCGGCCAGCGCAGCGCCTCCACCTGCCGCCCCAGGCGGCGGGCGATGGTCACCATGCGCTCGCCATAGGCGCCGTTGCAGAGGACCAGCAGCTTGTCCTCCGGCGCGATCAGCGTGGCGATCGCGGCCTCGACGATGAAGGTGCCGGAGCCCTGGAGGGGCACCGCCACATGGCTCCCCTGCCCCTTCGCGACATCCAGCAGCCGCTGCCGCAGCTCCGCGGTCAGGGCGATGAAGCCCGGATCGCGCGAGCCCCAGTCGCGCAGCATGGCCCGCCGCGTCTCGATCCGCGTGGTCAGCGGGCCCGGCGTCAGGAGGATGGGGGTCGGTTCGGCCGTCATCTCAGTGCTTTCCCATTCCACCGGCCAAAGCGGGGCCGCCGAAGCCCGGCCCCGAGGCATCCCAGCGCCAGACGATCAGCCCCGGCAGGCCCAGGGCCATGTCGCGCAGCCGCCGGATCAGCGCCAGGGCCAGGGCCTGGTCGGCCGGAATGCCGAACAGGCCGCAAAGCAGGACATAGCCGCCCTCCTGCACCCCCAGCGCGCCAGGGATGAAGAAGCCGGCGCTGCGCACCGCCTGGCCCAGGCTCTCGATCACCATGGCCTCGGCGAAGCCGGCCTCGATGCCCAGCAGCCACATCGCCGCCCAGGTTTCCACGACGCCGATCAGCCAGGAGGCCAGGTGCCCCGCGCCGCTGCGCCAGAGATGCGACGGCTGGCGGTAGAGGCGCAGCACGGCCTCGTTCAGCCCGGTCATGTCCCCCAGCGAGGCCCAGCCCGCCCGGGCGGCGAAGCGCGGCAGCATCTTCTCAACCAGCCGGAACAGGCCGAAGCGCTGCGCCAGCATGAAGGCCACAGTCAGCCCACCGCCGAGCAGCGTGGCCGCGATCAGCCAGTGCGTCACCGTGTCGCCGCCCTCATGCGGGATCAGCAGCAGCACGGCCACGCCCATCAGGGAGAAGACGATCTGCGAGGCCATCTCCGTGGCGAGATCGACGGCGATGCTGGCCACCACGCGGATGCGTCCGACCCCGCGGCGGAGCAGGAGCTGCGCCCGCGCCAGCTCTCCTGCCACCTGCACGAAGGGCAGCATGGCATTGGCGGATTCCCGCACCCAGCGCAGCTTGGTGAGCGCCAGCAGCCCCGGCTTGCGCGGGTCCTCGATCAGCGGCTGCCAGCCCAGGGCGGAGCAGAAGATCTGCGGCACATGCAGCGCCGCCACCAGCAGCAGGCCCCAGCCCGTCTGGAGCAGCAGCGCCAGGATCTGGGCCGGGTCGCTGGTGAGGATCAGCGTGAGGAAGGCGGCGAGGCCGATGACGAGGCTGAGGGCGGTGGACCAGATCACGCGGAAGCCGCCTCCGCGAGCGGCCGGGCGAGGAAGGCCCGGAAACGCCGCGCCACCTCCGGCGGCTTGACGGTCGGGCGGCCGAGCTTCGCCATGGAGCCGGGGGCGATCCGGGCATGGATCAGCGCCGGGCCGCCCGTGGCCAGAGCCTGCCGGAACGCGGCCTCGAACCCGCCCAGGGAAGCGCAGGAGGCGGCGGTGCGATAGCCGCAGGCCAGCGCGACACCGGCGAAATCCACCGAGGCGGAGACCGTCGCCTGCCCGCCCGTCGAGTCGTGCACGCCATTGTCCAGGATCACATGGACCAGCCGCTCCGGCGCATGGGCGCCGATCGTGGCGAGGCTGCCGAGCTTCATCAGCGCCGCCCCGTCACCATCCAGCACCACCACGAGGCGCGAGCTGTTCAGGGCGATGCCCAGACCCATGCCACTGGCCCCGCCCATGGAGCCGACCTGATAGAGATGCTGCTCCCGGTCCGCGAGGGTGAAGAGTTCCCGCCCGCATTTGCCGGTGGTGGCGACCACCGCCGCCTCCTCCGGCACGATGGAGAGGAAGCGCTCCAGCACGGCGGCACGGGTGGGGCGCTCGCCCTCCCCCGGGTGATCCGAACGCCGGCCTGGCGGCGGCAGGGGCCGCGACGCCTGGTCCAGCGGACTGTCGGCCACGTCGCCCTTGCGCATGACGAAGGCATAGGGAAGCCCGGTCGCCTCCATCCGGGTGACGGCCTGCGCCAGGGCCGGTGCCAGGGCTGCGGGCCCGGCCGGGAAAGGCGCCTGTTCCAGCCGCATCAGGGCGATCAGGTCCTGGGTGATCTCCCCCATCAGCTCGTGTTGCGGCTCGTCCGGAATGCCCGGCTCTCCCCGCCAGGTGGTGACGAAGAGGGTCGGGATGCGGAAGGGGTGGCTCAACGAGGTCAGCGGGTTCACCGCATTCCCCAGCCCCGAATTCTGGCACATCACCACGGTCCGCCGCCCCGCCAGCCAGGCGCCGGCGGCGATGGCCACGGCCTCCCCCTCGCTGGCTGCGCCGACATAGGCGAGGCCCGGCGCGGACAGGACGCCGTTGATCAGCGGGGTCAGGAAGGAACAGGGCACGCCCGTATAGAAGTCGAAGCCGGCTTTGCCGGCTTCGTGGAGAAACTCCAATGCTGTGATCATGGTCTCAGGTGAATTTTCGGGCCTCGGCGAGGTCGGTCAGCGTGTCCACGTCGAGCCAGTGCCCAGTGAAGTACTTCACCCGCACCGGATGCTTCGCGGCGAGGCGCGTCAGCAGCAGCGGCATGTCACCGCCCTCCAATAGACCCTCGGCCGCCATGGCGTCGAGTTCCTCCTGCAGCCACAGGGCCCCGCGGGCGCTGAAGCGGGCAAGGCCGATCCATTCGCCGCAGCTTTCCTCGGAGGCCGAGCCGCCATGCGTCATGGAGACGAGATGCGCCGGCGCGTCGTCGAGATAGTCGCCGGAGAAGCGCTTGTCGGCCACCACACCATCGCGCTTGTTCGGGCGGGTGCCGTCCTGCGTCTTGTCCAGCGCATCCACCGCCACGACAATGTCGGCGGAGGAGGAGAGCAGGCTGTCCAGGATGTAGCGACGGAACAGCACATCGCCATAGGCGATCACCGTCTCGCCCTTGATCGCCTCGCGGGCCTGGGCCAGCGACCAGATCTCGCCCGTTTCCGCGTACCGGTCGTTGTCGATCATCCGCACGCCGGACATGGCGACCGCTTCCTTGCGGTAGCCACGCACCACCGACACGTCGCGGACACCACTCTCGCGCAGCGTGCCGACCAGGCGCTGCAGCAGCGACTGGCCGCGCACATCGACCATGCATTTCGGCTGGTCCGCGGTGAGGCCGCCAAGTTCGCCGGCGGAAGCGGCCAGGACCACCGCCCCTGCCGCGGCGCGGGCCGGGAGGTAGCGCTTCTCGGCCTCCTCCAGCTCGGCATTGCCGGCAAGGCGGAAGATGTCCTTCACCGAGGCGACGCTGCCTTCCACGCGCATCAGCGACTCATCCTCGTGGATGCGCGCCGCCGTCTCGCGCATCGCCGTGATCGAGGCGCGCAGCAGGTGGTTGGCCCAGATGATGGTGGAAATGCCCGCCTGGCGGAACAGATCCGTCGGCGTCGCATAGTACATCGTCGGCACGATCACGAGCGGGCAGCGATGGCCCCAGCGTTCCGCGAAGGTGAAGATCTCGTCGGCCTTCGACTTCTTGGAGTGGATCAGGATCGCGTCGGCGCCAGCCGCGTGATAGCGCTCGGCCCGGTGCAGCGCCTCCTCCATGCTGTGACCGGAGATCAGCGCCTCGACACGCGCGACAAGGACAAAGTCATCATCCGTCTGGCTGTCCTTGCCGGCCTTGATGCGGCCGCAGAACTCATCGATGTCGGCGAGCGGCTGCGCCTCCCCGATGAAGGAGTTGGTCTTTGGGAAGAGCTTGTCCTCGATGCACACGCCAGCAATGCCACGTTCGCAGAGCTTGCGCACGAAGCGGCGGACATTGTTGAAGTTGCCGTGGCCCGTATCGCCATCCACCAGGATCGGCAGCGTCGTCGCATCGGACATGTATTCCAGCACGTCCAGCACCTGGGTCCAGGATGCCTCGTTGCTGTCACGCAGGCCCAGCGCGGCGGAGGTCGTGAGTCCGGAGGCCCAGACACCACGGAAGCCCGCCTCTTCCACGATCTTCGCGGAGAGGCCGTCATGAGCCTCCATCAGGAAGGAAAGGGTCGGCGAGGTGATTTCCCGGCGCAGAGCGGCAAAGCGGCTCTCCTTCCGCCGCGACTGGTCCGGGCGCGGCGCGGCGAGCTGATCCACATCACTTCTCAAAGCTTGGTTCCCCAACAACCGGGACAGGTGCACGAGGACACCGTCGGCCGGTCTTGCCTACATCGAACTGTCATCCTTATCGTTCAATGGGCCGGAAGCCAGAAACGGAAACCTTGATTTGTCGTCATATCTTGCCGTGCCGCAATGTGAGGCGGTCGCGATCATCCTGGCCGCTGGCGTCGGACAGCGCCTGGGCCGTTCCGATGACAGGCCCAAGATCCTGCTGGAATTCGGCGGCCACACGCTCCTGGCCCGGCACCTCGCCGCGCTGGAGGCGCATGGCATCCGCCAGGTGGCCATCACCATCGGCTATCACGGAGAACTGATCCGGGCAGAGGTCGAGCGTCTTGGCTGGCAGGATCGCGTGCATTTCGTGGAGAACCCGGATTTCCGCCAGGGTAGCCTCGTGTCACTGGCCGTGCAGGCGGACACGCTGCGGTGGGGTGGGCCGGTGCTCCTGATGGACGGCGATGTTCTCTACGATCCTGCCATGCTGGGCCGGCTCCTGCATGCGCCGGGCGAGAATCTCCTGCTGGTGGACCTGGAAATCGAGCCGGGGGACGAACCGGTGAAGATCTGTTTCCGGGATGGGCTGATCGTGGATTTCCGGAAGAGGCCGGAGCGTATGCATGACTGGCATGGCGAATCTGTGGGCTTCTTCCGCTTCTCGCCAGAGATGGCGGGGCTTCTGGCGGCGCGGTGCGAGGATTATGTCCAGCGCGGCGAAAAGAAGGTCGAATACGAGGAGGCGATCCGCGACCTGATCCTGGCCGAGCCGGCCCGTTTCCAGGCCGTGGATATCAGCGACCTGCCCTGGACCGAGATCGACTTTCCCGAGGACGTTCTCCGTGCGGAGAACGTCATCCTTCCACATCTTCAGGTTGCGAGCCCGGCATGAACGAGACTCTGAAGCTTTCCGTCCCGACAAAGGCAGCCCCCCTCTCCGCTGATGACGTGGCGCATTACGCGAGGACCGGATGGGTCGCGGCGCGCGGCTTCTACAGTCCGGAGGAAGCGCGGGCGATCTCGCGCTGGACAGATGAGCTGGTGGCCGCTCCTGAGGTGCCAGGGCGCCACATGGTCTATCGCGAGGACAGCCTGCTGCGCAGCGGCGAGCGTGTGATCCAGCGCATCGAGAACTTCTGCCCCTTTCATCAGGGCTTCAAGGATCTCGTTCGCGACAGCCGGCTGGAAGCGGCCGTGGCGCAGCTGATGGGCGGACCCGTGACGCTCTTCAAGGACAAGATCAACTTCAAGATGCCCGGCGGCGCAGGCTTCGAGCCGCATCAGGATCAGCAGGCCGGCTGGTCCGTCTATGCGCCGATCTTCGTCACGGCGCTGGTCTGCATCGATCGTGCCACGGAAGAGAATGGTTGCCTGCAGATGACCGATGCGCCGCGTCTGGCCGGATTGATCGGCGATGAATGGAAGCCGTTGAGCACCGAGCAGATGGCGAAATTCAAGCTTATTGCCGTGCCGACGGAGCCGGGTGACGTGCTGTTCTTCGACAGCTACGCCCCTCACGCCTCGGAAGCGAACATGACGGATGCGGCGAGGCGGATCCTGTACCTGACGTACAACCTGCTCTCGGACGGCGACCATTGCGCGCAGTATTTCGCGGACAAGCGCGCGAGCTTTCCGCCGGATGTCGAGCGGAAGCCGGGCAAGGACTACAAGTTCCGGGTCTGATGGGCGGGTTCGTGGTTCTGGAGAAACGCTTCGGAACCACGAACATCGGCATCGGTTTACGAGCAGATTCTGGTGCGACGCATATTTTTTGGGAAATGATTTTGGATGCGGGGACAGGATTTGAACCTGTGACCTTCAGGTTATGAGCCTGACGAGCTACCGGGCTGCTCCACCCCGCGTTGGGATCTGAGTGTGCTGAACTGGTCGTAAGTTGTGATTGGGTTCCCATCGGGCGGCCTGGCGGCGACCGACTCTCCCGCGTCTTGAGACGCAGTACCATGGGCGCTGAGGCGTTTCACGGCCGAGTTCGGGATGGGATCGGGTGTGGCAGCCTCGCTAGGGCCACCAGGCCACCGGATGGGAACCGGGTGTAGTGTGTACGACCAGATGCTGGGGTGATGGGGGGATCTGGGGCAGGCTGCTGTTGTGGCGTGCGGGCTGCTCTGAGGGGGCGTGTTGGGTGGGTGTGTGAGTGTGTGTGGTGAGCGGGTGCGCTTTGGTGCTGCGCGCGGTGTCCCCTTGTTGAGGGGGGCTGCGGTGTGGGGGAGATGGAGTTCGATCGGGCGATTAGGATCGCTCGGCTGCATGCATTGCTGCACTTCCACCTGCGACCTATCGACGTGGTGGTCTTCCACGGCCCTTGGGGAGACCTGGTTTTGAGGCTGGTTTCCCGCTTAGATGCCTTCAGCGGTTATCCGTTCCGCACTTAGCTACCCGGCGATGCGGCTGGCGCCACAACCGGTGCACCAGAGGTGCGTCCATCCCGGTCCTCTCGTACTAGGGACAGATCCTCGCAAGTCTCCAACACCCATGGCAGATAGGGACCGAACTGTCTCACGACGTTCTAAACCCAGCTCACGTACCGCTTTAATCGGCGAACAGCCGAACCCTTGGGACCTGCTCCAGCCCCGGGATGCGATGAGCCGACATCGAGGTGCCAAACCTCCCCGTCGATGTGGACTCTTGGGGGAGATCAGCCTGTTATCCCTAGAGTACCTTTTATCCGTTGAGCGATGGCCCTTCCACGCGGGACCACCGGATCACTAAGGCCGACTTTCGTCTCTGCTCGCGCTGTCGCGCTCGCAGTCAGGCGGGCTTATGCCTTTGCACTCAACAGCCGATGTCCGACCGGCCTGAGCCCACCATCGCGCGCCTCCGTTACACTTTGGGAGGCGACCGCCCCAGTCAAACTGCCCACCACGCAGGGTCCTGGCCCGGGCTGACCGGGCTCAGTGAGATGCCAGAAAGAAACAGGGTGGTATTTCAAGGTTGCCTCCACCTGAGCTGGCGCCCGGGTTTCGATGGCTCCCACCTATCCTACACAGTTCCTTCCTGGCACCACTGCGAAGCTGCAGTAAAGGTTCATAGGGTCTTTCCGTCTGACCACGGGTACCCCGCATCTTCACGGGGAATTCAATTTCGCTGAGTCCATGCTGGAGACAGTGGGGAAGTCGTTACACCATTCGTGCAGGTCGGAACTTACCCGACAAGGAATTTCGCTACCTTAGGACCGTTATAGTTACGGCCGCCGTTTACCGGGGCTTCGGTTCGATGCTTGCACATCTCCCCTTGACCTTCCGGCACCGGGCAGGTGTCAGACCCTATACGTCATCTCTCGATTTCGCAGAGCCCTGTGTTTTTACTAAACAGTCGCTACCCCCTGGTCTGTGCCACCCGCCTCTGGTTGCCCAGCGGCGGGTCTCGCTTATCCCGAAGTTACGCGAGTAATTTGCCTAGTTCCTTCAGCATGGTTCTCTCAAGCGCCTCGGTATTCTCAACCAGTCCACCTGTGTCGGTTTCGGGTACGGTCTTATCGACAGCGCTATTTCCTGGGCTGCTCCAGCCGCCATCCCAATCCGATAAGGGATGACGGAATTTCGCAGCCGTCACGTCTGTCAGGCCCAGGACTATTCACCTGGTTCCCATCGACTACGGCTTTCGCCCTCGCCTTAGGGGCCGGCTCACCCTGCGCGGATTGACCTTGCGCAGGAACCCTTGGACTTTCGGCGACAGGGGTTCTCACCCTGTTTATCGCTACTCATGTCCGCATTCGCACTTCCGATACCTCCAGCAGCCCTCACGGGTCTGCCTTCGCAGGCCTACGGAACGCTCCGCTACCACGCATGCTTGCGCATGCATCCACAGCTTCGGCACGTGGCTTGAGCCCCGTTACATTTTCGCCGCAAGACAGCTATTAGACCAGTGAGC